>JASJCD010000136.1 GCA_030066135.1 Desulfobacterales bacterium | reverse complement strand
GCCTTGATCATGCTGTCGTTGCGCCAGGCGCCGGAAAGCTCGGTGGCCGCGATCAGGGTGGGGGCCCCGCCGTTCAGGGCCAGGATTCTCTCGGCAAAACTCTCACGGCCGCTGTCAAAACTTCCCGTGCGGCAGTTGATGCTGAAAAATACGGTGGGATTCGGGCTTGCAATTCTGGACAGGTCCTCTGTTTTTAGGGGGGGGTTCAACCAGCCGCCCCGATCCCCATGACCGCGATGGCCCATGATGAGTTGGCCGGCATTGATCCGGTCGACCAGGCGCTTGGTGGCGACCGCGCCGTCGTGTTTGTAGATCAGCGCCTCGCGGACCTTGAGGGGCACGGGCGAACCATCGGCATAGCGGGTCGGTTTCGGGTTGTTGGTCACGTAGACGCGGTGGACCTCGAATCCATGGGAAATCATGTGCTCACGGATCGTTTCCATGGTTTTGAGGTAGGCTTTGTCGGCGCGTCCATCCTGCCGGCCCTTTTTATCGCGATCCTCGAAATAGGCTGCCACCGTCATCCGGCCGTAATAATCCGGATCTTCCGGGGGCACATTTTCGTAGCGGATGATCTGGTCCACGACAGCCAGACCCTCGGCTTCGGTCCGGGCGGGTATACGGCCCCCGGCCACCCATGGCAGAAGGCATTCTTCCCCCCGGGCATCACGGTGGGTGAAATAGTAGAAATCGGTGGTATCAAACAGAGGCGGATTGGCATCCCCGGGACGCTGCCGTTCCTCCGTCGGGATGCTGCCGACATCGCCGAAAAGCAAGACATACCGCAGCGGCGAGAGGCGTGCCCGGCGCCGCTTGCGGATGTAGGCTTTGAGTTGGCGCACCTGCTCGGTCTTTTCGTCTTCAGTCGGTGCAAAGATAGCCGCGGTCGGAACAATGGCGGTGGCGAGGCCCAGCTTCTGTTTCCAGGCTTTGAGCCTCCGGGCGGCGGCTTCAAACGGCGGGGCGTAGATGATGAGGTATTGCGGAATGGGGTGCAGGGCCTGTTCCTGCAGGTCACGCTCGGGCAGCGGGGGCCGGATATCGTCGAAATCCTTACGGCCCGGGTTGAACAGAAAATTGCCGAAGCCTTCCAGGCTGCGCGAACGATCCAGATAGGTCCACAGGGGCACTTCTCCGCCAGCGCCCGGCTTTAGCTTGCCGGCCAGCGCTTCACGCTGGAATTTGATCGTTACTTCGATGTTGCTGTAGCAATGCAGCCGTTCTTTGACCGGGTTGTACTGAAAAGGCCGCACATGAATACCAAGCACCCGATAGCCGTCCATGAAAAACGGCTTGCTGATGCATACGAGGTCTTCGGGGTAGAATTTGTCTTTCTGATAGACCCCTTCGTCGAACTCGAGCTCCCAGGCCTGCTGGTCCGTGGCATTTTCCTGCGCGGGCTTGATGCGCATGTTGACCCGCCGGTGGAAGGGCCCTTTCTTGACCCGCCAAGTGTAATGATGGCCCGGCGGGATCTGGACAAAACGGCCAAAGGATGGCAGAAGCGGCTTCCCGCTTTCGGAAAGAAAACCCGTGCCGGCAATGCCGATCTCATTGTGAAACGCGTCCCGGTCGCCGGGTGCCGCCCTCTTTTTTCCGGGCGCATGTGAGAGGCGGTAGCCCGGGAAGGTGAAGGTCAGGCGGATAAAGTTGTCCCTGAATTCAGTTTCGATGATGGGCTTTTCACCATGGTGATCGATATCGAACGCATCCGGGAGCCCCAGGGCTTTCAGCGACTTGAGACCGGCCATGCGAACCTCCTTTCCAGGTGGGCATTGACAGCCTGTTAAGCCGTCGGGCGAGACGGCGCAAGATCACGTGTTACCTAATAGTGGATGACGCCAGACCTGCGGCGCTAGAACAGCCACAGTTTCCATCCCTGTTCCGCGTACCAGTCAAGATTCCGTCGTTCCGTCTGTGTTAGGGCTGGGGGTAGATGTAGGGCCTGTGCTTTCAAATTGTTTTTCATGTGGGGCACCAGCTTCCGCGCCTGTTGGCGCAGGGCGTAGAAACGGGTGATCATCGCCTCGGGCGTGCTGTTCCGGTTCAGGTGCGTGAGATATTGCCGCGGGTTTTTCAGGGCATCGTCGAAGTCGACATAACGTTTCGAGTACAAGGACCAGCGGAACCACGCCGACAGGTCTTTGAGCAGCAACTCCATATCCCACTTTTCGGGGCTTTGGTGCAAGGGGCTTCCCGGCAGAACGTGCAGGTTTTCGATCCAGTAGACGAAACCTCCGGCCGCGGCCACATCATCGATCAGGTCTTGCGTGGCCTTGAAATCCGCAGCCGTCTCCCCGGGCAGGTTGCAGATCCAGGACGTTACGGCCAACCCCCCCGCCGCCGCGATTTGCCGGACGCTGTGCATGATCTGGCGCTTATTCGAGCGGCGTCCCATGCGTCTGAGCAATCGGTCCGATCCACTTTCGCAGCCTAAGGTGAAACGCAGGAAACCGGCCGCCACCATGCGGTCGAGCAACCGATGGTCGGTAAATACGAGCGGATGGGTTTCCAACTCGAAGTACAGGTCGAAGTCGGCTCGGATAATCTCTTCGATCAGCGTTTGCATAAAATCCATATTCAGGAAGTGGTTTTCACCCAGAAAGATGCTTTGCATACCGTTTTCCTGATAAATCGCAAGCTGCGTCAGAATCCGATCGATCGACATGGTGCGGAAACGGCGGGGATTGATCTGCCGGTTGTTGGCCACGCAATAGGCGCAATCATCGGGGCAGCGTCCGCGGGAGATATTCATGAAGCCGCGCGTGGGCCAGAGGATGCGGTCAAACGGCGGCGCCTTTGGATTGATGGTGGGCATTTGCGCCAAGTGCAGCAGGATGTCCGCACGGGCCGGGTTGTGGACATACGCGCCGTTGGGGCCTCGGATGGCCAGGCCGTCGATGGCCCCGAGTCCGTTGCCGTGGGGGGACCGCAAGGTTTCCACCACACGGCGAAGCGTTGTCTCGCCTTCGCCCAGAATCACGCCATCGATGTCAGGGGCCGCTTGCAGCAGTTGTTTCCAGCAGGCGGTGGCCATATAGCCGCCGGCCAGGATCGTGCTCTGCGGGAAGAGTTTTCGATAGACGGCGGCGATACGGACGGCGCCGCCGGCATAGAGATAAAAATGGGCCTGCAGTCCGCAGACCCGTGCCGGGTAGTGCTGCAGGATGGCTTCGAGGGGGCTTTCCAACCGTTCGATGTCCAGGCCCAGGGCCTGCAGGGCGCGGAATTCATGGGGCAGGTGCACCACCTTCACCTTGAAGCCGCAATCGTACAGGTACTGGGCCACGTGTACGATTCCCAGGGGGACGATCATCGACAGGTTCTGAAATTCGGCGACGCCGGTATCGGGGTACGGGCGGCCGTGGGGGTCGTAATTGTAGTGGGGCGATATCAGGACCACGTCGTACATCATCGATTCCCAGTGTTGGCATTCGGCGCTGGCAGGGGGCACCCTGGCTGTTCTACTTCATATGGTCGCCACGCTCAAGTTCTTCTCCCCGGAAAAGTTGGCGGCATTTTCAAAACGCCGTCCAGGGCTTGATGACGATGAAGCGCGCCCATCGGCAGGCTGCCCCTGACCGGAACTTCTCCGGGTCGTCACCGCTTGGTGGCATGCGTCCTATCGGATGGACAACTTCGAGATTATCCGTAGAAATTAAAAACCACTTCAATACCATACACGCTCACGGCCCACCCGGAGAGTGCCCGGTCTCTACAAAAAGGAAAGCCATCTGCAATAATTGGTGGTCATTTTATATGCCGGTTTCCACGCCCCTTCGCTTGGGGCGGATCCGATCGCTTCGCGGGGCGGGACAATTTAGCGTACACGCATCCGGCCCTGGTCTTGATTTCCGAGATGCTTCCTAACTTCGCATCCTGGTTCTTTTCTGTAACGCGCTTTGGATTGAAAACCACCACCCCGTTTGATGTCATGATCGTCGGTGCCGGCCCGGCCGGGGCCTCGACTTGGCTGCACCTTCACCAGATAGCACCCGAACGGGCCGCAAGGGCCGTGCTGATCGACAAGGATGTTTTTCCCCGCAGCAAGCTTTGCGGCGGTGCGGTTGGTGCCTGGAGCGAAGATGTATTAAATTACCTGAACATCGACCTGGACATGCCCAGCCTTCAAGTCGACCTGGAGATGCGCTACCGTGAGCATCACTGGTTAATGCCGGGCCCCCATCGCGTGCGGATGATCCGACGGGCTGATTTTGACCAGGCGTTTGTCCGGGCGGGGATCGACCGCGGAATGGTGTTTCACGAAAGTGAGCGTTTTATCGCGGTGCGATGCGCGTCTGATGCCCTGTCGGTCCGGACCAGCCGCGGTCGATATCGGGTCAAAGCCCTGGTCGGCGCCGACGGCGCCCGGGGACGTGTACGCCCGGCCATGGTCCGGCCCCGACACCGGCCATGGCTGGAGGCGACGATTCAGCTGACGCTGCCCGCCAACCCTGCGCACGATCCCGAATTTGCCGAACGGCGCATGCGGGCCGATATGAAAACGCTTTTTATCCGGGAGCTACGCCGGCGCGGTATCGATGCCGGGCCAGCTTCCTGGTCCAGCCACCCCATAAGGCTGTTTGACCTGCGGGCCCCGATCGCGGCGCCCCATACCCTTCTGGTGGGGGATGCGGCTGGCACGCAACCGCTGCTGGGTGGCGGGATCAACATGGCCCTGTCCTATGGCGAAATTGCCGCGCTCAGCCTGGTCAGGGCCTTCGAAATGGGGGATTTATCCTTTCGTAGCTATGCAGACGATTTGATGCATCATTTTCTGGGCGCGCATATCCGTGATTACACTGACCTGGTTCGCGCAGTCTACGCGGCCCAGGCGAATCCCCTGAATCAGATGCGCGATTTCTTCACCGCGGCGTTTCATCCGCCGGACCCTGATGCCGCTGCTGCCCGGCTCTCACAGGCGCGAGTCCTGAATGCGAGGGCTGCGACGATCGGGGCCTTCTGGATACGATTCCCTTCTGAGCGGCCCCATGCCGTTTCGCCGATCAATGCAGCCGCTGTTTGCGGACCCAGGCCGCATGCTTGCGGATGCGCGCATCCGCCTTGAGGTCGGTTATGGTCCGCAACGACCGGGCCAGGGTCATTTCATCATACAGGGCATGAATGCCGTCATGACACAGTCGGCAGATGTTCACCCCCCGCAACAGTTCTTCGCGTTGATAGTGTTTACGAAAATGCGCCCGGCGGTGTAGCTTTCTGGGGATCAGGTGGTGAAAACTGAGATGGGTGTGGCGACCGCAGAGGGCGCAGACGCCTTTGCGGGCGCCGGCGAAGCAGCGGGTCCTTCGCATTTGCGGTCTTGGGCGCATTTACATGTCCTCCGGTGCCGGTTGTCCGCGTGAGGCCAGGTAATAATGCCATAAAATTCGGGCGGCCACCGCCCGCCAGGGTTGCCATTGGGCGGCAATGGCGGCCATCTCCGCTTCGGTCGGTCGGCCCTCGAGTTTTTTAATGGCCTTCAGGGCCGTGTTCAACGCCAGATCGCCGCGTGGCCAGATGTCCGGGCGCCGCAGGGCCATCAGCAGGTAGATGTCGGCCGTCCAGGGGCCGATCCCCTTGATCTGCATCAGCGCCTGCCGAGCTTTCTCATCGGTCATGTTCGGGAGGTCCTTGAGCCGCAGGCGGCCGGTGGCGATGGCCTCGGCCAGGGCCAGGAGGTAGGCGCGTTTCTGGCGCGTGAGACCGGCCTTCCGCAATGAGCGTCCGTCAAGCCGCCGGAAGCGTGCGGCGGAAAAGGGAACGACCCTGGCGGCCAGGCGGTTGTAGACCGCACGGGCCGAGGCCAGCGAAACCTGCTGCTCGAGAATGATCCGGACCAGGGCGGCAAAGCAGGGCCGGCGCCGCCACAGCGGCGGGGGACCATAGCGTGCGAGCACCCGCGCCAGATCAACGTCACGCGCCGCGAGGGCCTTCAGGGCGGTGTCAAAACTATCGGGTCCCAGGGGCGCCGGGATGGTTCGCCTGTGCTTCAGGCCACCGGTTTGCCCGGGTAGGGTTGTAATGGCGGTTTGCGTTTTCAAGGCTCGAACGCGTCCAATCACTTTGCCGGCCTGACACCCGGACGGCCTGCGATCATGGACGGTCCGAATCGGGCGGCTTGGCGATTATGATAACGTCCCGGTCGCAAATGTCCAGTCGGGCCCCCCAGCGGGCGGCCAGCCAGGTGAAGGTGGACCGGGAGAAAAAACAGACATGGGTCGGGTCGCGGATGTAATGCCAGCGGGCAAACCGCTCACGGTCGATGACGCGCTTGGTCATGATGCCCAGCAACCCGCCCGGTTTTAGAAGACGGTAGAGGCGGTCGAGCTCCGGACCGGGGCGGCGCAGGTGCTCGACAACTTCCGAGGCGGTGATGAAATCATAGCGCGCATCGAGCACGGTCGGGTCGGGCGCGTAGAACGGATCATAGATGGCGACATCGTGACCGGCCTCGCGCAGCATGTCCGCCAGCGCCGGACCGGGCCCGGCGCCGAAATCAAGTCCCCGGCTGCCCGGCGCCAGACGCGCCTGCAGTGGACGCACAAGGCGGGAGAGAAATTGCCGGTAGCCGGGGTCGTCCGGACGGTTCTGATGTCGATCGTATTCGGCCTTTTCTGCTTCCCGCGAAAGCTGGAAGCGGGGGGGGACGAACGTCAAGCGGCAGCACCGGCATTGAAAATAGGGGCGGTGCCGATCCTGATGGTAGGCATCGGCCGATCGGCTGCGACATAAGGGACATACCGGAATGGCGTTCACCGTTTGCAAGGCTTAGGCCTTCCTTCCCGGGCTTCCGACCATCAGAGGTTTCCGATCAGGTTGCGGAGAAGGTCCAAGCTGGTCTTTTCGCTGCGCCGATCCGGGTCCAGCTCGGGATTCCAGGTGGATACGGAGACGGCCGCCAGGCGCCCGCTTGCCGCCAGCGCTGCGAAGACCGGTTGCAACGCAGCGGCGGGCGGCCCGCCCTCGGCCGGATAATTCTGGGCCGGGGAATCCGCCAGCGCGACCACGTCGACGTCGAAGTGGACCCAGAGCGGATCCTCGCCCAGGGTGTATCCCATCAAGTCGGCCGGATTCCTCAGGTGTGTAACTTCCGAGTGCTTCAGCATCTCTGCTTCCTGTGGATCCAGATCGCGGCCGTCGGTCAGGATGATTCTGTTCTCGGGCAGCGGTGTGAGGCCAACCGCCGCGGGCATGCTCAGGTCCCCGCGGCCGGCCAGCATGGCCAGCGGCATGCCGCCCAGAAAACCGCTGGGGGTGGTCTCCGGGGTGTTGAAATCGCCATGGGCGTCGAACCAGATCAGTCGGCAGTCGAGACCGGCGCGCTGCAGGCCGGCGGCCACACCAATGGCCGTACAGCAGTCCCCGGCGATGCTCACCGGCCGCCGGCCGGCCCCGAGGCTGGCCGCCACCAGGTCGGCAAGGGCGCGGTGCACGATGCCCATGCGGGAGGGCGGGTCCCCGGCAGGCAAGGGCGGGTTGTTCAGCACCCACCCCGGTCGTGCCAGGGCTTCCAGGCCGGGCACGCGGGTGTCCAGAAACAGGGGTGTCAACAGGGTTTGGTTCTGCGGCATGCGTGTCCTTTCCCACGGGAATAGGCCATGGGTGGCCCCGGCGCGGTGTTCGGCCGGCCGCCCTGACAGCCCGCGGTCAGTTCATGGGTCGGGCGAACGCGATGATCTGCCATCGGTTGTTCTCCCGGATCAGGTGAAAGAAGTTTTCGTCCAGGAAAATACCGGCATGAAATTTAAATTGCACGAAAGCCCGGTCTTCCGCGATCTCAAACCGGGGATTGATGAGCATACCGGTGCGGTAATAGTTCTCGTTCCAGCATTCCCAGGCCATGCATTTTTCAAACGCCGCGCGGCCGTCATCGTTCTGCATCCACAAACCCGGCAACATGCCCCGGAGTTTCTCCTTGGAGACCGTCAGGTCTTTGTCGACCATGTATTGGCAATCCTCGTGCAGCGTGGATAAAAAGCGATCGACTTCGCGGTTGTTGCGCGCGCTGATATAGGTGACGAACAGCCGCTTCAGCGCCGATTCGTCCTCACTGCGCGGCTGATAGGCCGTGATCGGCGTGCGCCACACAAACGCCCCGAGCGCCACAACGAACATGCTGAACATGATACCGATGAAGGGCTTGGTTTTCATGGCCGGGGATTGACTCCATTCAGGGCCGCCTTGGCGGAAATCTCCGCCGGATGATATCCGGCCGCGGGCATGTGATGGCAGCGGTTATAAAACCTGGGGGTCAGGCAAGATCCTGATTTGCCGCCTTCGGGCCGCATGTGACAAGATGACGGCTGCCGGCCGGTGACTCGGGGCATATCATATATTGCGGCCCGGGGCATGTGTTTCCTGATGGGGGCCTTCCCAAGCGAGGCGTTCGGTGCTACGGAGAGGCATTCGCGTTGGTCCTTTGAATTTAATCTGATCAAGTGCAACAAGGAGTTTCCACCATGGCGTTCAAGGACGTGGCCGCAACCCGCCAGGCACTGGAAGCGGCGGGTTATGTCAGCACCACCGAAATCGCTACCGTGGTTTTTCTGGCGGCCGCCGCCGAAAAACCCGTCCTGGTGGAGGGGCCTGCCGGGGTGGGTAAAACCGAGCTGGCCAAAGCCCTGGCTGAAGGGTTGGGACGCGCGCTTATCCGCCTGCAGTGCTATGAGGGGCTCGACGAGGCCAAGGCGCTCTATGAATGGGAATACGCCAAGCAGCTGCTCTATACGCAGATCGTACGTGACAAGGTTGGCGATGTGGTGGCCGGCGCCGCCTCCCTGAGCGAGGCCGTGGACGCCATCGCCGCCCAGGCCGACGCTTTTTTTTCGGAACGCTTTCTATTGCCGCGGCCCCTGCTGCAGGCCATCAGCGCGCCGTCACCGACGGTGCTCCTGATCGACGAGGTGGACAAGGCCGATCCCGAGTTCGAGGCTTTTCTGCTGGAGCTGCTGAGCGATTTTCAGGTGACCATACCGGAGCTGGGCACCCGCCGGGCCGTTCACAAACCCTTCGTGCTGCTCACCTCCAACAGTTTCCGCGACATGAGCGACGCCCTCAAACGCCGCTGCCTGCACCTCTACATCGACTATCCCGGACCGGAAACCGAACGCGCCATCGTGCGCCGCCGCACACCGCAGCTTCCCGACCGCCTGGCCGCGCAGATGATTGACGCCATGGGACGGATCCGCAAGCTGGACCTGAAGAAAAAGCCGAGCATATCCGAAACCCTCGACTGGGCCCAGGCCCTGATCAGCCTGCAGATGGAGGATCTTTCCCGGGAGGCGGTTCTGGCCACCCTCAACGTGATCTGCAAATACCGCGAGGATGCCGAACGGGTGCGCCGGGATGTCGATCGGGTGGTGAACCTTTCCTGACGTTTTCCGCTATGCGGCCCGGCACCAGGTGAAACCACCATGGAAGCAATGATTCTCAAGTTCGTGGCTTCGGCCCGTGCGGCGGGCATGCGGATCGCCACGGCCGAGGTGCAGGACTGCCTGGCCCAGCTGCCCCGGGTGGATATCCTCGACGAGGCCCAGTTCGCCACCCTGCTGCGTTCCCATTTCGCCAAAAGCCGGCTGGAGCAGGCCCGCTTCGAGCACCTCTACCGGCTTTTCTTTCATGAACTGCGCGAAGATCTCGATGCTGCGGCCATGGCCCTGACCGATCAAATCGAAACCCTGCGGCGGGAATTGCTGGATATTGAACCGCAGATGCCGGCCCTGGCCGCCGTCGCCGATTTTCTGGCCGCTGATCCCGCGGCCTACCTGCAACTGCTGCACGCCATCCAGTCCGAAGGCCAGGGGGAAGGTGCGGGTCCCCGCGGGGCCGGCGCCAACCTGGGCAGCCTGGTCCGGCGTCTGCCGGTGTTGAGGGCCCTGCAGCGGGCCCGCGAGACCCTCGATGACTACCTGGAAGCCAATTTGCGCACGGTCCACTGGGAGACCCGCCGGGCACTCAAGCAGCATGTGGAGCACCGGCTGGAAACCGCCCGCCGGCTTCTGGCAGACACCGGCCCCCCGTCGCTGGCCCCGCCGCAAAGGAAGGGCGCCGCCGACAATGCTTACGGAGAGCTGGGCCAGACGCCATTTGCCAACCTCTCTCCCGGCGAGATGATCCGCCTGCGGGATGTGATCGCGCAACTGGTGCGCAAACTGCGCGACATGGTCGGCCGGCGCCACACGGCCCGGGCCCGGGGCATACCGGACATCAAGCGAACCCTGCGTGCCGCCACACGCACCCAGGGCATACCGCTGGCGCTTAAATTCCGCCGTAAACCGCTGCGTAAAGGGCGCATCGTGGTGCTCTGCGACGTCTCCGGATCAGTCTGGGCCTCGGCGCGATTCATGCTCACCATGCTTTACGCCCTACAGGACTGCTTCGAGCGGGTGCGCAGTTTTGTCTTCGTGGATGCCCCCGTGGACGTCACACCGCTTTTCGATGCTTACGACATCGACCGGGCTTTGGCGGAAATTCTGCGGTCAGAGGATATCGCCTATGGTGCGCCCACCGATTACGGCCGGATGCTGCGTCTGTTTAAAAACCGCTACCTGGATACGATCGACAAGAAGACCACGGTAATCGTGATTGGCGACGGCCGCACCAACTACGGCAACCCCGAGGAGGGCATCCTCGAAGCGATGCGCGACCGCTGCCGGCGCCTGCTCTGGCTCAACCCGGAAGCCGAGCCCTTCTGGAACTCGGGTGACAGCGAGATGCGCACTTACGAAGTCTTCTGCAACGAGGTGCGCAACTGCCGCAACCTCAATCAGCTGGCGGCCTTTATCCAGGCGCTCGTGCTGTGAGCCCTGCCGCAGCGTGCGCTGCGTATGCGGCGCGCCGATTGAATCCCGCATGGCCTCGCGGGACCCGGTGCGTGGCCCCAAGGCTTGGCAGCCTGGATCGGCACCCCGTCGAAATTGCTCTGCCGTCCGAGGCGGCCGCCGCCATCCTCTTCCCCAAGCCGCCACCGGGGGCGTATTCCGGCCGGGGGCAGACAAGCCGGTCCCGGCCGGTTGCATCGAAAAGGGCCGCTAATCACCCGGCCGGGGCAAAGGGTGGGGGCATCAGGCTATTCGCTGAATCTGAACTTGGATGGTGCCCATGTTGTTGCCATAGCGGCTGTCGAGGTCATTGGCATAGAAGAAAAGCTCGCCACTGCGGGAGGCGCGGATGGGCAGCTTGTCGCGCGCATATTGGAGCACGCGGACGGGATTCGGATCGTCGCGCCCGATGGTGGCAATCAGCTCGTACCAGTTGGCGTCCGGAACGCGGCGGTCGCTTTCCTTGGCCCAGATGAAGAATTCTTTGGGCCCCAGTTCGACTTGCGCGCGCGTCCAGCCGTCGGGCCCGCAGGGTATGCCCCCATCGACCCAGCGCTGCGTTTCATCGACTTGGATGAGATATTCCTGCCCCGCCTCCACACGGAAACCCGTCGGCGAGAATTTCAGGCGGGCATGCACCGTTACTGTCCGGGTGTCGCCCACCGCCAGGTCGATGCCCGGAAAGCGTCCCCGGACGAGATGATCCCTCAAGCCGTCGGCGTTGACCGGCTCTGTGTTGGGGTAGCAGACCAGATGCGGGCTGAGCTTGAGCGATTCGGGCCGGTAGTCGGGGTCGTCATGGATCCGGTCGATGACCGCATGGTGGACCAGAGGCCGAATAGGGCTGGCCTGATCTTCGACATTGACCCGCAGCTCGCGGGAGTTCAGGGTGATGAGCGAAGTGATCGGCGGGCGGTGCTGCTCGTGGCTCAGCCCGAGATGGCTGGGCTGGATCAGGATGTCGTCGAGGTCGATGCGGAAGTTGTCCTCACCGCTGCTGACCCGTTCGAAATCGATTTCATGCGGGGCCAGGAGTTTCAATCCCAGCCCGCGACGCTCGAATTCCTCCAGCATCAGGTGCAGGGACAGGTCGGAAAGGCCGTCATAGCGAAACCCGCCACCCACATCGGAATGGGCGCCGGGCATCCAGATTTCGGTGACGCGCTCATCCTGATTCATGAGGGTTGGCATGAAGGCGATGCGTTTGTCATCCAGGGATACGAGGTGGAGCGCTTCGTCGATGCCAGGCGAGATGGTGCCGTTCTCGAATACGAC
>JASJCD010000135.1 GCA_030066135.1 Desulfobacterales bacterium | reverse complement strand
CCGCCCATCCCCGGCATCACCATATCCAGGATCACCAGATCAATGCGAGCCTGTTCCTTGCGGTACAAGGAGAGGGCGCTTTCACCGTCTGCGGCCGCCAGGACATCATAGCCCAGCTTTTGGAGCATGGCCGTTCCGACCTCGATGATCATCGCTTCGTCGTCCACGAGCATGACCGTACCGGCGCCGGGCTGCATGCGGTCGGCGGTGGGCGCCATTGCTTCGGCCGTACGCCCTGACGCCGGCAGGTAGATCCTGAAAGTCGTGCCACGGCCTCTCTCGCTGTGGACGTCCATGGCACCGCCGTGGTTCCTGACGATGCCGTAGGCGGAAGCCAGGCCCAGCCCGGTTCCGTGCCCCATCGGGCGCGTGGTGAAAAAGGGTTCGAAGACCCGTTGTCGGACCGCTTCGTCCATGCCCACGCCCGTGTCCCTGACGCTGATCGTGGCATAGCGCCCCGGTCTGAGCTCGGCGGTGGCCGCCTCCCCTTCCGCCAGGCGCGCATCGACGGTCTCCACGTAAATGGTGCCCCCATCGGGCATGGCCTGCCAGGCATTGAGATAGATGTTCAACAGGACCTGTTTGATCTGACCGCGATCCACCTCGACGGCCGGCAAATCACGGGCATAGGTCCCCTGGACAGTGAGCTCCTTGCGGGTGCGGCTGAACATGCGGTTGTGGTTTCTGATAAGGTCGTTCAGATCGGTGGGGCGAATCTCGTATTTGCCCCCCTGGGCGAACCCCAGCAGCTGGCTGGTCAGGTCGGCCGCGCTGCGCACGTAGCTCTCGATGGCCTCCACGTGCTCCTGAAACGGATCACCGGCTTCGATCTCCGTTGCCATCAGCGAGGCGCGCCCCTGGATCCCCATCAGGAGATTGTTGAAATCATGGGCGATGCCCCCGGCCAGGGTTCCCACGGCCTCCATCCTCTGGGATTGCAGGAACTGGTCCTCCAGCTTCTTGAGGTGGGTCAGATCACGCCCCACGATGACCACGCCAGTAAGGCGGCCGTCCGCCTCCCGGCTGGGGTAGTAGAAAGTGTCGATGTAGCGGCGTCCCAGACCGGGGGTGTTGTACCAGCCCTTGACGTGGACTTCCTCGCCGTCCAGACAGCGGTCGAGCCTTTCCTGAAAGTGCCTGGCGAAATAGTCCGCGCCAAAAATTTCGCTCGCCACAGATCCCACAATTTCCGTGCGGGACCGACCGACCACCTTCTGATAGGCCTGATTGACCTCCAGGTAGACATAGTCCCGGTTCACGAGGGCCATGTAATCCGTACTGGAGGTCACCATCTGCTCGTACTTGCGCAGCGCGGCTTCGGTTTCCTTCTGCCCCGTAATGTCCATGAACGAGCCCACGCTGGTGGTGGTGCCCGGAATCAGGTCGACCCGCAGCATCATATTCCGACGGCGTCCTTGCCGGTCGATGATCCGACACTCGAAAGCTTTGGGGGCTTTGGCAGGGTCCTCGCGACGCAGCCGATGAAAACCCAGCATGCGCGCGTGGTCATCGGGGTCGATGATCGCGGTCCACTTCATACGCCCCTCGATTTCCTCCCGGGCATAGCCGCTGATCTCGGCGAAACCCTCATTGACCATCGAGAGGGTCGTATCGTTCTCACTCAGCACGGTGCCCGTACCGGTGTTCTCGAACACGCTGCGGTAGCGGTTTTCACTGGCGCGCAGCGCCGCCTCGATCTTTTCCTTGGCGGACAGTTCCTTCTGGAGATTGTCGTAGACGCTGGCGTTCTCGAGACACAGCGCCGCCAGGTCGGCCAAGCGTTCGAGCGCCTCGCGTTCCAGCCGTCCGAACTGTTTTGTGCTGGCGAAATGTCCCAGTCCGAGCACCCCCAGGATCTCGGCCCGTCGCCTGATGGGGATAGCCAGGGCGGCGCCGAGTTCGTCAAAAAATGGGTTGCGGGAGCGTCCCTCCCAGCTGCGGTAGTCGGATATCGAAAAGGTTTCACCGTGCTGCCAGACCTTGCCGGCCAATCCCTCGCCCGGCTTGAGCCGAAAGCCGGTCAAATCCCGACCGTAGCGGCCGCAGGCGGCCCGGATCACCAGCGCGTCGGCGTTCTCGTCGAACACATAGGCGAAACCGTCCGATGTGCCCGCCAGGTGGGCCGCGCTCGTTACCAGCTGCTGGAGCAGCGCATCCGGGTCGCGCCGGTCGAGCAGGCCCAGGGTGATGTCGTGTAGAAGGGCCAGGTAGGATTTCTGGGCGGCAATCGTCTTCTCGGCCTGTTTGCGCGCGGTGATGTCCAGGGCGGTGAAGGTCACGCCAAGGGCGGGATCGTCCAGATCCAAAGGAGTCGAGCTCAGAAGCACGTCGATGATGCGGCCATCCTTGTGCTGCCAGCGGGTTTCAACGGTACCCGTGCCCATCCGGTCGATCTGCTCGTATTTTTCCCGGCCGACCCATTCGAAATCTTCCTGGGTGGGATAGAGCATCCGGGCGCTCTGGTTCAGGAGATCGCCCGCAGTGTAACCGATCATTTCGCACAGACGGTCGTTGGCCTGCACGATCACCCGATTCTTGACCAAACCGATACCGGCGGGCACCGCCCGGAAAATACTGTCCAGCACCTCCAGCCGATGCGCACGCCGGGCATCGGCGGCGTTGTCCCGATTGTCGGATTGGGATTTCATCGATTTTTCCAGCATGCGAAAAGCGGACTGAAATTGAAAAAGACGCACGGCCACATTGATTTCTAACAATCTTAACAGATATTTGGTCATGATTAAAGCCGTGAGGCCCTTAACGGCACGCCAAACATGTTCCGAAAGCTCGGATCGAATGCAACCGTGGCGTTCAGTTTGCCTGTGAAAGACCGCGCATCACCAGCCTTCACCATCCTTGCCATCCATGCGACCATGGACACATCCGGGATCAGTTTTATTATAACTATCTGAGAATGCGCTTTTGATTTGGATCCGTTTCATGATATGGTGGGATCGATGTCAAAAACCACAATATGTAGTATCGCTTAGCAGGAGTATGAAATGCCTGAAGTTCGGAGAACCTTTGTCCTCGACACCAACGTCATCCTTCACGACAGCACCTGCATCTATCAGTTCGATGAGCACGACATCGTTATTCCGATTACCGTTATCGAGGAGCTCGATCGCTTCAAGAAAGGCAAGGACATCCTCAACTGCAACGCCCGTGAATTTCTGCGGGCCCTGGATACCCTCACCGGCGACCATATATTCAACGGCGGTGTCCCCATCGCCGAGGGTCAGGGACGGATTTCGGTTTTTCTTGAATCCCAGTTCCACGAAAAGGTCCAGGCCAATTTTTCGAACACCAAGGCCGACCACCACATTCTAAACGCCGCCTACTGCATCGCCGCCGATAAGGGTTTTGAACAGGTGGTGCTGGTAACCAAAGACGTCAACCTGCGCATGAAGGCCAAATCCGTGGGGCTGACCGCCGAGAACTACCGCTCCGACCATGTCCAGAATCTGTCCGAACTTTACATGGGCAAGAGCATCCTCGAGAATGTCGAAGGCCAACTGATCGACCACCTTTACCAGGCCCCCTATGAAATTGCCGTGGACACCCTGGCCCCGGCAAACGACCTGCAAGCCAATGAGTTTTTAATTCTGCGCAACGGCCGCAAATCGGCGCTTGGGGTTTACGACGAGGCCCAGCAGAAGGTTTTACGGGTCGAAAACCGGGTCAGCTTCGGTATCCGGCCCCGCAACGCCGAACAGTCCTTCGCCTTGAATGCCCTGCTCAATCGCGACATCCCCCTGGTCACCATGTCGGGCAAAGCCGGCACCGGCAAGACACTGCTGGCCCTGGCCGCCGCCCTGGAGGCCAAACGCCACTACCGCCAGATCTTCGTGGCCCGGCCGGTGGTGCCGCTGAGCAACAAGGATCTGGGATACCTGCCCGGTGACGTGAATTCCAAACTCGATCCTTACATGCAGCCTCTGCATGACAATCTCTCGGTCATCCAGAACCAGCTGGCCCAGGACAATGCCCGCAACAAGCGCATCCAGGAACTGCTCGAGGAAGGCAAGATTGTCATCACCCCCCTGAGCTATATCCGGGGACGCAGCATCATCAAAACCTTTTTCATTGTCGATGAAGCCCAGAACCTGACCCCCCATGAAATCAAAACCATCATCACCCGTGCCGGCGAAGGCACCAAAATCGTTTTTACCGGCGACATCTATCAGATTGACCATCCCTATCTGGACAGCCATTCCAACGGCCTGAGCTACCTGATCGAAAAAATGAAGGGTGAGCGCCTTTACGCGCACGTCAATCTGGAAAAGGGCGAACGCTCGGATCTGTCCGATCTCGCCACGCGACTCCTATAGGCCAAAATGCTGGAACGCCGCCAATCAACGCGCATGGCCTATTTCACCTCGGCACAACTGATGAACGACGGGGGGTCATGGGAGGGGGCTGTGCGCAACATCAGCACAGATGGCATGTTCGTCGAAACCGCCCAGGGTTTCACCAAGGGGGAGCGCCTGAAGGTTGAATTCTGCCTGCGCCACTCCCGCCAGACGGTCGAAATGGCCGCCGAAATCAAACGGGTCACGCCTGAAGGTGTCGGGATTCAGATTCTCTGGTAGGCACGATGATCGGCCCAGGCGTGGTCACGCCAGTGGGTACGGTTCAGGGTAGGATTTCGATCGGGGTGCCGTCCTTGACGACGCGCAGCAACGCCTCGATTTCCGCGTTGGTCACCGCGATACAACCGTCAGTCCAATCCATACCGACATATCCCTTAGGATCGCCATGGGCTTCATTGGGCAGCCCATGGATCATGATCATACCACCGGGGTCCACGCCGCGGTCCCGGGCTTCCCGCCGGTCTTTTCTATCAGGATAGGAAATGTGCAGCGCCCGGTGGTAGCCGCTCTGCAGATTGCGCCCGTCAATAATGTATTCCCCTTCGGGCGTGCGCTTGTCCCCCGCCTGGATTTTGTCCCCCACCGGGCGGCGGCCCAGTGAAATGCAGTAGGCCTTGTAGGGCTGTCCGTCGCGCATCAGGTAAAGCTTGCGCTCGGATTTTACCACCCGCACCTTCTCGGCCGTTGGCAGCGGCTCCGGCGTGCTGCCGCAAACCCCCACACCCAGGAGAAAGAGCGCCAGGGTTAGAAGCGTTGTGTTTATTTTCGAAGCGGTACCCATGACATCCGAACCGATCGCCATTACAGTGTTTTTAAAGCAGTCTAAACATCTATTTTAAACGGCACAATGATTTACAGGCGATCGTGGCTGTTCGCCAATAAAGACCGCCCCTGCTGCCAGAAAAAAGAGGTAACCCCTTGATTCCTGGATTCGCCACCCCGGAGGCCACAAGTGACTGGACGCGCCGCCATCCCTCCATCGCCAGCGCAACGCTGGGCCGCAGCGGACTGACCTGCACCCGGGCCGGCTTTGGCGGCTACCGCATCAATACCGCCTCGGCACACCATCGCGAGGCCCTGGAGCTGGCTCTGCGCCGGGGGATCAACCTGATCGATACCAGCGCCAACTATGCCGATGGCCATTCGGAAGCCCTCGTGGGACAAGTCATGGCGGCCCTGGTGGCAAAAGGCGCATTAGCGCGCGAGGCGATCATCATCGTCACCAAGGCCGGCTATCTCCAGGGCCAGAATTACGCCCTGAGCCAGAAACGCAAGCAGCAGGGCAATCCCTTTCAGGATCTGGTGACCTACGCCGAGAACCTGGAGCATTGCATCCATCCCGAATTCTTGGAAGACCAGATCACACGCAGTCTTTCCAGGCTCGGGATAGACTGTATCGACGTCCTGCTGCTGCACAACCCGGAATACTACCTGAGTTGGGCCGCAAAGCAGAAGATCGCATTGGAAGCGGCCCGGGACGTCTATGCCGAGCGTATCCGCAGGGCATTCGCACACCTGGAAAAAGAGGTCGACCGCGGGCGCATCCGCTTCTACGGCATCAGCTCCAACACTTTCACGACAGCTTCCGACCGCACGGATTTCACCAGCCTGAGCCGTATCCAGGCCTGTGCCGAAGATGTACGCCCAGACCATCACCTGGCCGTTATCCAGTTTCCCATGAATCTCTTCGAGTCCGGCGCCGTGCTCGAAGTCAACCAGCCCGAGGCGCACACCCTGCTGACGGCCGCGCGCAAGCTTGATTTGGGAACACTCGTCAACCGTCCATTGAACGCCTTCACCGGATCCCGCCTGATCCGGCTGGCGGATGTGCCGAATTTAGAACCGCTGCCACCAAAAGTCATTGCGGCGCGGCTGCAGGATCTGTCCATCAGCGAAACCCATTTTTTTAAAGACATATTGCCCGGCCTCGATCTGGATGCATCGGTGGCCTCCCAGATCACCCAGCAGCTGGCCATGGCGGAGTCCCTCGCTTCGCACTATGACCGCTATGCTTCTTACGAAAACTGGTTGCAGATTCAGAGCGACCATATCCTGCCCAGGGCCGTCGGGGTTTTGGCCTACCTTGAGCAGCAAGCGTCCGGAGGAAAAGTCGCTGAATGGAGCGAGCGTTACCGCACCCACCTGAACGCCGTGCTCAACGCGGTCAGCGCCTTCTATGCACCCAAGGCTGCGTCGCAGATCGAAAGCATAAAAAGCGCTGTCCGTCATGCCGACCCTGCCTGGGACCTGGACGGCCCCTTGAGTCAGATGGCAATCCGGGCCATCCACACAACCCGCGGCATCCACGCCGTCCTGGTCGGCATGCGTCAAGCAGCCTATGTCGATGATGTCCTAGCTGCCCTCACGCCAGAGCCGGCCGCAGAAGACCGGACGACAAGCTGGGAAAAACTCAGGACCTGCCTGGAAACGGAAGATTGAAACGCGCCAGCAGCGGGGGATGCGGCGACAAATTGCTACACGTGCCCCTCGAAGCCTTTAATTCATAGCCGATTCAATGGAGGGGCACCCCGTGACCATACCTGAAACCACTCTCCTGCTCATCCGACATGGCGAAACCGAATGGAACCGCGACAGGCGCTTCCAGGGCCATGGCGACAGCAAGCTGACCGACATGGGACGCGCCCAGACCGAAGCGCTGGGGCAACGGCTGGCCGCCTCACCATTTGACCGCCTGATCAGCAGTGATCTGGGGCGCGCGCGGGAAACAGCGGCGATCATCGCCAGGTATAGCGGTCACGTGGTTGAAACCGACGAACGCCTGCGCGAGCGCCACTACGGGGTTCTGGAGGGCTTGAACATCCGGGAAATCAAACGCGATCATGCCACCGTTTATGAACAGCTGATCACCGAAGATCCTGATTTCGTCATTCCCCGGGGCCAAAGCCATCGCCAGCACTACCGCGCCAACATTGATTTCCTGGAATCCTGGCTGAATGAAAACCCCGGGAAAACAGCTGCCGTCGTGTCCCATGGCGGCTTTTTGGACAACGTCTTTCGCTATATCGCCGGGCTCAATGTCGGCACGCCGCGCTGCGTGCTGGCGGGCAACAGCAGCCTGAGCGTCGTCGCCCACGGCCTATTCTACGGATCGGCCCGCTGGATCATTCGTTCCTGGGGTGATTTGGGGCATCTTGGCGGGACGGGCCCATGACCGTAGTCGGTATCGCTATCGGAATCGGAATCGAATTCTATGGCGGCCCCCGTCTATCTTCGAAACGCGATCCCGATTCCGACCCCAGCCCCGAAGGAAACCGCAGGCGCCCGCAATTCAAAATTCAACCGGATAAAGCGCGCCGGGTCTGGAAAACATTAGAACCCCATACAGGGAATAACGCCAATGACAACTGAAGCACGCATCCCCCTCTTCCCCCTGGGTGTCGTGGTGCTACCGGAGATGCTCCTGCCACTGCACATCTTTGAGGAGCGCTATAAACTCATGATCGGTGAATGCATTGCGGAGGACAAACCCTTCGGCATCGTTTTGTTCGACAGCGAATCGATCCGATCGGTGGGCTGCACGACCCGCGTCCACGAGGTCACCAAATCCTATGCCGACGGCCGCATGGATATCCTCACCCGCGGCGAAAAGCGGTTCGTGATCCACGCCCTGGTGGAAGAAAGGGCATATATGGAGGCCCAGGTGAGCTTCTTCGAAGATAAAAGGGAATCACCCGACGACACGTTGGCCGAATCCGTAGCCGAAGCACATCGCCTGCTGAAACGTATGGCCGCCATGATGTCCACCCCCGCACCGGAAGCATTGCTGGCGCTGGAAGACCCGGCAGACCTTTCGTTTGCAATAGCGGCCCTGGAAGGATTCACACCGGCTGAACGCCAGCAGTTTCTGGAAATGACCTCCGCGCACGATCGACTGCGCAAAAGCGTACAGGCGCTCGCCCACCTTTTGGAAAGAATTCAACTCAACCGTGAAATCAAGCGCCTGATCGGCGGCAACGGGCACGGCCTGAGCGAAATTATAAAATAGTTTCCTGCACCCCGGGCCGAAAATAAATGACGAGGTGAAATTACGAGATCAGACGGACAGCTGAAATACATACCAAGCATGGCAAAAACCCAGAGGCGGTGCGTAGAAAGCACGAGATCAAGGCTTGCGAAGCCCGAGGACTGAGGCGTACTTCTGTACACCGCAATGACGAGGGCTGGAGCGTAACGCCGATATCGGGCTTTCTACCCACCGCCTCAGTTGGTTGAGGCCAGCTTGACACCGAAGAACACCATGACCGACCCCGTAATCCCGTCCAGGGTGCGGCGAACCGGACCATTCTGCATCCAACGCCGGGCCTGGTCAACGGCCGAGGCCAGCAGACACTGCCAGACCATGGCGATCAGGAAGTGAAGCCCGGCCAGAAAGAGCGACTGCCCGATGGCCGAGCCGGCAGGGTCGATAAACTGGGGCAGAAAAGCCATATAGAAGACGATGGCTTTGGGGTTGAGGACGTTGGAGAGCAGGCCCTCACGCAGTGAGCGACGGGCGTCGAAGCTTTCGTTCGAATGCTGGTGTGCATCCAACCCGGCGGATACATTGCGCCGGGCCGCGCTGCGCAGACTGACGATACCCAGCCAGACGAGGTAGGCGGCCCCTGCAAACCGCAGCCCCCGGAAAGCCCAGGCGGACTGCAGAAGCACTACGGAAATCCCGATGGCCGAGACCAAGGCGTGGACAAACAGTCCCGAACAGATCCCCAGGCTGCTCAGCGCACCGTCACGCCAGCCGCCGCGGGTGGTGTTGCGGATGATCAGAACCGTATCGACGCCCGGCGTAATGGTCAGCAGCGATATGGCGATCATGTAAGTCCAGAGTGAATTTTCCATGCATATACAACCTGGCGTCATTGCGTTTGCAGACGATACCGCATCAGCGCGGGCCGTCTCGGGGCCGGAAATAGCGCTTTACCAAAAAGGACGTTGGAAATGCAAGCGGTGGGTGTCGGTCGGGATGGTTTTGCTCAGATCGGGTCAGTATTCAGCCATGGCCGCTTCGATGCGGCGGCGGTGATGATGAAAATGGGATCCCAACAGCCGCAGGCAGGCCTCAAGGGTGAGTGGTCCGGTCACCGGATGGCGCGACACCGGCTTGTGAAGATCGTCGGGACCGCAGGTATCCAGAAAGCGGCGCAGGCGTTCCCGCGAGGCTTCCCAGTCGCGGATGAGGTCTTCCAGACCTGCCGCGCCGTCAGGTTCCATGGCGGGATCCGGCACGTCCACGGCGATATCCCCGTCCAGCACGTGTAGCACCAGGGCGAGATTTTCTGGATTGAACGTTTCGGATGCGGGGATCGATCCGAATTCGAGCAACGTGTTCTGCTCGGCCAGCACCAGGTGCTGAAAATCTTCCAGAATCGACCAGCGTTCCGGCGACGGCTTGTGGCGCAGGGTCTTGGGATCAAGCCCGCGCACCGTCCGGATAAGCGTCAGACGTACTTCTTCGAGGTGGTCGTAGGGCTGCTGCAATTCATCCAGCATGTTGTTTCTCCCGGGAGGCAACCGTGTCCAAAACTATATATGGCACCCATTTTCATTGACGTTAGGGTGTATTAGGTTATCCGTCAAGCGATTAACGATACGAACGCTCCCGTGTCAGCGCTTTGGGGATACGGGACTGCAAGGAGGTCAGCATGGACCCAATACCCGCCCCCACCGTCACGTTCTCATTGACCGTAAAGGATACGTCCCGGGCCCTGGCCTTTTACAAGGAAGCCTTTGGCGCCGAAGAACTTTTCCGAATGCCCGCACCTGACGGCGGTGTGGCCCATGCCGAATTCATGATCGGCAACTCCCGCATCTATATATCGGACGAATATGAGGACTACCACGCCTTCGCCATGCCCGCGGACGCCACGGCATCGTGCCTGTTCTCGATCCAGGTCGAAGACTGCAACGACGCCCACGCGCGTGCCGTTGCATCCGGTGCGACCACGCTATCTGCGCCGGCGGACCAGTTTTGGGGCACCCGCACGGCCGTCATCCGGGACCCGTTCGGCTATCGCTGGGGCCTGAGCCAGCGCATCGAGGAGCTTACACCGGAGGAAATAGAAAGACGGGCGCGGGCGCTTTTTACATCATGAGTTGGAATGGTCCCTGTGGCCGGCGGAAAAACCGGCCAGCGGAAGCCCATCGTTATTACCCTGCTAAAAGAAAGTGGTTGCAGTGATGCCGGCAATATATCGATGCCGGCCGCTTCGATTTTCCATTCGCCCTGAATTCTTAAAGGGCAATCCAGCGCCCTGACGCCTCACACCCGGCCCACGCAACCATACTGACAGGCCGGGTATGGCCATGCGCGAAGTAAATGCCAGGGGCGCACACCGGTTGTGAACCCCCTATGCAACTGTGCCCGGCGGAATGTTTTCACCGGGAAGAATGATAGGCAAGGGTATAAAGCGTTCTGCGGCGACTTCTATCCCATCTCTTCTGCGGCCCGGCGCATCAATGCGCCGATGGCCATGCGCTGGGGGCATTGGCTTTCGGCCCGGGCGTAATCGGCCCTCAGTAGCCGCTGCCGGATATCCGACGGCAGCCGGGCCATCGCCTCGCGGGCCATCTGGTAGTCGTTGTAGCGGTGGGCGTACATGAGGCAGCGCATCACGTCGGCGACCGGCACCGCATCGTCCAGCAGCGACTCGCAGACATCGCCGCAGCCGGTGCAGTAAGCCGAGGCGGTGCGGCGGGCGTATTGCGCGAGCACGGAACGGTCCCGGCCGCTGAGCGCCGATGGGTCCAGGGCGGCGGCCACATTCTCCTTCAGGATTGCCAGGTTGTCCATGTGTGAGCAGATACCGGCAATCTGCGGATTTTCCCAGACGGCTTTGAGTCGGGCCTGATACTTGGTCATGCCGCGATCGACAAAACGCTGCATGATTTCATCTCCCCCGAAAGAGAATGCCGGTCCCTGGGTTTTCATGGCGATCAACCCGATGCCGGCCTGCGCACAGTCGTCCACGGCCTGACGCATGTCGCTGTCGTTCATCAGCCGATAGTTGTAGGTCATCATGATGCCGTCGATCCAGTCCAGACGGGCGGCCTGGGACAGGCACGCGGCCATGTTGCGGTGGGTGCTGAAACCGAAAAAGCGAATCCGTCCGTCCGCCTTGGCATCGGCAACCCACTCACGGACTGCATTGTCCACCTCACCCTCCACACGGGACAAACCGTGCATGAAAAACAAGTCCACGTAGTCCGTCTTGAGCCTTTCCAGGGATTTCCGCAAACTGGCATCCATACTGCGGGGCGAACTGGAAGAAGTTTTCGTCACCAGGAAGACTTTTTCCCGATCTTCGGGGCGTTTCGCAAAATACGCCCCGATCCCGGCTTCGCTGCGCCCCCCACTGTAATTGTCGGACGTATCCCAATAGCTGACCCCCATTTTGAGCGCCTGCGCCAGTAAGAGTTGACGGTTCATAAGGTTCTGCGAGCCGCCCAACCCCAGAATGGGGACCTGGACACCGGTTTTGCCGAACGGGCGCCGCGGCATAGCGGCTGGATCGGCATCCGCCGCCTTGCCGGCCTTGGCCCAGGCCCTGTCCAGACCCGCAACGCCGCTGGCAATGCCGACGCCGGCACCGCAGGCCTTTTTTAGAAAATCGCGTCGACTGGAAGCATTGGATTTATTCGTGCTCATTTTCTTTCCTCCATCGTCAGTCGGGTTTTCAGTGCACGCGCCAGCCGAAAAGCAAGCTCCGGCGTCCCGGCGTCCTGGACGCCGGCCACCGT
>JASJCD010000006.1 GCA_030066135.1 Desulfobacterales bacterium | reverse complement strand
CCGATTGACGCGGTCCGAAGGTGTTGAAGGGGCGAGCCACGACCACTGGAAGCTTAAAGGAATGGTGAAAGCTCAAAGCCGTCGCATCCGCCCCGATCTTACTGGCACTGTAGGGCGATTGCGGCTGCAAGGGATGTCCTTCGTCGATCGGGACATAGCGGGCGGTGCCATAGACCTCGCTGGTCGATGTTTGCATCAGGCGTTGGCATCCGTTTTCCAGAGCCGCCTGACAGATGTTCAGCGTGCCTTGGACGTTGGTTTCAATGTAGCTCTGGGGGGCCTGATAGGAATAGGGAATGGCGATTAAAGCCGCCAGATGAAAGATGATGTCGATGTCCCTTGTCAACGTGCGACAAAAATGAGCATCGCGGATATCGCCGCTGACTACTTCGATTTCCGAAAGACAATCCACGCTGTCGAGCCATCCCCAATGATTAAAGGCATTGTAGAAGCTCAAGGCCCTAACCTTGCCGCCGCGCCGAACTAATGCTTCGGTCAAATGGGACCCGATAAAACCGTCAGCGCCGGTGACAAGAATTCGTTTGTTTTTTATTTGCATGGTGACGTAATCCGCCGATCTTCAATTCTGAACACCATTTTTAAATTAATGTGCAATGCATATAGAGTGCGTTCTCAGGGCTCTGGGTAGATACGCAGATGATAACCAATGGCAAAAATAGACTTAGCAATAGACGTGCCATATGAAATATACTATTAAAACAATGTGATAAGGATTGGATATGGAGGGAACGGTCACAGATTCTATGTCACACCGTCATTAAAATGACATCTGGCTCAGGCGACGGGATCGAAGAATGGTTACAGGGCAGGACGTGCCTTGGAGGGCCGGCATTGGCCTTCATGCTTTTCGCAAAAGGTAACTGTAATACGCATCAACCCGTCGACAGAACGGCAGGCGATATGAGCGCCATGGGCTCTTATGATCCCTGATGCAGCCGATAGTTCCAGGCCCCTGCATGTGATGCCGCTGGTCGGCAGACGCCTGAAGGGATCAAAAAGTTGGCGGGCCTGATCGTCGTTGAAGCTTTCACCAACTGGATGGGTCATTACCAGCCGCAACTGCTCGCCTCGGTCGCCATTATCACATCCCCTCTCACTTGTTTCGAGACGGATGGACAATTCGTCGCCAGCCGCTACCAGCTGATGCGCGGTGAAGATCAACTCGATCAGCGCTTTGAGCATAAGATCGCGATCAACTGAAATGCTAGGCGAACGTCGCGGCAGGTCGAGGCGCATGGGCACGCATGAAAAACAAGATTGGAAGATCTGGACGGCTTCGCTTACAAGTGCCGCCATATCGATATCAGACCGCTTGAGTTTTAAGCGGCCCGAGAATTCCTGCAGGCTTTTGGCGGTATTCACCCCACGGCGAATATAGCGGCCTATTCGCTTATGATAGGATCGGATACATTGGTGGGTCTGTTTGGGGGCAAGGGCGCGTGCCACTTCTTTTTCCAGTGTTCGCATCAGGAGCAGCAAACGTGTCGCCATGCTGTCGGCAATATGCTGCAGGATGTTTCGCGGCGCCAGTTCCAGGTGCTGGCTCGTGTGAATCAGGCCGGGGTCTGCTGCCGCCGAAAATATACGCTCACCGATTTCATGATCGCAGATATCGATGGGGTAGAGTGTGGTGTTCTTCTGGTCGGAACGTTGGAACACATCGACAAGCAGGCGGATCAGGGTGGCCGCATTGTGGATCCGCTCTTCACAGTCGCGGAGTACCTTACGTGAGGGATGTCCAGGTCTGAAATGAGGCATGGCGATGGAAATATATCCCATGATGGCCATTAGCAGGTTGTTGTAATGATAGGCCAGCCCCTCGGAGAAGGCCGTCAGGGGTGCCTTTTTTCCGGAAGGCAGTTCATCCAGAAGGGCGATGATATTTCCTGAAAGACCTGCTTGTTCACCAGCCTCATGAGATGCTCTTTGCAGCAGACGAATATTCTCACCGTTTCTCCCCCGTATGATAGGATTTGGCGATCGGGATCCCGCCGGGGGGGCATGGGCTACCTGTCTTTTCCTTTTACCATTGACGATTTCCAGGATTGGCGTCGTGCAGACTGGCGGTGCATCGAGGAGTTCGGCGAGGACCGCCTGGCGGCCGTCGCCGATATTCATGAGCATCTGCAGGTTTGCAATGGCGTTTGAATCGATCATTCCTAATGTGTCCCTGTTTAGAGTAGTGCAAAGATAGATATGCAAAACATGGGCCACAGATCATAAATGTAATAATAGGCAAATATAACAGATAAATAAAAGATCTATCTAAACCTGCCACGGGGAAAAAATTGCCGTTTACGGCCAGACATTGATGTCGGTAGTCAACATCTTGACTATCAAGCCTTTCTCATCGGGAAGGGGTTTAAAGTGATCTGAAAATCGGGCCGATAAGCCTCATGAGGCGTTTCGTAGGAATCACATAATCTTCGTCAGATTGGGGACAGGCAGACCTTATGGATCGCATTGATAATATGACCTTCAAGTCCAGCCATCAGATGGGCTTGTGGTATGCCAATGAAGAACTGAAAGAAATCAAGAAGACGGTCAGCCGCCGTCTGAAGATAGGGCATGAGCGGCTCAATGAAATCGCCCTTGAGGACGTGGAGATTGAGCGCCAATCACAATTGCGCATCTACGACGCGCTCTACGATTTAGCCGTCGTTGCGGAAATTGGCGCGCATCATCATTTTTTAGGTCCGGAGGATCCCGGGGTTCCCTGCACGGGCTTCTGGATCGAAGACAGCCAGGATCTGATTTTATACGCCTGGAATGACTACCAGTCCCGAACAATCGTGGTGCCACGGTCGGACTGGTTTCTGCGGGAGGATATCATTATCCATTAGTTGCTTCATTAAATCGACAGCGGAAAGAAGGGCATGCACGACAACTTTAAATTTCGAACGATTTGCAACCATTTGATAGATGGTCTCTTGGTCTTGCAGGATGGCGCTCCCGTTTATGCGAATCCTGCGCTTTGCCGTTTGACGGGAATTTCGGAAAACCTATTGAAATCGATGGATGTGGATACTTACCTGGAAATGCAACATTCCGGGGATAAGCGCCAATCACTTTACCAGAAAGACACCCGCAAGGTGGTGGATGCTGAATCGCGTTTGCGAACAAGTGATGGCCGCTGGATCGACGTCGAGGTCACAGCCCAGCGGATGCAGCCAGAAGAAGGAATGGGTGAATTGCTCGTCATCCGTGAAATTACCGAACGCAAACGCATTCAGCAGGAACTGCTCAAGGCCCGGCACCTGGAGTCGATCGCGGCCCTGTCGGGCGGTATTGCTCATGATTACAATAATCTGCTGACGGCGATCATGGGGAATATATCCTTGTGCCTGACCAGCCTCGATCCCGACAGCCCGCAGTATGATTGGCTGGATCAAGCCCAGGAAGCCGCTCTGATTGCCAAGGAACTGACCAATCGTCTGATCACTTTCTCGAAAGGCGGAATGCCTCAAAAGGAGACGGTTGACGCCGCTGAATTGATCGAAGGCGCAACGGCATTCGCCCTGAGTGGTTCCAATATCGAAGCCCACTACATGTTTACCGAAAACCTCTGGTATTTGGATGTGGATCGCATCCAGGTCGGCCAAGCTTTGCACAATATCGTCATCAACGCACGGGAGGCCATGCCGGAGGGGGGTGAATTGTCGGTATCGGCCTGGAATGAAATCCTGGGCGACAGCGATAACGCCCCGGTTGTCGGCCGCCATGTGGTGATTTCGATCGAGGACAGCGGACCAGGAATTGCGCCGACCATTGTGAATCGCATTTTCGATCCCTATTTCACCACCAAGGAAATGGGAGACGAACGCGGTCTGGGTCTGGGGTTGTCAATTGCCAATTCGATTATCGAGAAGCACGGTGGCGTCATCGGCGTAGCGACGGAAGCAGGGCAGGGCGCCTGTTTCAGTATATACATGCCGGCATCCGCGACCAGCATCATGCCCGCTCGCAACGAAGACACTTGTCCCATGAATATGAACTGCGCCCATACGGGCCGCATTCTCGTCATGGACGACGAAGAGATGATACGCAACCTCGCCGGAAATATTTTGAAGCGTCTGGGTTACGAACCGGCATTTGCCCAGAACGGTGAAGAGGCCATTGCCCTGTATCAGGAAGCACTCTCCGACGGCGCCCCCTTCGACGCGGTGATTCTTGATCTGACGGTCAAGGGTGGACTGGGAGGCAAAGAGACGATCCAGAAACTGGTGGCCATCGACCCCGCCGTGCGCGGTATCGTATCCAGTGGCTACGCCAATGATCCCGGTGTGACCAATTACCGTGATTACGGTTTTTGCGCCGTCGTGGCCAAACCCTACCGCATCAAGGAAATCAGCGATCAGTTGGAGCGACTTCTGGGTAAACGCGAACCTCAGCGCGTCAAAGGATCCAGCCTGGCCGCGCAGGCGCGCTGAACCGGCACAGGGTTGCGGATTTACCTCCCGTCGTTGACAAATACTGGAATTTATATTTATAAATCGTGATGTTCCGTTGCAGACGGATTTTAGCGCGACGGACCGCAAATACGGCCCGAGCGGCTGTCAACAAGCGCCATCAAGACAGGGAGAGCGGCATGTCAGACGGTTTAGATGTGATCATTGTCGACGATGACCCCGCCGTGTGCCAACTGGTGACCGACATGGTCAAAAGCTTCTATTCCTGGGGCCAGGTGCGCTCGTTCACGCAATCCGACGAGGCCATCCTCTATTGTTTAAGCTGCAAGTACGGTGTCGCCATTTTTATCGTGGATGTATTTCTGGGCGGTAAAAGCGGGTTTTCCTTTCTGGACGCGGTTGAGAAGAGATTCCCGTCAGCGCACAAAGATGCCATCGTCGTCACCGGCAATGCCAGTGATGACGTGGTCAATATGTGTATGGCCTCGAATGTGAACCATCTGCTCGAGAAACCCCTGCGACCATATGCCCTTCAGTTCGCCGTGCGCGCCATAGCGGAAAAATATGTCAGCTTTGCCAAACGGTTGCTTGAAGATCAAGATTTCGCCCGGAGCATCGCCGGACTGAATTGTTACGCCGGCTGAACCCAGATCGACATGGATGATTACGGAAAAATCCGCGGCGCAAAGGTTGCCCAAGCTTTTCAGTATCTTCTCGACAGAAAAATCCTTATAAAAATTGCGGTCAAAGGGGCGTCTTTCGAGAACGTTTCGGTGTTGACGGACATCGATCTCGACAGCCCGACCCCTCGTTTTTGCATCGACCCCCCGGAAGGCATGCGCGATGCGCTTCAACTGAAAAAAAAATGCGCTCTCTACTGTGAATTCAACGGGGAAGACAAAGTTCTCTATAATTTTAGCCTCGCCATAGAAGACTGGCACGGCGACTTCTGGTTCCCCCTGCCGGCAGAAATAGAACGCATTCAACGCCGTCGCAATTTTCGTCTGCAAGCCCCTATGGGAACCGTCCTCACCCTGCGGCAGCTGGAACCCCCGGTCAAACTGCTAGTGGTCGACTTCAGCCTGGGCGGGCTGCTCTGCATGGTGGAATCCTTGCGAGCCGGAAAGGACAAACGCCGCCAGCTCTTCAAGGGACGCACGCTGAACAATATCGATCTGACTTTTGAAGAGGCGGAAAAAACCGTTCTGATCCGTATCCGGCGCGCGCGGATTGTGCGGACGGGCCGAAACCCCAACACCAATCACGAGCAATACGCCTTCGAATTTGTCGCCATCGACAGGGCCGAAGAAAAAAAACTGACCCAGGTGCTCTACGGCATGCAGCGCAAGCTCCTGCGGCAGCGCATGAGTCTCGAAGCCCCTTCACGTTGATGGCCGCCTGGCGGTAGACGCAACCGCTCCCCCCCACTGATGATTGACCCTTGTTTATGCGCGGCATCCTCAATGGCGGGCGGTCGTCACCCTATGGCGGTTGTGCCGTTCAGGAAAGGATTCGTGACGCTGGCGGGATAGGGATAGAAAGCGGTCGCACCTATAAGACGGTTTGGCGCAGATGGATGCTCAGACCCGTTCAGCGGCGGATTTCATTACCTTGTGGACATAGTTGCGGGTTTCGGGATAGGGGGGAATCCCACCGTATCGGCGTACGGTGCCCGGTCCGGCATTATAGGCTGCCAGGGCTTTGCGCAGATCACCATCGAACTGGTCGAGCATCTGTTTGAGGTAACGGCTGCCGGCGTCAATGTTCTGCCGGATGTCAAAAGAATCTTCGACGCCCAGTTCTTTTGCCGTCGCCGGCATCAGCTGCATCAATCCCTGGGCGCCGGCTGGGGATACCGCCCGGGGATTGAAACCGGATTCATGCTGAATGACACTCTGCAGCAGTCCTTTCGGCAGCCCATACTTGGCCGCGGCATCCGCCACCGCTTGATCGATCTTTTGCCGACGTGCCGACGGTGTGTTCGCTGCGGGCGCCTCCGGCGGTTTGTTGCGCACGACTGCGACCGAAGCAGGGGATGCACCAGCTCCGGCAGAGGGTTTCTCCAGAAGATCGCCAGTACGGCCGGCGGGAAGATGCGACCGGGCCACAACAGGCTGACGCCAATAGTCTTGAATCGTAAGCCCCTTGGCCATGGCGGAATGGCCGCCGTGACCCTCGGTCTGGCAAACGGACTGGATCACCTGCCGGAAAGTATTGTTCTGCCTGGCATTGTGAACGGCCGGTTTATTCCGATGGCCAGCAACCCCCCAGTAGTCTCGGATGGTCTTGTGCGTTGCGCGAATCAATGCGGTCTCCGTTTCAGCAGTAGTCGCCGCGGCCAAAGCGCTCGAATTCAACCCGGGCCGTGGCCAACCCTTCGTTCAGCAGGTTGCGCAGGGCATCGTCCATAAGCGGATCGCATGTCAGCCGTTCAAGATGCCGGCAATGCGCATTGATGCCGCGCAGGTCCTGGTCCAGCATCTTAAGGCTATAGCGGCCGTCCGCAAGACGTTTCTGATAGGCGCCCAATTTATCGACGAAACTTTCAAAGCTTTTAATGGCGTTATGGGCATCGACAGGCGGTCCGGACAATGGCGCCAATGCCGCCGCAGTGCGTGTTGCGGCAACGGGGGCCGATGGTTCACCGTTAGTGGAAGCGGCGTCCAGGGCCTGGTCGAATTGTTGCCTGAAGGAAATCCCACCGCCTGGTTCGGTCGGACGGGCTGAATTGACGGGAAAACCATTGCAATGGTCGTTATCGATTTTCATTGACGGCGTGCTCCCGATGGTTGGGATTGTGGTTGATATTGATAAATACGCTCTATGAAGGTTAGCAAACACCATGCCACTGGATATCTGACGATTGCTTTCCGGCGCCATGAAATAAAGCATTAGATTTCAGAGGGTTTATTAACTTTGGGCGCTGATGACACAAGTGTGCGGGGATTAATTCGGCATTTATTGCCTTAAAGGAGTCAGGTATAGGCAATATCTGCCGCGGAACAAGCGCCATCCAACGGGTATGGATTTACGCAGCGACCAGAGCGTCAGCGGAAAGACAGGAGTTCCTAGTATATTCGATTCAGATCGTCTCAGCCCTGTTTTTCCCAGCCGCTTTGGCTTTGTAAAGCGCCTTGTCGGCTTTTTCCAGAAGCGTATCCACATCATCGTGCCGACCGCATTCAGCCACCCCGATACTGACGGTGATCGACAGGGTCACGGCATCGTCTTGTTCATCCAGTGAATATTGGGTTTTGGCAATCGATTTGCAGATCTGGCGGGCTTTCTTGACGGCATTGCGCCGGGATGCGCCGGGAAGCAGAATGGCGAATTCTTCCCCACCGTAGCGTGCCAGGAAATCATCGCTGCGGATCATCTGCCGGCAGGCCATGGCGAGCGCCAGGATGACCCGGTCGCCCACAGGATGGCCGTAGGTGTCATTGATGTGTTTGAAGTCATCGATATCAAGCAGCAGGATCGCAAAGCCCTTGCGGTTAACGAGCTGATGTTCCACGAGGGTTTGGATGTGGTTGTCAAAAGCGCGGCGGTTGTAGACGCCGGTGAGACCGTCGCGCATGGATTCCTCCTTGGCCGAATGCAACTCCTCGCGCAGGCTCTCAACTTGACTTGAAAGGCTTTGGATGCGTGTTTTTTCGTCCGCTTGTTTGGCTTCGACCGTTTCGCGCAGGCTCTCCACTTCTTTCTCGAGGGCCGATTTGATTTTACGGATATCATCCAGCCGGGTGATCTGTTCGATCTTTTCGCCCCTTTGCAGAATTTGCTGATGGTAGGCATCATTTTCAGAGTTCAGGGTCACCATGGCACGCGACAGGAGATCGATGATTTTACGCAACTCGCGATCACGTTCCTCCAGGTACGTTTTCTGATCGTCGATATAGCCGTTAATCGTTTGCTTCTCGCGATCGAACCGGCGGTGAATGCGTTTGGCGCTGGTCTCTTCGAAGAACTCTTCGCCGAAGCGATCAAGCGCACTTCTAAAGCCCACGGCATCGATCTCATTGATATCCATTGAAAAATCTTTTAAAAACACCAGCAGGGTACGCATAACGAGCGTGTAAGCTTCGTATCGTTGTTCAAGATCCTGCAATTTAAAGGCATATTCCTCGATATGCCCTTCTTTGACGAAACGCCGTCTCAATCCAAACATACGCCAGTTTACTCCTGCCTTGTGTCAAAACCATGGTTAAACCGCTTGATTGCCGCCCGATGGATCCGGAGGCATCTGAATCGGGAACCATGGGCGCGCGGATAGAACACGCCTGCCTTGCTGGCATTTTTATCGCCCCGACCGATGAACCACTTTAGTTCGATCACCCGATAGGGCCTCTGGTTGCCATGACGGCGGCCGCCGGTTTTAAGCCCGCGTAGGCTATAGGCCATTTTTAAATTAAAATTGGGACCCCGCCAAAAGGGAACCCCAAGAATGGATTTAATTTGTTCGCCTGCGGGTTCACCGCGGTTATGCGGCCGAATGTTACGCCGTGTCAAAGTCATGACGTCAATGATTTGAAAATTGACAAAGTCCGATGACAACCTCCTGAGGCCTGTGCTCCGCCGGTTGATTCCCCCTATTCGATTGAATCCGGATAATATTAAAAAGTTTAATGATGAAGGGATGTTAGCAAAAGTGCCGGCCAATGTGGCGATCCGATGGACAGGCGGATCCGGGGAGGGTTGAAACCATTGTACTGGCATACGTATTGCAAAAATCCTTGGCGATATGCATTTGGCACGGCCTTAAAAGATATAAATTATAATATAAACAGATAGATAAAAAATTCGGCATGGCACGCGACACGCAACGAACGGGAACCGGAATCCTTGGAAACGACTGCCAGCAGCAATCGGCACTGATCGTTGAAGCGGAGAACGGCACAGGGAAAAAACCCCTGGCCGTCCTCAAGCAGGCGGGTTTCGCGGTTCAAATGGTCGCCAATGGCCAGGCGGCCGTCAGCATCCTGGAACATAAAGCCTTCGATCTGGCACTTGTGGATTGCGCACTGTCGGATATCGACGGTCTTGCCGTTTTGGACCGGATCAAGCGCCAGTCCCCGGATACGGATGTCATTGTTGTCAGTTCATCGCCCAACGTCGAGGAGGCCGTCGCTGCCATCCACAAGGGCGCAGCCGATTATATGGCCAGGCCGGTGGATACCGAAAAGCTTGCGGCCCGCCTCGGTCACTTGAAAGCAGAACGCGGGCGTGCACCCTCCGCCGGCCTGCAGGAGGATCACGGTATTGATGGCGGCCTGAATTTCATCACGCGCAATCCCGCCATGATGCAGCTGCTCGAGGCGGCCAAACATGTGGCCGGCACCCAAGCCACGGTTTTGATCACCGGTGAAAGCGGAACCGGGAAGGAAGTGCTGGCCCGATTCATTCACCGTGCCGCTGACCGTCCCGGTCGTCCTCTGGTGGCCGTGAACTGCGCGGCCCTGCCTGAAACACTGATCGAGAGCGAACTTTTCGGGCACGAAAAGGGCGCCTTTACCGGTGCCGCGCAACGCAAGATCGGAAAATTTGAACAGGTTGGCGAGGGAACCCTGATACTGGACGAAATCGGTGACATGCCGCTGGCACTGCAACCCAAAATTCTGCGTGTGCTTCAGGAGCGGCGCATCGAACGTCTGGGGGGGGCCGCCGACCGAAGCTTTAACGGTCAGGTCATTGCCTTAACCAATCAGGACCTGGCCGCAGCGGTGAAAGCCGGGCGTTTCCGCGAGGATCTCTACTATCGCATCAATGTGGTTCCCTTTCATCTGCCGCCCCTGCGTGCGCGTCGGGATGATATTCCGCTCCTGGCCCGACATTTCATCACCAAATATGAAACCCTTTACGCGAAGCGGTTTGACGCCGTCGAAGCGCACATTCTGGAAAGGATGAGCGCCGAAAGCTGGCGGGGCAATGTACGTGAACTCGAAAACCGCATCGAGCGGGCGGTTCTCCTCAGCCCGGCGCCACGATTGGATGACGCCCTGCTTGCGGACGGCAACCTTACCCTGCAAACCGCGGACGATGACGCCGTGATTCGCGCGGGTCTTTCGGTTCGGGGCATGGAAAAGATTCTGATCAGCAAGACCATGCAGGCCGTCAATCAGAATCGGGCCAAGGCCTCGGAACTATTGGGTATCAGCGTCAGGACCCTGCGCAATAAACTCAATGAATACAAAGCCTGTCAGGATGAAGTCAGAAGGGAAGCGCTACCATGAAACCGGATCGAATCTTTGGGAATACAATGGCGATGCTGGAGCGGTCGCTGGACCTGCGGTCCCGCAACCAGAAGTTGATCGTCTCCAACCTGGCCAACCTCGACACACCCAACTACAAAGCCTTTAAAATGCTCGTGGACGAGCAGATGGGCCGTGAATCCGGCGGCGAAAGCCCGATGGCGATAAAAACGACCCGCCAGGGGCACATCGTTCCCGGGCGCACCCGGGTCGAAACGACGAAGGTCGAACGCGTTGAGAACAACCCTTACTCGATCCGCGGGGACGGCAACACGGTCGAACTTGAGCAGGAGATGTCGAACCTTGCAGAAAATACCCTGATGTACAATACCGCCACCCGCCTGGTGGCGAACAAATTCAATCTTCTCAAAAGCGTTATCAAGGGAGGGAGCTGATCATGAGTTTTCTTGATGCCCTTCGGGCCAGCGCCTCGGGCCTTACGGCCCAGAGCCTTCGCATGAAGCTGATTTCCGGCAACCTGGCCAACCGTTATACCACCCGCACGCCGGAAGGCGGCCCTTATCGGCGCAAGGAAGCGGTTTTCGCCGCGCAGCCCCAGGGGCAGAATTTTCATGAAATGCTCAAGGCGCAGCAGGATGGCGGACTTGTCGAGGTAAAGGCGGTCGATATTGTACACGACGACCGCGAGCCGATTTACAAGCACGATCCGGATCACCCCGACGCCGACGAAAACGGCCGGGTGGCCCTGCCCAACATCAGTCTGTCCGAAGAAATGGTGAACATGATATCGGCCACGCGCAGCTTCGAGGCCAATGTGGCCGCAATCAAAGCCACTAAGAACATGGTGAACAAAGCACTGGAAATAGGAAGGTAAGCCATGGCGGAAATAGATTTCATCAAGGGAGCCGGCAGCCTTCAACCGGTGCCCACGCGTTCTTCCAACCCCGCAAAGGATGCAGCTCCGGGTTTTGGAAATCTCCTTGAACAGGCCCTTGAAGACGTTACGCAGAAGCACGTGGCGGCTGATCAGGCCGTTTCCGATCTGGTCGCCGGTAAAAGCCAGGATATCCACAACGTCATGATTGCCACCCAAAAGGCGGACATCGGTTTTCAGCTTCTGATGCAGGTACGCAACAAGGTTGTCGGCGCCTATGAAACCATTATGCGCATGCAGATCTGAGCGGTATTGAGGATCGTACTGGCAAAATCCAGTGGCCATCGGCCGCCTGGAGACGGCGAATTCGCCGCTGGATTCGCGTTCCCCTAATTAAAGGATAGATCATGGACAAGGCCTTCGGGCAGTTCCGGGCAGCCCTCGGAGCAATGACCCTCACAAAGAAAATCAGTCTTCTGGTTGTCGTTGGACTGCTGGTTGGTGGATTCGCCTATTTGATCAGCTGGAGCGGGCGGCCCGATTATCAGAGTCTGTTCGTAAACCTTTCGGCGGAAGACGCGGGGCTGATCGTTGATCGCTTGAAGGGTCAGAAAATTCCCTATCGCATTACCGCCAACGGCACCTGTATTCAGGTCCCGGAAGAAAAAGTTCACGAACTGCGCATGGTCATGGCCTCCGAGGGACTGCCGCAGGGAGCGGGCATCGGGTTTGAAGTGTTCGACAATGCCAAGCTGGGCATGACCGAGTTCATGCAGAACGTCAACTACCAGCGCGCGCTGCAGGGCGAGTTGTCGCGTACCATCAACCAGATCGATGAAATCGAAAACTCGCGTCTTCACCTGGTCATGCCCGAGCAGACCCTCTTCGTCGAGGAGGAGCGGCCGGCCAGCGCCTCGGTGGTCCTCAAACTCAAACCGGGGCGAAGACTCAGCCAGAATCAAATCCAGGGGATTGTCCATCTGGTATCCTCCAGTATCTCCGGCCTCGAAACCGAGAACGTGACGGTGGTCGACAACCGGGGCAAGCTTCTGGCGGGCAGGGATGATCCTTCATCGGCCAATGCCCTTAGCTCCGATCAGTTCATGTATCAGCGACGTATGGAGACGACGCTCGAAAACCGTGTCAAGACAATGCTTGAAGAAGTGTTGGGCCCCAGCAAAGCGATCGTCAGGGTCTCCTGTGATCTCGATTTTGTGCGCCATGAAGAAACCCAGGAAAAATACCTGCCCGAGAACCAGGTGGTGCGCAGTGAGCAGGTATTCAACGAAACCAGCAGCGGCCAGGGCAGTCTGCCCATGGGGGTTCCGGGTGTCAGTTCCAATATCGAACCGGGCAGCATCGGTACGGATATCGAACGCCCGGCCACAAACACCAACCGCAGCGCCGCCGTCTTCCAGAAGCAAGACCAGACCAAGAACTATGAAATCGGTAAGGTCGTCAGCCGCAAAGTGATGCCCTATGCCACCCTGAAACGGGTGTCAGCGGCGGTGATCGTGGACGGCACCTACACGCCGGCGACCAAAAAGAAAAAAAAGGGCGCGAGCGAGTGGCAGTACGCGGCCCGCAGTGCCGAAGAGATGCAGCAGTTTGAACGCATCGTCAAACGGGCCATCAATTTCAGCGCCGATCGGGGCGATGCGGTCGAGATCCAGAACATCCCCTTTGAAACCGCCAAGGTCGACGCCAAGGCCGAGGGGCCCCAAACCGGCGGTTGGATGACGAGCGTCAAACGGTTTAAATTCATCTTCGATTTCCTGCTGATCGGCCTGTTTATCATCATGAGCTTTCTCTTTTTGGTACGACCGCTCATCAAATGGCTTACCGCTGAAAACCCTTCCGGTGAAATCATCCGCCAACTGCCCAAAACCGTGGGTGAGCTGGAGAGGGAATACCAGGGCGGCCAGATTTCCTATATGGACCAGGCCCGTCAGATGATCGCTGCCGACGGACAGAATTCGGTCGGCGTCATGAAAGATTGGATTCGGCAATAATGACCGGTTTTTCGATTACGATGGAAAGTTGAACGCAGAATGGATGCCAAAGATCTACCCGGACCGCTGAAAATAGCCATACTGGTCAAATCGCTGGGGCCCGAAGTCGGCAATGTTGTCATGGATGGGCTGACACCCGCCGAAAAGGAGGCGGTGGCCGGCCAAATGGCGCAACTTGGCAGTATTTCACCCGATCTGGTTGAAAAAATCGCTCAGGAATTTCTACAGCAGAGCAGCCAGCGGGAACGCGCGCTGCCGGCAGCCGGAGCGCCATCTGCGAAGGCGGGGCGCGAGCGTCAAAAAGACACCGCGAGCGTGGAGGGCACCAATTTAAAAGCCGTGGCCGCCCTTGAACCCGACCGCCTTTTCAAACTGGTTGCGGATGAACACCCGCAGACCATCGCCATCATTCTCGTCCACGCTAAAACGGACGTGGCCAGCGAAGTGGTCTCACGTTTACCGGATGACCTGAAAACCGAGGTTGCTGTCCGGATCGCGCAACTGGGCAAGGTCAATTCCGGCATGGTGGATGAAATCAACCAGGTCATCGAAGACATTCTAAGCAACAAAGAAAATTCCCAGACCCATGAAACCGGCGGTGTCGAGCGTCTGGCCGAAATTCTCAACCTGGCGGACGAAATGTCGAGTGAGCTGATCATGAGCGAAATCGAGGAAGACGATCCCGAGCTGGCCGCCCAGATCAAGCAGAAAATGTTTGTCTTCGAGGATATTATCCTGGTGGACGACAAGGGTTTCCAGAAGCTGCTGCGCAAAGTGGAAACCTCCGAACTGGCCGTGGCGCTCAAGGCCGCCTCGGACGAGGTCAAGGAAAAAGTGCTGCGCAATATGTCCCAGAGAGCCGGCGAAATGCTGCAGGAAGAAATTGCGGATATGGGCCCGGTGCGCATGAACGACGTGTCGGCCGCCCAGCAAAAGATAACGGCGCTGATCCAGGACATGGAATTCAAGGGCGAACTCGTTATCGGCGGACGCCGGGGAGAAGCTCTCGTTGCGTAAAATCATCAAAAGTTCGAATGCCAGCCGGACGAATACGTTTCGCCTGCATTATTTCCCGAACATACCCGCACGGGGAGAGCAAACGGAACGGGCCCGTTCGGAAAACGGGGCCTTCGCGCCATCGGCACCCGTACCCGGGCAGAACCCAGGCGTTCATCTTCAGCCCGGCGTCGGCAATGCCGCAGGCGAACCCGGATTCGGCGGAGATGATCGCCAACAGCTGGAAGACACCGCCAAAAAAGCCTACGCCGAGGGGTTTGCGCAAGGGGAGGCGGACGCCAAGGCCCTTGCCGCGCAGCAGACCGCACCCTTGTTGGCGGCTTTGGAAAACGTGATCGCGGAACTCACGGATACACGGCAGAAACTCCAACAGCAGATTGAAAGCGAAGTGGTCGATCTGGCGCTTCACGTGGGGCGCAAGATCGTCGGGCAGGCGCTGGAAATAACACCGGAGTTGGTGGCCGATATTGTTCAAGCCGCCGTGCAAAAGGTGGAAGACCCCGAGAAAATAACCATTCGCCTCAATCCCACCGACATCCGACATATTCAATCCACCCCGGGGCGAACGATTCTGGAGGGTAGGGCTGAACGGATCCAATTCGAGGAAGACGAGGGCATCGAGGCTGGCGGCTGTCTGGTGCAGACGGAGTACGGTGAAATCGACGCCCGTATTGAAAATCAGTTCCGGGCCATCGAAGAGGCTTTTCGCTCCGAAACGATGGGACTCGCCTCGCAAGATTGAGAAGCGGAGAAAATGACAGTTTCCATTTGCCTCGAGCGCTACCACAAACGTCTGCAAGACTGCAAACCAATCCAGGCCTACGGCAAGGTTAGCCGGGTGGTGGGATTCGTGGTCGAATCCATCGGGCCGGAATGTCGGCTGGGCACCGTCTGCGATATTGCCACCAAGGATGGTCGCAAACGATTTCCGGCCGAGGTCATGGGATTTCGCGACAACCGTGTGCTGATGATGCCGCTGGAGGAAATCCGAGGGATAGGGCCCGGAAGCCGCGTCGTCGCCAGACAGCCACAAGCCTACATACCGGTGGGCCGCAATCTATTGGGCCGGATCATCGATGGCCTGGGGGATCCCATCGACGGTTTGGGGCCGCTTGCGGGCGAGACCACCTACCCCATCTATGCCACGCCGATTAATCCACTCCAGCGCCAACGCATCAGCGCGCCCCTCGATCTTGGTGTTCGGTCCATCAACGGCCTGCTGACCGTTGGATGTGGTCAGCGCGTCGGGATTTTCGCCGGTTCCGGGGTCGGCAAAAGCGTTTTGCTGGGGATGATTGCCAAGAAAACCAGCGCGGATGTGAACGTCATCGCCCTGATCGGTGAGCGGGGGCGTGAATTGAATGAATTCATCGACAAACAGCTGGGCCCCGATGGGCTGGCACGGTCGGTCATCGTGGTGGCGACGTCGGATCACCTGCCCCTTATTCGCATGCGCGGCGCCTTCGTGGCGACGGCCATTGCGGAATACTTCCGTGACCAGGGACTGCGCGTCAATCTTATGATGGACTCGGTGACCCGTTTTGCCATGGCCCAGCGCGAGATCGGTCTGGCTCTGGGTGAGCCGCCGACGACCAAAGGTTATACACCATCGGTCTTCACGCTGCTGCCCAAACTGCTCGAAAGGGCGGGCACCTCTTCCACACGCGGATCGATCACCGGACTTTATACGGTGCTGGTGGAAGGCGACGACAACAATGAACCGATTGCCGACGCCATACGTTCCATTCTGGATGGGCATATCGTTTTAACCCGCGAACTGGCGATGCAGGGGCATTATCCGGCCATCGACGTTTCCCGCAGCATAAGCCGGGTCATGGACGATATCGTCAGTGCGCCGCAGCTTGAATTGGCGCGCAAACTCAAGGCGGTGCTGGCGACTTACAGTAAAGCCGAAGACCTCATCAATATCGGGGCCTATGCCCAAGGCAGCAACCCGGAGATCGACTATGCAATAAAAATGATCGGCCCCATCAGGGCATATCTTTGCCAGGATATTGACGACACGCTGACCCTTGAAGACAGCTTCAACCAGCTTGCGACGATGATGGCCTGACGGGGGGGGAGGAAATGGCCAAACGTTTTAAACTGGAGTCCGTCCTGCGACATCGCAAACACCTGGAGGAGATCGCCCAGAAGGTCTTTTCAGAGTCGCGTCGCAAATGGGATCGGGCGCGTGGTGCCCTGGAGGCCATGACACGCAACCGGCGTCAATACCGGCGGGAATTGAAAATCAAGATGGCGGCCGCGACCGGTACCGGCGAACTGTTGCTCTATCATCGCTACCTGGGACGGCTGGAGAAGGAAATCGCTGCGCAAAACGCTCTGGTGGAAGCGCTGGCGACCGAGAAAGAGGAAAAACGCACGCAACTGCTGGTGGCGCTTAAAAACCGCAAAATGATCGAAAAGCTCAAGGACCGCCAGATGCAAGAAGCGGCGCACCAGGCGCAGACCCAAGAGCAGAAACACCTCGATGAATCCGCGGTGAACCGCCACAAGGACGGGCGACGCCTGGCCCTGAAAGTTGACAACCATAGCCAATAAAAGGGCAATTCCTGCCGGACGGGGCAGATATTGCCGTCATGCGATCACGCGAATCCTTGCAAGGAATGGTTCTGGTCGCGGTAGCCATGGAAAAATCGTTAAATTCATACCATATAGCTGAACGGATAATTGATATCAATATATTGCCGCCGGTGGCATGTTTTATGCTTTACTCCTTCTCAAACGGCATCTTCATTCATCCCTGTCTGGATTAGAAAGGAAAACGATATTGAACGCTGCGCTCACAATGCCGACCAAAGCTGAAATCCCGGTGGCCCCATCAAATGAAGGCCATCGCGGCAACGCCCCGCATAAATCCGGGCAAGAGGATTCGCCAAGCTTCATGTCGGCCCTGCGAAAACTCAATGACGAATCACCGGCCAAGGAATCAAATGAAAGTCGAACGATCGCGGAAAGTGATGCAACCGCAAACGACGAGACGGTTGCGAATCCTGCCGATGGGGAGTCCCTGGCGCCTGAGACAATCCTTACGGAAACGGATCATCTGCTTATCGAAGCCGCCGCGGAGAATCACCCAAAAGAAGACCTAATTCTTGAAAAAGCTATCGCGAATGAAAAACCGGCAGCAGAATTCGTGGACCGCACCCTGCCCGCTACCGGGGAAAATTTAACGCGTTTGGCTGCGGATGATGGCGTGGCTGCGGAAGCAAAAGGTGCCGTGGCTAGCGGTGAAGAAAAGTTACCGCCCGGTGATGTGTCGGCCTCAATCGCCAAACCCAAGACGGCCATGACGACCGCAACCGAGATGAGGCCGGATGTCAGGCAAAGCGTGCCGGTTCATGATCCTGCAGAGACCGATTTGCATGTAATGCAAAAGCACTCCAAACTTGTGCGACCGGTAGCCTCAGAAAAGATCGTGCCATCGAATGTCACCCCTGATGGCGGGGAAGATCTGCCGGACGCGCTTGAAGCGCGGATACGGGAGCAGACGATCGCCTCGAATGCGACGAAGGTCAACACGGCCCGCCCGACAGATGGGAACACGACCCCGGCAACATCGGCAACGCTTTCCGAAACCCAAGTATTGCCGAACGCAATCGGGCGCGCAAATAAAAAAAGCAATACGATGACAGACACAAAACGATCGGAACCTAAAGTAATGGTTGAAGCGCCCACCCCTGAGCAGACCCAATCGACCGAAGGGCAGTCCGAAGCCAAAGTGCTACTGGATTCGACCCTGGTTGAAAAGCCGATGGCATCAAACCGGTTTGTCCGCCCGTCAGCGTCCGATGCCGCGGTCCGGCCGGAATGGCTGACACCGGTCGACCGCGTCGCGCAAGCGCCGCTTCACAAGGCTTCCCCAGCCATGACGATTGCCAAGGAGGACGTTTCGCTGTCTACGGCATCATTTCGTGAGAACAACATCGCTCAAATTGTCGAACGCGTTGCCGTTAGTGTCCGGGGTGGGCAGTCTGAAGCCCGCATCGCCCTCAAACCGGATCATCTTGGCAGCCTCCGCGTCCAGATTACGACCGAGAACAACAGTGTCAGTGTCAAGATCATGACGGAATTTTCCATGGCCCGTGATCTGCTTGAAACGCACCTGCCACAGTTGAAATTGGAATTGCAGCAGCAGGGGCTCGAAGTGGAAAAATTCGATGTGCTTCTTTCCGATGACCAGCAGAACCTGAGCCGGCATGGACGCCAACAGCAGAATGCGTCGGCCGCCCGTCAAAAAAACGGAGGCCGGGATGAAAACGTCGAACAGCACACGGATGAGGACACCGAGGATCACGTGGCGGGGCAGCCGCCCAAATCCGTCGGGGTCGATTTTTTCGCCTGATATAGACGACACCCTGGCGGTCACATCAAGCCCGCCAAGACGATACAGGAGATAAGGCAACCATGAGCATTGCAGGCGTCGAACCCACAACTCCCGCCGCCAGTGGCGGTGAAGCCGCCAAACCCGGAGAACTGGGAAGGGATGACTTCCTGAATCTGCTGGTGACACAACTTCAGTATCAGGATCCCCTGAATCCTATGGACAGCGCGGATTTTACAGCCCAGTTGGCCCAGTTCAGCTCCCTGGAACAATTGAGCAATATGAGCGGACAACTAACGGAACTGGTACAGTCCCAAAACGCTTTCGCCAATTCACAGGCCGTGAGCTACATCGGACACAACGTCCTTTCCGACGGCAATGCCTTCGCGCACGATGGGCAAAACGCGACATCGCTCGCGATCGATCTGCAGGCGCCGGCCCACAATGTATACTTGAGCGTTTACGATGCCCGGGGAGGGTTTGTGGCCTCGTTTGAAACGGGCGCCATGCCGGCGGGCCGACAGACCACCACCTGGAACGGTCAAGATCTAAACGGCAATCCGCTTCCCGGGGGGAACTACCGTTTTGAGGCCGTGGCCGTCGATGCCAGCGGCGGTGAAATAGACGTGCGCCCCCTTAGCACGGGACGGGTCGACGGTGTGGCCTTCAAGGATGGCGCCCCCGTACTCATGGTTGGCGAGCGCGAGGTGCGGCTGGCAGACGTGATTGAAGTGGTGCGGCCGACATCCCCCGCGGCGGAGTGATGCATTCGGCACAAACAGATCACCACAAGGACCAATTTAGATAGAATTCAATGAATAGCTAATCCACAGGAGGAAACGATGATCGGATCATTGTTTGCAGGTATTTCCGGACTGAACGCCAACGCGACGGCCATGACCGTAATTGGCGACAACATTGCCAACGTCAACACCACCGCATTCAAATCCAACCGGGCGTCTTTTGCCAACGTGCTGAGTCAGGCCATCGGAGGGGGCGGCAACGATATCGGCCGAGGCGTTGAGTTCTGGGGGACAACCCCTATCTGGAGCCAGGGTTCGTTTGAAAACACGAGCGCTCCCATGGATATGGCCATCAACGGCCGAGGCTTTTTTACAGTCACGGACAGCACCGGGGCGGATTATTATACCCGCGCCGGCGAGTTCACCTTTGATCGCGACGGACGTCTGGTAAACCCGGATGATTTGCAGTTGCAGGGCTATTCCGTGATGTCTGTCAATGGCGACGGTTCCCTCAACCTGGGACCTTTGAATGCCATCCAGATCCCGACCCAGAGCACGACCCCTCCCCTGGCCACGACGGAATTCACGGTGGACGTCAATTTGAATTCCGGCGCCACGGTGGGCGATGTGTATTCAACCTCGATTACGGCCTACGATTCGCTCGGCAACGATATCCCCCTGACGATCGATTTCGTCAAAACCGGTAACAACGCCTGGACATGGCAGGCCGGGTCCACGATGGCCTCCGCCGTTGTACCGGCCGGTCCGACCGCGATCACCTTCGACCCCGCCACGGGGGCATTGAACGGCGCCGTCGACCCCACCATCGATCTTACCCTGACCAACGGGGCCAGCATGCCGACGATCACCTGGGATCTCTACGACGCGATCACCGGCACGACCAACGGCGACCTGACCCAATATGCCGCCCAGTCCGCCACGACCTTTCAGACCCAGAATGGCTATCCCTCAGGCGCGCTGCGTTCCGTTGCGGTGGATGAAACCGGCGTCGTCACCGGCTCCTATTCCAACGGCCAGCTGGTGCCGCTGTTCCAGGTGGCCCTGGCGGATTTTCCGTCTTATTACGGGTTGACCAAGATGGGCGGCAACCTCTATGCGGCTTCGCTGCAATCCGGTGATGCCATGCCGGGCGTTCCCGGCAGCGGGCGGCTGGGCAGTATCAGCCCCAGCGCGATCGAGATGTCCAACGTCGACCTGAGCCAGGAGTTTGTCAAGATGATCACGACCCAACGCGCTTTCCAGGCCAACTCGCGGGTCATTACCACCAGCGATGAAATTCTGAACGAACTCATCAATATCAAGCGGTAACGCTTGACAGCTAAGATATCTGGCGGGCGGGCAAGACTTCCTTGCATAGCGAACGAAGTCTGCCCGCCCGAATACCATTCGCCCTGCGATCCTCCCACTGGCTGCTGTCAACGGGTTGACAGGTGTCAAATCCAAGGCCTCCCCTGACGTCCTCCCGATAATTTTTTACGCATGCGCAACCCGCGCGATGCCACCGTGGAACCTCGTAAACACCGGGATTTTAACCTCCCACCGACGCGCCGGACAGCCGGCCAGCCAATGGCACATATATTGCTAAATATAGAGCCGATTTAAGGGCTTCCTGCTATTGCCGGTCGTCCCGGGCATGATCGCCGGGTGGGCAATGTAATTATTCGGGTAGGGGAAAGGATCAGGAAAAAGGTCATGGCGGACAAGGAACGCAATACCAATAAAATCATTCTCATCGCCGTCATCGCGGTCGCCGTGTTGTTCGTCGGTGCGGTGGGCGGCGGGTTTTACATGATGTGGAACAAGCTGGCCGATCTGGACGCCCTCGTTCGTCCGGAAGAGGAAGAGGTCGATGAAGAAACAGATGACGGGCTGTCGACCATCGGCGCCATGTTTCCGCTGGATACATTCATTGTCAATCTGGCGGACGAGGAGCGCAAGCGCTACCTGCGGGTGACCATGCAAATCGAACTCAAGGAAGGGGAGCCGGTCGAGATTCTCGAACAGCGCCTGGTTCAGGTTCGCGATATCATTTTGATGATTCTGCCCACCAAACGCTTTCAGGAGATACGCTCGGTGAACGGCAAAACCGTCTTGCGTCAGGAAATCATGACCCGGTTGAATGATCTGCTGAAGAAAGAAGTCATCAACAACATTTACTTTACCGAGTTTGTGGTTCAATAGGACCTAAGCGCATGGCCGACAATGTTCTCTCACAGGACGAAATTGATGCCTTACTGACCGCGATGGACAGCGGTGAGGTCGACCTCAAGGTTGAAGACGAGCCCCCCGAGGCACGGGCCGAAGCCTATGATCTGACCTCCCAGAACATCATGCTGCGGGATCAGTTCTCAGCTCTGGAGGAGGTCTACGACAAGTATTCGGGACTTCTGCAGAGCTCCCTGTCGTCCCTCCTGCAGCAAAGCTTCGAAGTTAAATTCGTTTCGACCGAAATGGTCAAGTTCGGGGACTTCATCCAGGCTTTCTCCAATCCAACCAGCTTTACGATTTACGCCATGGAACCGCTGACCGGATCGGCGCTGCTGGCCATCGAACCGGGCCTCGTCTTCTCGATGATCGACTGCATGTTCGGCGGCAAGGGAAAACCGCTGAAGCAACGGCGCGAGTTCACCCCGATTGAGAACGGCATGATTCGACGGATGAGCCGCGAATTGCTGGGCGACTTTGAACGCGCCTGGGAGCGGGTTTTTTCGATCCGGATCATCCCTAAAAAGAGCGAAACCAAACCCGAGTTCGTCCACATGGTCAGTCCGGACGAGTTGATGATCGTCATCGTTTTCTCCATCAGCAGTGACGAATTCTCGGGCAACTTCCATATCTGCCTTTCCTATCGCATGCTGGAGCCGATCAAAGAAAAACTGTCTTCGCGATACCTGCGTGCCAAGGATACCGAGCATGCCTTCAGCGACCGTATCCAGAAAATCCTGGAAGAAACCGAAGTTCAGATGATCGCCGAGTTGGGGCACACCGTGCACACTTTTGGTGATCTGCTCAGCCTGCAGGAAAACGATATTTTTACCCTCAACACCGGACCGCACGATCCCATTACGGTGAATATCGAAAGCGTTCCCAAGTATCGGGGTTATCCCGGCATCATCAACGGCAACCGCGCCGTCGAACTGACGGAAACCATCATCCCGGAAGAGATTGCGAGCGAATAACTATGAGTTCAGTCAACGAACAGGGAAACACCGCTCTGAACGAGACCGCCAACACCCCGGAAAAGGAAAACTACCAGTTTTCAGCCTTGAGCGAAAAAAGCCGTCCCGACCAATCGGCCAATCTCGGATTTATCCTCGATATCCCTCTGGAGGTGTCGGTGGAACTGGGGCGAACCCAGATGCTGGTAAACGATCTTCTGAAGCTGGGCCAGGGATCGGTCATCGAGCTATCCAAACTGGCCGGCGAAACGTTGGAGATTATGGCCAACCAGAAACCGGTGGCACGGGGCGAAGTGGTGGTGATCAACGAGAAATACGGGATTCGTGTGACCGAGATCATCAGTCCCATGGAACGCGTGGAGCAGTTGCGATGACGCCATCCCCCTTGTTTGCCGACAGTTTGAAGATGATCGCCGTGCTGGTAAGCATCGTGGCCGGTTTGATCTTTTTGAATTATTATCTTCGCCGCCAGATTCATGCGGGGAGAGGCCGCTCCGGACGTCGGATCAGTGTTCTGGAAAATGCCCACCTGGGCGTCAAAAAGAGCATCGCCATGGTCCAGGTGCCGGGCGCGGTTCTGGTGCTGGGTGTGACCGCCGATCGTATCACGCTGCTCGACCGCATCGATGATCCCGATGGTGCGCACGGTGCGGCGTCGGCACAACCAGGCACAGCGCCCGCGCAAAGTTTCAAAGACCATCTGCGGCAGTTGACCTCGACCTTCAAGGGGATGACGCCCGCCCGCCGTCAGGATGAAAGCGTATGAACGGCGGATGCCACAAGGCGAGACCGAAAAGATGCCACCTGCTTTGGGCGCTAGCGGCCATCGTGGGCATCCTGGTGCTGGCCCCCCAAGGCCTGGCCGCCGAAGCGGCCGAGGCGCCCTTCATCAATATCCAGATGGATGGGCAGGGCGATCCGGGCCGTACATCGGTGGTCATGCAGATTTTCCTGCTGATGACGGTGTTGTCACTGGCGCCGGCCATTCTGATCATGCTGACCTCGTTCACACGGATTGCCATCGTCCTCTCCGTCCTGCGGCAGGCCATCGGAACCCAATCCATGCCGCCCAACCAGATCATTATCGGACTGGCCCTTTTTCTAACTTTCTTCATCATGACACCGGTCTGGCAGAACGTGAATCAGAACGCGGTCCAGCCGTATCTGGACAAAAAGATTTCCCAGAGCGAGGCCTTCGAACGGGCCATCAGACCGGTACGCACTTTCATGTTCAAGCAGACCCGCGAAAAGGATCTGGCCATGATGATCGAAGTGGCCAAACGGCCGCGCCCGAGCAATATGGAGGAGGTGGACACCAGTGTTCTGATTCCATCCTTCATCATCAGTGAGCTCAAGACAGCCTTCCAAATGGCCTTCATGCTCTATGTACCTTTTCTGATTATCGATATGGTGGTGGCCAGTGTGTTGCTTTCCATGGGGATGATGATGCTTCCGCCGGTAATGGTATCGCTGCCGTTCAAGCTGATGCTTTTCGTACTGGCCGATGGCTGGCATTTAATCGTGGGATCCCTCGTAAAGGGATTTGCCTGATGGAGACGAATCGGTCATGACACCGGAATTCGTAACGGGTTTTTTCCTGGAAGCCATCAAGATCACCATCATTCTGGCGGCCCCCATGCTGCTGGCGGGCCTGGTGACCGGTCTCCTGATCAGTATTTTCCAGGCGGCCACCTCGATCAACGAAATGACCATGACCTTTATCCCCAAGATGCTGGCCGTGGCCATAGCCCTCCTGGTCGCTTTTCCCTGGATGCTGCAGGTGCTGATCGACTTTCTCCGGAATCTGCTGATCAGCATGCCGGACATGCTCAGGTAGCCGCGGGTCATCACCATGCTTGCCCTGCGAATCCCCTTTGACGAGTTGATGCTCTTTTTCATGGTACTGGTGCGGGTGGTGGCCATCTTTGCCGCCATGCCCGTATTCAGCAGCCACAATCTGCCGAACATGATCAAGGCGGGATTGGCCCTGGCCATTGCCCTGGCGGTTTTCCCCGCCCTCGATCTCGGGCGCACCGGCGGACTCCAGAACTGGGGAGTCCTGACCATGGGCGTCATGGGCGAAGTCCTGCTCGGTGCCTGCATCGGGCTGCTCGTACGGATACTGTTCGCCGGCGTCCAGCTGGCCGGCCAGATCGCCGGCTACCAGATGGGGCTTGCCATCGCCAACATCATGGACCCGGCCACGAGCCTGCAGATTCCCATCCTGGCCCAGGCTTATAATTTGCTGGCCATGCTCATTTTTCTCACCATCGATGCCCACCACTGGTTTTTCCGCAGTCTGGTGGATAGTTTCACCCTCTTGCCGCTGTTTGAGTTCCGTCTCTCGGCGTCGATCGTCAGCCATCTCGTTGACACGGCCGGGGCCATGTTTGTGATTGCCGTCAAGATCGGTGCCCCTGTCATCGTCGTCCTGCTTCTCACCAGTGTGGCTTTTGGTCTCCTCGCCCGGACGGTTCCCCAGATGAATATCTTCATCGTGGCCATGCCGCTAAAGATCGTGGTGGGGCTTGTATTCGTCATATTGAGCCTGCCTTATCTGCGTCTTTTTATGGTTGAGCTCTTTCAGGATTTCGGCGCCAGCCTGAATACGGTGGTCCGCATGATGGGGCCCTAGGAGGCGTCAATGCCCAGTGACAAGAGCGACCGCACCGAAAAGCCTACACCCAAGAAACTTCAGGACGCCCGTAAAAAAGGCCAGGTCGCCCAGAGCCGCGAAATTCCGTCCGCCATGATTCTGCTGGCCGCCCTGGGGTTTTTTTATTTTGCCGGCGGTTTCATGTTTCAGCGGCTCCAGGGGCTGATTGCCGGGAGCTATCAGCGGCTCAATGAGCCTGTCCTCCAGGATGCCCTGTCCGCCAGTTCACTGGCCCGTTGGTGTTTTGACCAGGTGTTCGTCATCCTCGCACCGATCATGCTGACCCTGATCGTTGTCGGCCTCCTGGCCAATGTCTCCCAGTTCGGTTTTCTGCTGAAAGAAGATGCCCTGGTCCCGAATTTCAAGAAAATCAATCCACTCAGCGGCCTCAAACGGCTCGTTTCCCTCAAATCATTGGTCGAACTGCTCAAATCGGTTTTCAAGATCCTGTTCATTGGCGCCATAGCCTATCTGATCCTCAAACAGGATCTGGATGTGATTCCGGCGCTCACGCAATTCGACATTGCGCGCATCATGGTCTTCACGGGTGAATCGGCATTCAAGATTGCTTTTTTCGTCTGTCTTGGCCTGATTGTCATGGCGGCGGCAGATTTCGCCTATCAGCGCTGGCAACATCAGAAAGAACTGATGATGACCAAACAGGAGATCAAGGAAGAGCGCAAGCAAATGAACGGTGATCCCCAGATCAAATCACGGATCCGCAGTATGCAGATCGAGATGGCCCGTCGGCGCATGATGGAAATGGTGCCGGAAGCGGACGTGGTCATCACCAACCCGACCCACCTGTCCATTGCCATCCAATTCGATGCGGATACGATGGCCGCACCGGTGGTGGTCGCCAAAGGGGCCGACCTCATGGCCCAGCGCATCCGCGAAACCGCCCAGGCGCATGACGTGCCCCTGGTCGAAAACAAACCTCTGGCGCGCTCACTCTATAAAACCACCGAAATAGGGGATCCGGTACCGGTCGAACTCTACCAGGCCATCGCCGAGGTCCTGGCCTATGTCTACCGGCTCAAAGGTTTACAGCCAACCCACTGAAATTAATACAATACCGTAAATACACCCGGCCCCGAGGGCCATTCGCTCCGGCGCCGGGTTCAACCTCTCGCCGTCGCTGTCAAAAGCTTGACAGGCACAGACGGTATTGACGAACTGGCCGCTGTTTCTGCGTCCTGCCGTTTCACGCCTGCGACCGGGTGGTTTGGATCCAATCTCTATCGTTTTGAAATTAAATGGCAATTCGGAAGCTTTCGCGCTGGTCGCGGGTTTTGTCAAAATCTTAATTGTTCAGGCATGGTTCCTGCAAAAATTCCGGCCAGCAACACAGTGTGCATTTCCGAATCTCAACACCGATAGAGGGTCATGGAACACGCTCAAGAAAACAATTTCCCCGACCAGCTGGCTTTCCTGAACAACAATGCCGACATCATCATGGCTTGCCTGGTGGTCGGCATACTGGTGCTGATGGTCATTCCGCTGCCGCCCTTTGTGCTGGATCTGTTGCTGTCCTTCAACATCACCTGTGCGATCATCGTCCTGCTCGTGGGCATGTACATCGTTCATCCTCTCCAACTGGCGTCTTTCCCAACCATTCTGTTGCTGGCCACGCTCTTCCGCCTGGCCCTCAATATTGCTTCGACGCGCATCATTCTCATGCACGGTTCCGAGGGGACAAGTGCGGCCGGTCAGGTCATTCAGGCTTTTGGCAATTTTGTCGTTGGCGGGAACTACCTCATCGGCATCATTGTCTTCCTGATTCTGGTGATCATCAACTTCATGGTGATTACCAAAGGTGCCGGCCGCATCGCCGAAGTCGCGGCCCGCTTTACCCTGGACGCCATGCCGGGCAAACAGATGAGCATTGACGCGGATCTCAATGCCGGCTTGATCACCGAAGAAGAAGCGCGAACGCGGCGCGAATCCATTGCCCGCGAAGCCGAATACTACGGCGCCATGGACGGGGCCAACAAATTCGTGCGCGGTGACGCGATTGCCGGCATCATCATTACCTTGATCAACATCTTTGGCGGGTTGACCATCGGCGTGCTGCAAAACGGGTTGAGTTTCGCCGAGGCCGCACAGAATTACACCCTCCTGACAGTGGGCGACGGACTGGTCTCTCAGGTGCCGGCGCTGGTGATCTCCACGGCCGCCGGTATCATTGTGAGCCGGGCCGGGTCCGAGTCGAGTCTGGGCCGGGATATCACCGCGCAGGTCATGTTTCATCACCGGGCCATTGGGATCGCGGCCGCCGTGCTGGTGGGATTTTCGATCGTTCCCGGGATGCCGACCCTGCCATTTATCATCCTGGCCGCCATAACAGCCGGTATTGCCTACACCATTTACAAATCCACGCTTCCACTGACGGAAGAGGCGGCGGAAATCGAAAGCCCGGTCGAGAACGTGCCGACTTGCGAAAATATCGACGCCCTTCCGCCGCTCGACATTCTATCGCTAGAAGTGGGCTACGGTCTCATTCCGCTGGTGGATCTCGAGCAGGACGGGCAACTATTGAACCGTATCCGCACCATCCGCACCCAGATGGCGGAGGATGTTGGGATCATCGTGCCGCCCATCCACATCCAGGACAACATGCAGCTTCAACCGGGAGAATACCGCCTGCTGTTGAAAGGCAATGAAATTTCCCGCGGCGATCTCGTGCTGAACCATTTTCTGGCCATGGATCCCGGCGATGCCATCGGTAAACTCGAAGGCGTTAAGACGACGGAGCCGACCTACGGTCTGCCGGCGGTCTGGATAAAGGAAGAATTGCGCGAAAAGGCCATTGCCGATGGATTTACCGTGGTCGATATTGCCACCGTCATGACCACCCACACGTCGGACATCATCAGACGCTTTGCGCATGAACTGGTCGGCCGGCAGGAAGTGCAGCGCATGCTCGACCATATTAAAGAATCCTACCCCAAAGTGGTCGAGGAACTCATTCCCAACCTTCTGCCCTTGGGCGGGGTCGTGAAAGTTCTCCAGAACCTGCTCAAAGAACAGGTCTCCATCCGGGACCTGCTGGCCATCCTGGAAACCTTGGCGGACTGGGCGCCCATGACCAAGGATCTGGATATCCTTACCGAATACGTCCGCCAGGGCTTGTCGCGCAGCATCGTCAAGCCCTATATCGGCCCCGGCGGATCTCTGGCGGCGGTTACGCTTGACCAGGGTATCGAAACGGCCATCGCTGAATCTATCCAGCGGACGGACCACGGCAGTTTCCTGGCCATGGACCCGCGAATGGTGGAACAGATTGTTCAGGCCCTTTCACGACACATAGAGGCCTTTGTCAATCTCAACAGCCAGCCCGTCGTGCTGAGTTCCGCCCAGGTCCGTATCCATTTCAAACGCATGATCGACCGACTCGTACCCAACCTGGCTGTGCTTTCCTATGACGAAGTCATGAATTGCGCCCAGGTGCAAACGATCGGCGTGGTGGAGATTAACTGAAGATGCAGATCAAACGCTTTGAAGCCAAAAACATGACCGAGGCCCTGCGCCAGATCAAACGCGAACTGGGCCCGGAAGCCGTAATCCTTTCAGCTCAGGACATCCGCAAGGAAAACCGGCTGCTGGGCATTACGCGCAAGATCGGTGTGGAGGTAACGGCTGCGGTGGATGGGGCTCTGTATGAACACAAGCATCAGGCCTTGCCGCGCCAAGCCCATCACAGCGCCGCCGCCTATGGTCGAACGGCCAAGCCGGCGCAGCCTGAAGTTGCCGATCACCTTCGGGGCGGCATCCATGATGTCGTCAGGCTGAGTGGATCCAAGCATTCCGCGCAGCGCGTCGGGTCCGATTCGTCCTCGGGTCTCGGCCGGCGGTCGTCCCAGGCGTTGAAAACTTCGGCCACGGTGAGCGGCACGAAGGCGCCGGGTTCAGCCAACCGAAAGACGCAGGACCCAAAACGCCACCAGGAAAACGGCCTTGCCATCATGCCCTGGCCGTTTGCGGATACGGCCTCGCAAGTGGTTGCCCTGGTGGGCAACGCCGGCGTCGGCAAGACCACCACGATTGCCAAACTGGCAGCCCGTCTGCAGCACGAGGAAGGCCTGCGGGTCGGTCTGATCTCGCTCGATCGCGAAAAAATCGGTGCCGTCGAACAGCTTCAGATCTATGCCAATATCCTGCAGATACCTCTGGAAATCCCCCAGACGGAAAAAGACCTCAAAAAGGCCCTGAAAAAGCTGGCGGCATGCAACGTCGTCCTCGTGGATACCCCGGCAATTGGTGCGCGCAAGGAAAAACGTCCCGCGGTGTTTGCAGGTCACATGCGTCAGATTCAAGATCTAAAGGTCTGGCTGGTGATTGGTGCCGACAACAGGATCGACAACATGCATCTGACCGCCGAACTGGGCGCTGATCTGAACATCTCGGCCGCAATTGTCACCAAAACGGATTTGGTTCCCCATTTAGGCGGTGTCCTGCATTTTCTGAGCACCGCGGCCCTGCCCGTCGTATGTATGGCCAATGGCCCGGAAGTGCCCAAGGATCTGAGTGCGGCCTCCTTTGATCTCTTCGGCCCGCCATTAATGCCGGCCGCCAAGGAAAGCGCCGACAACCTGCACGCCGGAGCGCCCGCGGTGGCGTCGGATGCAGAGGGTCAGTATCTGGCCAATCGCAATTCGGATATTTTTCACCGCGCGGGCTGCAAGTGGATCCGTCTCATCAACACAGAGAACATTCGTTTGTTCAGCTCCTTCGCGGATGCGCTGAATAACCGATTCAAACCATGCCGGTACTGCAATCCACAGCATTTGTCGATCACCGGCATGCTCCATCAAGAACGGGCGGCGAGATAGGGCGCCAAGCGCCTGGCCCATGACCCAGATCGCAAGGATTCAGCATAAATGTCAACACTTCAGCACACGGAAAAAGTGATTCCGCTCAACTCACGACGGCCCCGGGGAGAAGCCTTTGTGCCGCCCAAGCGCAATCCCGTGCGTCCGGCGACGCGGGCTGTTTCGATAACCAGTGGCAAGGGCGGGGTCGGGAAAACCAACATTGTCGCCAACATCGGTTATGAACTCAGCCGCTCCGGCCAGAGTGTTCTCATTCTGGATGCCGACATGGGTCTGGGCAATCTGGACATTCTGCTCGGGCTCGCCCCACGGTTTAACCTTTCGCATGTGATCATGGGGGAAAAACGCATCGACGAAGTCGTTGTCGAAGGGCCCGGGAACATGAAGATCCTTCCGGCGGCGTCCGGGATTCAGGAACTGACCCAGCTTTCGAGAGACCAGAAAATCGGTATTCTGTATGAGCTGGACCAGCTATTGGATTCGGTGGACATCCTTCTGATTGACTCCGCCGCAGGGATTTCGGCCAATGTCCTCGATTTCAGCGTGTCCGCCCACGAGACCATGGTCGTCGTGACCCCCGAACCCACATCCATCACGGATGCCTATGCGTTGATGAAAGTTCTGGCCCTCAAATACGATGAAAAACGCTGCCGCCTGATCGTCAACCAGGCCGCCAACGATCAGGAAGGTCGTGAAATTTTCAGACAGCTCAATATCGTGGCCCAGAAATTTTTGGATATCGAAGTCGATTACTTCGGATGCATCCTGAAGGACGAAATTATGACGGCCTGCGTCAAGCAACAGCGCATTGTCAGCCAGGCGTTCCCGGAATCAATGGCGGCCCGCGGCTTTCGAAATCTGGCCCGGAAAACCGGCGCATTGCCTACGCTGCCTGCAACGAGCGGGGACAGCCACTTGGTCTGGCATCATATCTTCCAGGAGGATATCTCCTGGAAATGAATTCGGCATGCTTTTCGCAATCATACTGAACAATCAAATCATCAACAGTTTAAATCTAGCAGGTGCCCATATGAAAGCAGCGCGCAAACAAACCGTGTCACACAACAAGACGGTGGTTCCCGACCGGAACCAGCTGATGACCGATTATCTGCCCCAAGTCAAGCGCATCGTGAACCGGATGGCGATCCATCTGCCGTCGACGGTGGATATCGAAGATCTCTACAACGTCGGTGTCATCGGTCTGATTCAGGCCATCGATCGGTTCGATCCGGGGCGGGATAACAAGTTTATCACCTACGCCACGCACAGGATTCGCGGCGCTGTCCTGAGCGAGCTGCGCTCGCGTGATTATCTATCGCGTTCCAACCGCCGCAAAATTCGCGAGATGGATCACACCTATGCCATGCTGGAACAAAAACTGGGACGCGACGTTGAAGATCATGAAATCGCGGATGCCATGCAGATCGATCTCCCCGAGCTCGACAAGATCAAGGGACTGTCCAGCATTTCTTTCATCAGCTTCGAAGAGATGGGCTACTCTGAATCCAACGACAAAGGGCGTCTTCTGAAATATCTGGCGGACGACTCGGTCGATGCCCTCGACGTTACCAATTTAAACGAATTGAAGGCCGCGCTTGCCAAGGCCATCGAACAGCTTCCCGAAAAAGAAAAACTCGTTTTATCGCTTTATTATTTTGACGAACTCAATATGAAGGAAACCGGGAAGGTTTTGAACATAACGGAATCGCGCGTTTCGCAAATCCATTCGCAGGCGGTCATACACCTGCGGAACAAACTGCGCCGCGAAAGAATCATTGAAAACTGATACGGGCGCAATTGTTCAACCGATGAAACGGTATTCGGCGACGATGCAGCCAATAGCCAGCGCCCGAGCGGAGATGGAACGCCATGGTGGAACATCTAAGGCCAACGGAACGTGTCGGGGCGGTTGCCACGCCGAATCGGGTGCGCGCTGTAAAGCGTGAGCGCCACCGTCAAGACCGACGGCATCAAAACCCGGACGGGAAGAAAAGTGAACAGGCCCCCGAGGGCCCGGAAGAACAGGATGTCAACGCACAGGCCCCAACAGGGAAGAATGAATCTTCCACCGGGCAGCGGATCAATGTGGTCATCTGACAGAGAGAACCTTAGCCTGCAACGTTAAACCGACCGAACCACCCGTCGTAAAGGGGTTAGAATGGACCTGGCGCTCAACAATCTGAATCTGCCGTTGCTGATGGATGGACTGGCCCTGTGTGCCACTACCATATTGATCATCGTCTTAGTCGCCAACCGCCGCCGCTATGGGCGACTGATCGGGCCCCCAGCGGGCCAGTCCGATTTTACGTCGTCCCTTGCGCTTCAGATGTTAACGGCGCAATCACAACGCAGCTACAGCCGAATCCAGCAAACCCTGCATCAGGAATTCGCCTGCCTTCAGCGCATGGCCGGCAGTGAACCCCCACGCCCGGCAACAGCTTCCGAAAAAAAGGAAGCGCCCACAGCGGCTGTCAGTCAAGGGCGCACCGGTTTGTACGACGAAGCGGTCCGCCTGATGCGCAACGGCGCCGACCAGCAGACGGTTGCTGCCCGCTGCGAACTTACCCGCGGTGAAATCGAGCTGATGGCCTACATGCAGCATAAGCGATCCTGAAGCCCAGTTATCACCATCCCCGCCTGCAGATAAGATTCTAACCGCATGGATGCCCGTAAAAACTTCGCGCCCTGATCGTGAACACCGGACAGCGCTCCATTCAGCCGGAAAAAATTGCCGCTCAAATGGGTATCCCCTACCAACCACCGACCGGTCCCATTCACGGAATGTACGGCTGTTATTGGCCCTGCCGACCAACGGGTCAGAATTCGAAAGTTTGGTCCGAAACTTGCAAAAATGAATTGCGTTAGAAAACAAATCGACGTCATTTTTTCAGGCTAATTAAACAAGGGAGAGGGGAAGATATGAGCGGATCAATTTATGCCGCCACTTCCGGGTCTGAAGTGCAGCGGGTGCGAATGGATATCCTGTCCAACAATCTCGCCAATGTCAATACGGTGGGCTACAAGAGCGACGATGCCGTCTTTCGCATCAAGGACGAGGATTTAGAAGCGGGTGGCCAGGGTGACGATCAGGCGCCGGCGCCGGGTTTACTGCCAAGTCTCCCCGTCATTCCCGTGACATCCCGAACGGATTTCAGCCAGGGACTCCTGCAGCCCACCGGGAATCCGCTAAACCTCGCCATTCAGGGCGAGGGCTTCTTCAGCATCCAGACCGACAACGGCACGCGCTACACGCGCAATGGGTCGTTTACGCTCGGTGAAGGGGGAACGCTGACGACCCAAGACGGTCAGATCGTCATGGGAGAAGGGGGTGAAATCACAATCGACGGATCCGAAGTGGAATTCGACGGCGACGGCAATGTGCTCGTGGACGGGCAGATAACCGACAAACTGCGCATCGTTAAAATCTCGGATCTGACCGCCCTCACCAAGGAAGGCTACAATCTCTTTGCCCTGGATGAGAACCGGGGTTCCGAAGAACCGGTTGAATACGCTGATCTCCACCAGGGATTTCTGGAAGGCTCCAATGTCAACGCTGTCAAAATTATGACGGATCTGATCGAAGTCATGCGCGGCTACGAGTCCTACCAGAAAGTAATCCGAACACTTGATGAGAACTCTTCCAAGCTGATTGCCGGTGTCGGCAACCCGAGCTAGCCCTATTCAGTCAAACGGAGGCAAGTCATGATTCGCAGTTTGTGGAACGCATCTTCAGGCATGAAATCGCAGGCCGTCAACATCGATATCATTTCCAACAATCTGGCCAATGTAAACACCACCGGCTTCAAGCGCAGCCGGGCCGATTTCCAGGATCTGCTCTACGAAACCCTGAGACCGGCCGGCACCTCTTCGTCCGAAAACAGTGAAGTGCCCACCGGTATCCAGATCGGGCATGGCAGCCGACTGGTGGCCAGCCAGAAGGTTTTTACCCAGGGGGATTTTCAGCAGACCAAGAACGAATTGGACATGGCCATCGAGGGCAACGGTTTTTTCCAGATCGTCCAACCCAACGGGGAGACCGCCTACACCCGCGATGGTGCCTTTAAGATGGACGCCGACGGCCGTATCGTCACCTCCGATGGATTCTCCCTGGAACCGGAGATCACCATTCCGACCGACAGCATTTCGCTTTCCATCGGCATCGACGGCACCGTGTCGGTGCTTCAGGCGGGTCAGTCCCAGCCAACCCAGATCGGCACCATCACATTGGCGCGATTCGTCAATCCGGCCGGGTTACACAGTATCGGTCGCAATCTCTACATTCCGACCAATGCTTCCGGTGATGCCATCGAAGGCACCGCCGGCCAGGACGGTCTGGGCACCCTGGCGCAGGGGTTTATCGAAATGTCCAATGTCAGCGTCGTAGATGAAATGGTCAAAATGATCAGTGCGCAGCGGGCCTACGAGATCAACAGTAAAACCATTCAGGCGGCGGATGAAATGCTGCAGCAGGCCAATACGGTCAAACGGTAGGCACTACGATGAGGACTAAAATGGTAAGCAAAGCTTTGGCAGGGCAATTGATTGGCGGGCTCGTGGCGCTATTGTCGGCCGTGCTCATCATGATCACCCCGGCATACGCTTCGAATGGCGCGCCGCGCGTCGCCTTGAGCGCGCTGGAAACGGTCGAATCGGATACGCCCCATATTCTTCTGGGGCAGATCATAAAGATTGATTCGGCGCCGGAGAATCTCAAGGCCCGGCTGTCGGAAATCAAGATCGGCCGGGCGGCGCAGGCCGGCCAGGCACGCCACATAAGCCGGGAATATATTCTGCTGCGTTTGCGCCAAAGCGGATTTGATCCGGCGCACTTCGATATCCGTCTGCCATCCAAAATTCAGGTTCGCCGGAGTGCCGTCAAAATTACCCGGGAAGAAATGGAGATGATGATTCGCGATCATCTCCTGGCGACGCCCCCTTCCAATGAAGCCCAGGTAAACATAACGGCGGTGCGTATCAAAAACGATATCTTGCTGCCCAAGGGCAAAATCAGCCATGAGGTCCATGTCCAGCATCAGAGCGCGCCTTCACGTTTGCTGCCGGTTACCCTCGTGTTCGCCGTTGACGGACGGTTCGAGCGTAAAGTCGCCGCACTCGTGGGTCTCGAGGTGATTCAAAACGTCGTGGTCAGCCGGAAGCCGATTCCGCGCCTCAAGATCATCACCCCCGACGATGTCCTGCTGCGTCCGATGAACGTGGTCGGCAGGCGCGACGATGTCATCCGCGCGGTCGAAGATGTCATTGGCAAACGTGCCCGCCGCGCGATTGGCATGAATAGGGAATTACATGCCGGCATGGTGGAATGGCCGCCGGTGGTAAAAAAAGGCGATCGCGTCATGATCGTCGCCGAGTCGGGCAACCTGCGCATTACAACCATGGGGGAAGTCAAAAGTACCGGCAAGGTCGGCGAGCAGGTGCGGGTGGTGAACCTGGATTCCAAAAAAACCGTCATGGCCCAGGTTCTCGACGGGCGCACGGTCCGTGTGGCCTTTTAAGGAGCAAAAGATGATTTGCACAATATTTTCATGTTTGACCGGGATCTGGTCCCGGACGTTGATGGCCATTGCCATCCTGGGACTGACCAGCAGTTGCGCCAATTATCCCACGATTCAACCCATCGATTCGATGCCCGCGCCCACCCATCGCGAATCCGTCTCCCGCAGCCCGGAGGGTGACGTGCGCCCGGATGAAATGTCCCTGTGGTCGGAAGGCACGGTGATGGGCGATCTTTTCAGCGACACCAAAGCACGGCGTGTCGGCGACATCGTGACCATTCAGGTGTCGGAGTCGTCCAGCGCTCAGAACAAAGCCTCCACGGGCACGGAACGCGAGTCGAGCCTGTCCGCTGGCATCCAGGAATTCTTTGGCGCCGATGCCTCTAAACTGAGTGATTTGAACGTTAGGGGCGGAATGGAGAGCGATTTCGAAGGCAGCGGCACCACCAGCCGCAGCGGAGATTTGCAGGCCTTCATAACCGCACGGGTCGTTGAGGTGCTGCCCGGCGGCAACCTTAAGGTGATCGGTTCCCGGGAAATCCTGGTCAACAACGAAAAACAGCTGATGACCATCTATGGCGTCGTAAGACCCCGCGATATTTCCCAGGATAACGTCGTGCTCTCCTCCTTCGTCTCCGATGCCCGTATCGCCTACAGCGGCGCCGGCATTGTCGACGATCGCCAGCGCCCAGGCTGGATGGCCAACACCCTGAACACGATCTGGCCGTTTTGAGTCATGCTCGCCCTTGATTTGAGGATTTAATTGATGATTGCACGCATACGATTTCGAAATCTTACGGTCTGTATGTTGATGGGCCTCTTCGTCAGCCTGCAGCTGGCGCCGGCACCGGTGCAGGCCGCGCGCATAAAGGATATCGCCAATTTTCGCGGCGTTCGCCAGAATCAACTCGTCGGCTACGGCCTGGTGGTGGGGCTGGACGGCTCAGGTGACAGCACCAAATCGGAATTCACCCAGCAGTCGCTGTCCAGTTTGCTGGAGCGCATGGGCGTAACCGTCGATCCTGAAGATATCAAAGTCGAAAACGTGGCCGCCGTTATGGTGACGGCGGATCTGCCGCCGTTTGCAAGCAGCGGCAGTCGTATCGACGTCCTGGTGAATTCGATCGGGGACGCTAAAAATCTCCAGGGCGGCACCCTGCTTTTAACCCCCATGAAGGGGGTGGACGGCCAGGTCTATGCGATGGCCCAGGGCCCCGTCAGCACCGGCGGTTTTTCCTATGGGAAGGGGACCGGCACCGGCGTGCAGAAAAATTTTCCAACCGCGGGCCGGGTGGTCGGCGGTGCCACCATTGAAAGGGAAATCCGCACGCGCTTCAACACCCGGGAAGCGTTGACCTTGGCGTTGCACAAACCGGACTTCACCACGGCAACACGGATGGCCATGGCCATCAACAGTGCTTTTGCCGACAGTCTGGCCAAAGCCGCGGATGCCGGTACGGTGGAGGTGCGGATTCCCGATCTGTACATAGGACGCACGGTGGAAATGGTGGCGCTCATCGAGGGCATCGGCGTGACCCCCGATAATATTTCCAAGGTGATCATCAACGAGCGGACCGGGACCGTTATCATGGGCGAGAATGTCCGCATTGCAACCATTGCCATTGCACACGGCAATCTAAGCATCCAGGTCAATAAAACCGATCGGGTCTCCCAGCCGCTGCCCTTTTCGCGCACCGGCGATACCGTCGTCACCAGCGACCGGGAGATTATCGTGGAAGAGGGGACCAACCCGCTGTTCCTCGTGGAATCCGGCGTCAGCATTGGCGAAGTCGTCCGGGCGCTCAATGCTTTGGGGGTTACACCGCGTGACCTGATCGCCATCTTCCAGGCCTTGAAAGCGGCGGGTGCCCTTCAGGCCGAATTGGAAATCATCTAATCGACGAAAGGATCGCCACATCCATGCGCGCCATAGCCAACCCCTCGTCGGAAATTGGACCCCGCCAGCATAGCGTCCCGCGAACCAAAGATCGCCCGCCAATCGAGAAGCATGGTGATGATCACACACGGGATCAGAAAAGGCTCAACAAGGCCTGTGCTGAATTTGAAGCTTTGCTGGTACAGAAATTATTCCAAACCATGCGGGCCTCCATACCCAAATCAGGGCTGATCGACGGTGGATCGGCGGAGGAGATCTATACCGCCATGCTGGATCAGAAAGTGGCCCAGGATATGGCCCTTCAGGGCGGGCTGGGCTTGTCGGCCCGCATGAAAGCGCAGATCGTCAGGTATATGGATGATCTAAAAGTCGAAAATGATTGATAATTGACACAAAGCCCTAAAGCTCCAAGTTGGCACGGCCGATAATCACCTTGCGGCGGACCAGTCTCGTACAGAACACGCACGCCGTAAAGCCAGGGAAGCATTCAGTTCTCAGGTATGACCGGATGCTAAACACAAGGTCGGCCATTTTGGAGGTTTAGAATGAAAATCAACGAACAAAGTGCCTACATCAATTTCGAGGCGCACACCCAGAGGCCCCATGATTCTTCCAGCAATTCAGTCGCGGCGAACAGTACCGACCAGGAGCGGGCTTCCACCGACAAAGTGGTCCTTTCTCCCAAGGCCCGCGAATTGCAGGACGCCAAAATGGAGCTGGCGGGCGTGCCCGACGTCGATACGCACCGGGTGGCGCATATCAAGCTGGAGATCGAGCAGGGGACCTATAGGATTGACGGCGGTAAAATCGCCGAACGCATGCTCGGGGAAATGCAGCTGAACGCGGGCCTCTAAACGCACGGATGGGCGTTCGCACCGAAATGATCGGTTCGCTTGGAGAATGGTATGGAATCATTGTTGAAGGAGCTAAAAAACAGCATCCAGCGGCAACAGCAGTTGTACCAGTCGCTCCTGGATCTCTTTACGGCGGAACGATCAGCCATCCTGATCTCCGACGTGGAGCGTCTGAACATAATCGTCGCTGACAAGGAGCGCGTCCTGCGGGATATCGGCACGGTGGAAGTCAAGAGGCGCCATGCCACCGAACAAATCGCCGTCCGGCTGCACGAAGCCCCGGGCGGTATGTGTATTTCCCGACTGTGCACCCTGATCGATGAGCCCTGGGCCACCGAACTGGCCACTGCCGGCCGCGATCTGAAAGCCCTGGTCGATGCCATTCAGGCGGCATCCGAACGCAACCGCTCCCTCTGTTTACACGCCCTTCAGTTCGTCAATGGATCCATCCGGATGATTACCAACCTGATCGATCCTGAACTCGTTTATCATTCCACTGGCAGAATGGGAAAAGACCGACCGGTGGGCCGTATGCTGTCCGGCGCGGCGTAAAGTTGAGACCAACCGTATAGACAATCATGTGATTTGTGGTGGAAACAAATGAGCAAAACAGCTGACAAAGTTATTCCTGTTCTCAATACGTTTATCGAAGCGCTGGACAGTTACAGCCTCAACGATCGGGACGCTTGGCAGAAATTGACCACGCAGGTGGCCGAGGTCGTAAAAGAGATTCCCAAACAGATGAAACCCCTGGTCGGCCTGCTCAGTTGCTGCGGCCAGGGCGTGCAAGCCATATCTGGAAAAGCACTGACGGATTATCTGGACGCCATCGATGCCATTGCGGACGGTTTTTCGGCCGCCGAACACTATTTAAACAACGGGGCCGACCGTGAGGTCCTGACGCAGAAAGCCATGGACCGGATTGCCGCCCTCCTGCCCGACACCGACGCCATTGCCGAACCGTCAGCGGCGGCCGTTGGCACCGAGAATAAAAGTCATGCCGGAACGGTCGACAGTCTGGACGATATGGCCGCACTCCTGATCCAGGCGGATGTGGCCGATCGCAGCGACCTGACCGCCATAAGCGATGCCCTGGACCAGTTAAAGACCATGCCGGCATATGCTGAGGACGTCCGCGGCTACCTTTCCGCAGCCGCACAGGCCGTCAAGGACGCGCTGGAATCCGATGACAGCCCCGAGGAGGGGTTGTTTGAAAAGGTCGGTCAGCTGATCGAGCAGGCCATGCAGTCGATCCATGAGGGCCAAAAACAGCCGCGGGCCAACAAGACCGACACCGTTGAATCTGCGCCCGATGCGGGTCACGTGGAACCGGATGTGAAAGAACACGTGACATCAAATGCGGAAGAAAACGGCGGCGTCGAAGGCCATCCTGTGGAGACTGTCGCGGCCCCCCTGAAAGACGAAGGGCAAGAGGAATCTCAGCCTGAAGACGATGCGGCGGAAGCCGCCGATGAAGCCGATTATATGCCCGATGATCCCGATTTCGAATTGATCGGAGAATTTATCGAGGAAGGCAACGACCTTATCTATAAAGCCGAGGAAGCGCTTTTAAAATTAGAAACCGATCCCGAAGACATGGACGCCGTGGGCATGGTCTTTCGGGCCTTTCACACGATAAAAGGGACTTCGGCTTTTCTGGAATTGGCCATCATTGCCGACATGGGGCATCATGCCGAATCGCTGCTAAGCCGGGTTCGCGATCGCGAAATCCGTTACAGCGGCGGCTATGCCGACCTGTCCCTGCGTGCCCTGGATATGCTCAAGGAACTGATAAGCCGTGTTCAGGACGCCCTGGGCGGCGGACCGCTAATCAAACCCGAAGGCTACAATGAGCTCATGACAATCTTGTCCGATCCGGAAGCGGCCGGCATCTCCGAAGCGCAGGACGATGCCCCGCCGCCGCGAATCGGTGATCTGCTGGTGGCCCAGGGCAAAGTGACGCGTGAGGACGTCGAGGAGGCCATCGAATCGCCGCGCGTGGGCGACATCATGGTGGCGCAGGGCACCGCAACCCGCGAAACCGTTGAGTCCGCGATGAATGCACCCACGGATGCTCCTCTGGGCGTCAAGATGGTCAAGGAGCAAAAGGCTTCCGTCAAGGACGTCGGTAAGGCTCTGCGGACCCAGAAGCGTATGAAAAGCGGCCAGGCCGTCGTGGACACGTCCGTACGGGTCAGTACCCGGCGTCTTGACCGGCTGATCGACATGGTGGGCGAGTTGGTGATTGCCCATTCGATGGTGGCGCAGGACGACGTGGTCACCGAAGGACAGAATCATGACCTCGTCAAGAAAATCGGCCACACCAGCAAGATCGTGCGGGAGCTTCAGGACATGAGTATGTCCCTGCGGATGGTTCCCCTGAAGGGGACGTTCAACAAGATGACCCGCCTCGTGCGTGATGTGGCCCGGAAACTGAGCAAACAGGTCAGTCTGGTGACGGAAGGGGAAGAGACCGAAATTGATCGCAACCTGGTGGATATTATCAACGACCCGCTGGTGCACATGATCCGCAATGCGGTCGATCACGGGATCGAAATGCCCGACGACCGGCTATCGGCCGGCAAACCCGAAATGGGCGAGGTCAAGCTCTCGGCCTATCATTCGGCGGGCAACGTGGTGGTTGAAATTCAGGACAACGGCAAGGGCCTCGATAAGGATGTCATCCTGAAAAAAGCCCTCGACAACGGGCTGATCAGCGAAGGCGCCAATCTGAGCGACCGTGAAATCTTCAACCTGGTCTTCGAACCCGGCTTCTCCACCGCCGCCGAAGTCACCGACGTTTCCGGAAGGGGCGTGGGGATGGACGTGGTCAAGAAGAACATCGAATCACTGCGGGGGCAGGTTGAAATCAATTCGGTCAAAGGTGTGGGCAGCACCTTCAAGATGAGCCTCCCGCTGACACTGGCCATCATCGATGGCATGGTGGTCCAGGTCGGGCAGGAAACCTATGTCATACCGACCGTTTCGATCGTGAAATCCATCAAACCCGAGGATGGTGAAATCTCCACCGTCTACGGCAAGGGAGAGATGATCTCGGTACAGGGCAAGCTAATCCCTCTGGTGAGCCTGGCGGCGCTCTACGATCTTGAGGTGGAAGAACACCTGGAAACCGATCGTCTGGTGGTGATCGTGGAGGACGAACACCACCAGGCCGGACTGGTAATTCACGAGTTGCTAGGACGCCAGCAGGTGGTGATCAAGACCCTGGGCGAAACCATGCGCAATATACCGGGCATTTCGGGCAGTGCCATCATGCCCAACGGCCGCGTGGGGCTCATTCTGGATGTCGGCGGCCTCTTGAAATATGCCAACGAGGGCAGCCCGGACAGCGGCAGCGCTGAAAAGCGCGCAACGGAAACACTGATAGCGGCCTAGCCGCAGTGATGATGACCGACGGGAAGATGAGTTTGATAACAGCCGAATTAAACCATCAGCAGTTCGATGCCATCAGTCGATTGATTTACGCCAAATGCGGCATCAGCCTCAAAAAGGGAAAAGAGGCGCTGGTGCGGGCACGCTTGATGAAACGCCTGCGGGCCCTGAAGCTTAAATCTATTGATGACTACATGGTCTACCTTGATTCGGATCAGGGCAATGGCGAGATCGGCACCCTGATTGACGTGATGACCACCAACAAAACAAGTTTTTTCAGGGAATCGGCTCATTTCGACTTTCTGGTCGAGACGGTCATCCCGGGCATCCGTTCGCGGCGTATGCGGTTCTGGAGCGCTGCCTGTTCGTCCGGTGAGGAGCCGTATACCATGGCCATGGTCCTGCGGGAAGCGGTTCCGCACATCGATCGGGCCGACGTGCTCATCCTGGCAACGGACATCTCCAATGAAATGCTCGCGCTCGCCCGTCAAGGGGTCTACTTGCAGGACCGCACGGCGGGTATACCGAAACCCCTGCTGCAGCGGTATTTCAAACGCGACCTGCGATCCGGCCAAAGCGCCTACCAGGCGGGCGACGATCTGAAGAAAATGATTCGCTTCGGTGCGCTTAATCTTATGCACCGCTGGCCGATGAAGGGTCCCTTCGATGCCATTTTTTGTCGCAATGTAATGATTTATTTCGATCGGCCGACCCAGCAGACACTCATCAACCGTTTCTGGGATCTGCTGGAACCCGGGGGCTACCTGTTTGTGGGCCACTCCGAAGGTCTTTCGGGCATCAAGCACCGGTTCCAATACACGCGGCCAGCCGTTTATAAAAAAAAGTAATTTGATCCACTCTGGGTGATATTGATGAGACATGTTGCCGTTGTTGCCGATATGAAACTGGGCCAGAAAGGTGATATCCTGGTCACACATGCCCTCGGCAGTTGCCTGGGGTTGATGGTCTACGACCCGCAGGCGCAGGTGGGCGGCCTCCTGCACGCCATGCTGCCGATGTCCAAAATCAACCCTGAAAAGGCGGCCGCCAATCCCTACATGTTCGTCGATACCGGTGTTCCCAACCTTTTTAAGGAAATATACAAGCTGGGCGGTGACAAGAAACGTCTGGTGGTCAAGGCCGCCGGCTGTGGACAACCGTTGGGCAAAAATGAAATTTTCAAGATCGGTGAGCGCAATTTTACGGTCCTCAAAAAGCTCCTGTGGAAAAACAATGTTCTTCTGGAAGCCTCCGATGTGGGCGGACCTTCGGGTCGGACCGTGCATTTCGACATTTCCACCGGCGAAGTTCAAATTTCCAGCAATGGAGCAGTGAACCCCTTATGAAGGCAGACTATCTCACAAAAATAATGGATAAGGTCGATGCTTTTCCGAGCATACCCGGCTCGGCCGTTCGGCTGCTTGAATTGGTAGACCAGGCCGATGCCCCCATTGATGAAATCGAGGAGGTTCTGCGTTTAGACCCGGGGTTGACCGCCAATGTGTTGAAATTGACCAACTCAGCCTTTTTCGGCCTCCCGGCCAAGGTCGGTTCGGTAAAACGGGCGGTGATGCTGCTGGGATTAAACAAGTTAAAGCAGCTCATTATGGCATCATGTGTAAATGCTGTCATGGACAAGGATATTCCCGGCTACGATCTCCCGGCAGGCGAGTTGTGGCGCCATTCGATTGCGGTTTCGGTGGCGGCCGAAGGCTTGGTGCGCGAGCTGAATCTCGATAGTGGCGATGATATATTTACAGCGGCCTTGCTGCACGATGTGGGTAAACTCGTTCTGGGGCAGTTTATTGATGAGGACTACGCCGCCCTGGCGGCAGCCGCCGGCAACAGCGTGTCGTTCGAAATCGCCGAAAAGGAGGTTCTGGGAACGGATCATGCCGAAGTCGGTGCGCGTATTCTGGAGCATTGGGCGCTTCCTGACGCCTTGGTCCATGCCGTGCGCTGGCATCACAACCCCGAGAATGCCGAAGAGGTTCACCCGAGTACCGATATCGTTCATGTCGCCAATATGCTTTGTTTGATGCTTGGCATCGGGGTTGGCCGCGAAGGGTTGCAGTATCAACCGTCTCCGGTGGTCACGCGGCGCCTGGGACTCAAGCCGTTTCACCTTGAAAAACTGGCCAGTCAGACTATCCAGACAATGGGGGACCTGGCCGATGTATTTATAAATTCGGAAACCGCTTAACTTACATAGCGCGAGGGGTATAAAATGTCGCTTAATGTGCTTGTCGTTGATGATAGCAGCGTCATGCGGGCCATGATTATAAAGACGATTCGCATGAGCGGACTCGATCTGGGTGACGTCTACCAAGCGGCCAACGGCAAAGAAGGGCTGGAGGCTGCACGTGACAACTGGGTCGACCTGGTCATCGCGGACATCAACATGCCTGTCATGAACGGTGAAGAGATGATCGACGAGATGAAGGCCGATCCGGAAACCGCCGGCATTCCGACCATTGTGATTTCCACCGAGGGCAGTGAAACCCGGATTGAAAGGCTGCAGCAGAAAGGCATCACCTTCATTCACAAACCATTTACACCGGAGATTATAAAGGATTCAATTCGATCGCTTACCGGTATTGGAGATGGCAATGGGCCTTAATTATTCACAGCTTCTGTCGGAAGTCGCCGCGGAAACGCTTGAACAACTCGCCTTTATCTTCAGCTTTTCCGATGATCCGGATGAAAATGCCATCTGGAATGAGAATGTCACCGGATGTCAAGTGACCTTCAGCGGTCCTCACCAGGGTGAAATTCTTCTGGCCATCAACAGCGCGGTTCTGCCTGAACTGGCCGCCAACATGTTGGGCATAGACGATGACGAAGAACCTTCGCTGGAACATCAGGAAGATGCCTTGAGGGAGGCGTTGAACGTCATATGCGGTAACCTTCTGCCGAAGATCGGCGGAGTGGAGGCCGTATTCGATATCTCCGCCCCGGCGATCCATCCCGGTGCGGCCATGCAATCCAAAGTCGAAGCGCTTAAATCGACCCACACGGATTGCGGCGCGGCCTTTTTGAGTCTCGATGACGGCGAATGCCATATATACCTGCGCTATGATAACCGTTAAAGGCCTTGCGGCCCGCCACACGGAGCGCACCGAAAGCCGTCGTTGGCATTGAGGGAAATTTTTCGGGGAATGAATCGAAGAGCGCCATGATCAAAGTACTAATCGTCGACGACTCCGCTGTCGTTCGCAAAATACTGAGTGAAGAGCTCTCCCGCTACGAGGATATTGATATCGTCGGCACGGCCGTGGATCCCTATGTCGCGCGGGACAAGATCGTCAAGCTCAAACCGGATGTGATCACACTGGATCTTGAAATGCCGCGGATGGACGGCCTCTCCTTTCTGTCCAAACTCATGAAGCATTTTCCGCTGCCCGTCATTGTCCTGAGTTCACTGACGCCCAAAAACAGCGAGACGGCAATGAAGGCGCTCGATCTAGGCGCCGTGGACGTCCTGTGTAAAACCGGCTCGGCCTATTCGACCCAGGATGTGTCCTTAAGTCTCGTGCAGGCCATACGGGCGGCTTCCAAGGCCCGGGTGGCACCGCGCCCGACAACATCCGCCGACAAACAGGAACGCGTCAGACTCAGCGGCAGCCTGCTGACCAAGACCACTCACAAGGTGATTGCCATCGGGGCTTCCACGGGCGGCACCAAGGCCATCGAGGCGGTACTTGCGGCCATGCCGGCCGGATCCCCCGGTACCGTCATCGTTCAGCACATGCCGGAAACATTTACCAAGACATTTGCCGATCGTCTCAACAGTCTCTGCCAGATGGAAGTACGCGAAGCCCGGGACAATGACCACGTGGTTCCGGGGCTGGCCCTGATCGCCCCCGGTAACCATCACATGGTCCTTCACCGCAGCGGCGGTAATTATCTGGTGCGCATAAAAGGCGGTCCGCGCGTGCATTACCAGCGCCCCAGCGTCGATGTTCTTTTCCATTCGGTTGCCAAACACGCCGGACGCAATGCCGTGGGCGTGATTTTGACCGGCATGGGCGCCGATGGGGCCAAGGGCATGCTGGCCATGCGCGAAACGGGCGCCCACAATATGGCCCAGGATGAAGACAGCTGTGTGGTCTTCGGCATGCCCAAAGAAGCCATAAAAGCCGGCGCGGTTGAAGAAATATTACCCTTGCCGCGGATTCCCGGTGCCATCGTCAGTGCCCTGGGGCGAAACGGCATGGGGTGACAGCGAGGAGATGAGTTGACATGCCAGATATCTATGGAATCTTAAGCACAGCCTCAAGATCGCTGCTGACCCAGCAGAAGGCCATCGATGTCACCGGCCAGAATATCGCCAATGTCAACACACCGGGGTATTCGCGCCAGCGGGTCGTTATGCAGCCCAATACGCCGATTATTTTTGAGCCCGGTCAGATGGGTACCGGTGTCAAGGCGGCTGAAATCGAGCGTATCTACGATCGATACATTGGCGGGCAGATCAATCGTGAATCAACGAACCTTGGCCAATGGGAAGCTGCCGAGGGCGCTCTCCAGCGCATCGAACTGGTTTTCGATGAAACCAGCGGGGTCGGGCTGGATCAGTCCATGAGTGAATTCTGGTCGGCCTGGCAGGATCTGGTCAACAACCCCGGCGGCTATTCAGAGCGCACCGTGCTGGCTTCCAAAAGCCAGACCCTGGCGCGTACCTTCAACAACATGGCCACCAACCTTCGTCAGATTCAGGAGGATTACGATACGAACATCAGTGGCACGGTTGGCGAGATCAATGGCATTGCGGCCCAGATCGCCGATTTAAACCACAAAATCAGTCAGGTCGAGGTTGCAGGCCAGAACTCCAACGACTACCGCGATCAGCGCGATTTACTGCTCAAGGACCTCTCCGGTCTGATCGACGTGACCACCTTTGAAAACGAAGTTGGACAGGTTACGGTTCTGGTGGGAGGTGGCAAGCCTCTGGTGCAAAGTCCCTATGCCTGGCAGTTGGGGACCCAGACCAACGCTTCCGGACTACAGGATGTGGTTTGGCTGGAACGGGACGGCACCCCGACGGATATAACCAGCAATATCAATGGCGGCAAACTCAACGGTTGGATCGATGTGCGCGACGTTTACGCCACCGACTATCTCAACCGTCTTGATACCCTGGCCCAGTCCATTGTCAGCGAGGTCAACACCCTGCACCAGAGTGGTTTCGGTTTGACAATCGACCCGATGTCCGGTTCCCCCGTAACCGGTCAGGACTTTTTTGTGGCCAGCGGTACCACCGCGGCCAGCATGGCCGTTAATCCTGACATATTGAATGATGTCAACCGTATTGCAGCCGCCACCACCGCCGCCACCGTACCGGGCGACAATCGCAATGCCGTGGCCATTGCAGCGCTGCAGACACAGAACACCATGAGCGGCGGTCAGGCCACCTTCAACGATTTTTACAGTGCGTTGGTTGGCAGTGTCGGCAGCGATGTCCGCAATGCTTCCGCCAATCACGACTACGAGTCCGCCATGGTCACCCAGCTTGAAAATTATCGGGAATCGGTTTCCGGTGTGTCGCTGGATGAAGAAATGATCAATCTGGTAAAGTA
>JASJCD010000134.1 GCA_030066135.1 Desulfobacterales bacterium | reverse complement strand
ACGGGTGGAGCCGGCGAGCGGACTTGAACCGCTGACCTGCTGATTACGAATCAGCTGCTCTACCAACTGAGCTACGCCGGCATAACGGCCATCCATCTACTTTGTTTATGTTGCAAAATCAAGTAAAAATTTCAACCATTAAGGCGCTTGAGATTCCCTCCAGCCAACCCTGGCACATGGCATGCGCAGGCCTGAAAACGGCCTCGGCCGCCTACTATCTCACACATTTCTGCCGGGAGGCCGTCCAGCCGATACTCGTGGTCGCCCCGGACCTGCGGACCGCAGAGTCCTTCGGCAGTGATTTACGCTTTTTTGGCGCCGAATCACACACCCGGCTTTTAGAATTTCCACCATACAATCTTCTACCTTACAAATCGCTGGACTACCACAACGAAACCGCCGCCAAGCGGATCCGGGTACTGTGTCAGCTACTGGAAAACGATCGCCGGCCGCTGGTTGTCACCACGGTGGATGCGCTCCTCAAGAAAGTCGTCCCCCGGCACGCGATCAGACAATTTTTAGACCTGATCATGCCCAACGAGGAAATCGACCGCGAACGCCTTCTGGACCGACTGATCAGCGGGGGCTACACACGTGTCCAGATTGTCGAGGAGCCCGGCGACTTTTGCATCCGTGGCGGCATTCTGGACCTCTTTTCACCCCTCTACGATGACCCTCTAAGGGTGGAGTTTTTCGATGATTGGGTCGAATCCATACGACTGTTTTCGGTCGATACCCAAAGGACGGTGGGTGAACTTCAGGAGGCGGTCGTGGCCCCCGCCAGCGAAGTGGTGATAAGACCATCGCAAACGGCGGAGATTATCACGCGGCTTCGTCTGCAGGCATCCGAACAGGAACTGCCCACGGCTGTTATGCGCCGACTGGTGGCGGCGATAAAAGAGCAGGGACGCTTCAGCGGCATCGACGGCCTGTTGCCGCTGATCTATCCTGATCTTGATATGCTGCTGGATTTCATGCCGGACAACACCATTGTGGTGCGATTGGAACCGGCGGATCTCGAAAGCGCCGCCGAGGAAATCGTCGTCAAAGCCCGGCAGAACTACGAAGCCGCGCGTCAGGAAGATCGCCTATGCGTAGCCCCCGAGATGCTTTTCCAATCCTGGTCCGCGTTCGTGGATCAACTGCCATCCGTCAATGTGATCGACATCCGCAGTTTGTCCATTCAGTCGGCAGACGATGCCATGGACAGGCCGCCGCTTGGTGCCGAATTCCAAATCGCAGACATCACTGCTTTCAATACCGCTCCGCCGGCTAAAGGCCCGCATACGGTCTCGTTCGCCCCGGCGGCCCGCTGGATTCAGGACCAGCGCGACCAGGGCCTGTCCGTCGGTATCATCTGCCGCAACCGCAATCAGATCGAACGGGTGGTCAGCGTGCTGGAACCCTATGGCATGTCGCCGGCGGTCGAATCATATTTTCCCCTTGAGCCGACACAGTCGGCCCGCGTCGTGGTGCTCGAAGGGCAACTTTCCGAAGGCTTCATCTGGCCGGATGTTCGATGGGCCCTGATTACCGATCTGGAATTGTTCGGGGGCCGGCGGCGTCCGTCCCGCAAGCCCACGGCCCAAACACGCCGGGGTCTTCTGGCCCTCGAAGATATCGGTCAGGGAGACCTTGTGGTCCATGAGGATCATGGTATCGGCCGCTATGAAGGCTTGACCAAGTTGAAATTGGAAGGCGGCGAAAACGACTTCCTGACGATTTTCTACCGGGGCGAGGATCGCCTCTACCTGCCGGTGGATCGCCTGAACGTCATCCAGAAATATATGGGCGTAGACGGCATCGAACCGGTGCTCGACAAAATGGGCGGGAAATCGTGGGAAAAGGTCAAGGCCCGGATTAAACGCTCAGCGGAAAAGATCGCCGGCGAGTTGCTGAAACTTTATGCGGCCCGCAAGGTGCGCCAGGGCGTCGCCTTCCGGGCGGTGGATGAATACATGCTCGAATTCGAGGCCGGTTTCGCGTTCGAAGAAACCCCGGACCAGCTCAAAGCCATCGAGGATGTTCTAGACGACATGGCGGCCAGCGTTCCCATGGACCGGCTTATTTGCGGGGATGTCGGCTATGGTAAAACGGAGGTGGCGTTGCGGGCGGCCTTCGTGGCCGTATTCAACGGCAAGCAGGTTGCCCTGCTCGTGCCGACCACCGTTTTGGCGGAACAGCACTACGATACGTTCCGCCAGCGATTCAGGCGTTTCGGCGTAAAAGTGGCCTGTCTGAGCCGCTTCCGGTCAACCAAGGAGCAGCGGCAAATACTGGCCCGGATGGGAGAAGGGCAGGTCGATATCGTGATCGGCACCCACAGGCTGCTGCAGAAGGATGTCCGCTTCAAGGAGATGGGCCTTTTCATTATCGATGAAGAACAGCGCTTTGGTGTTCGCCATAAGGAAAAACTCAAAAAATTACGCGGTAACGTGGATGTGCTCACCCTCACCGCCACCCCGATTCCACGCACGCTGCACATGTCGTTGACCGGCGTGCGCGATATCAGCATCATATCCACGCCCCCCGAATACCGCCGCTCCATCATCACCTATGTTTCCGAATACAACGACAGGCTTGTCAAGGAAGCTATCGGGCGCGAACTGGAGCGCGGCGGGCAGGTCTATTTCGTGCACAACAATATCGCCAGCATCCATCGCATGGCATCCAGGCTTCAGGAGATTTGCCCGGACGCCAAAATCGCCGTCGCCCACGGCCGCATGGATGAATCCGAGCTGGAGACGGTTATGATGGACTTTCACCAGCAGAAGATCAACCTGCTGGTTACGACAACCATCATCGAGTCGGGGCTGGATATACCGGCCGCCAACACGATCATCGTCAATCGTGCCGATCGTTTCGGCCTCTCACAGATGTACCAGCTGCGGGGGCGCGTGGGCCGTTCCGAAGAGCAGGCGTATGCCTTCCTGTTCATCCCCAAGGAAAGCCATCTGTCCAAGGATGCCCGCAAGCGCTTGAAGGTCCTGATGGAGCACAGCGATCTTGGATCCGGTTTTCAAATTGCCATGAACGACTTGAAGATACGTGGCGGGGGAACGATTCTGGGCGCATCGCAATCCGGTCATATTGCCGCGGTGGGCTACGACATGTTCCTCAAGCTCATGGAAGAGGCGGTGGCCGAATTGAAGGGGGCGCCGATCGAGGAGACAATCGATCCGGAGATCAATATTGCGGCCTCCAGCTTCATTCCGGAGGACTACATGCCGGATATTGACCAGCGTCTTAACATGTATCGCCGGCTATCACGAACGCATGACACCGATACCCTTGCGGATCTCAAAGCGGAGCTGATCGATCGCTTTGGCCCCTTGCCGCGCAGTGTTAACAATCTGCTGATCAAGGTCATGCTTAAGATCGGCGCCGGGGCGGCCGGTATCCAGCGCCTCGATTTCAGGGCCGGTAGTTTGACGTTGACACCGGGGGAAACAGACGCCGATGCGGCGCAGCGTTTCGTAAGTCTGGCAGTCGGCCAGCCCAAGCGTTACAAGCTTTCCCCGGATCGGGGGCTGCAGGTCACGTTACAACCTGAAGAGTTGAAAAGGCCCTATCGAAGCATCAAAAAAATCTTGCGGGAAATAGGTCGCTATGTTAACAATTGACGATTATCCATTTAGAATCTTTAAATATTTTTATTTTTAACCCGTAGCGTTTCCCCAATGCAATCATGAAATCTTTCTGGCAAGCGCACAATCTCCCGAGGCTCGGCGTGCCAATGGCCATTGCCATTTTACTAATGGGATGGAATCCTTTTTTCCAGGGCTGTCGGCAAGAGAGCCGTTCGACCTCAATGATTCTGATGAAAGTGGGAGCACGCACGGTAACGGTGGATGAATACCGGCGGAGTTTGAACATTTACCGAACCTCCACGGGTTCTTATGGGGATGACGATTTAGCCGCCGCGCGCGAGATGCAGATTCGGTTTGTTCAACAACTGGCGGATCAGCTGGTACTGCTGGAACATGCCCAAACCTTGGGAATCGAAGTAAACGATCAGGAGTTGGATGAAGCCCTGGAGGCATTTAAACGCGACTATCCCGACGATGTTTTTGAACAACTGCTGTTGGAAAATGCGATCACACTGGAAGAATGGAAAGCCTCCCTGCGGACCCGTTTGATCATCGAGCGTGTGATCCAGAAGGAGTTGGAGGATCAAATCCGAATCAGCGAGCAGGACATGGCACAGTTTATGGCTCAAATCCAGAGCGAGCCTCAGGATGTAGAAGCGGATACCGAGGCCCAGGAGGCTCAGGCGCCTTCGGACAAAGCCATTGTGAATCAGCTGCGCCGATCGAAAACCGAGACGGCCTATGCGGATTGGATGGCCGCTTTGAAAAAGAGATATCCGGTTGAAATCGATCAGGCGGTGCTGCAAACTGTATTGACGGAAACGGCCGACACCGGCAGCAAGCCGCCGACCGCGCGGTTGAACGACAGCTAGAAGCCATTCCAGGAAACGCCTTCAACGCCATCGTGGTCTTGTGCCGTTCGGATCATGACATCGGATTGCGGGCCTGTTCACTCGCATGCCATCCGCAATGGTTTGCCAACCGGTGGTAAGCTCCGCAGTTTCGGTAAATTGCCGGCCAATCGCTAGGAAACCCTCAAACCTTTAGGTTACGAGGGGGGTGATTTCACGCGCGACGCGCTCCGAATCTAAATAAGATGCCCAGGGCCGCTGTGGCGTCAATGGGAATTATGATAATGCGGCGATGGAAATTGAATCCGAGAAGAATCAAACCCTTTGGGTTGGGTGTGGCCGTGGTTCTGCTATATTTTGCTGGGCCAGGAATGGCGGCCATTGGCGCTGCGCAGGAATCGGTCCTGGTCAATCGCATCGTGGCGGAGGTCAACGAGGATATCATTACCCTCTATGAACTGAACCAGGCCGCAGCGCCCTTTATACGGCGTGTCCGCACCATGGGGCGCCCGCTCTCGGAAGAGCGCGAGATGCTTTATGAAGTGCGCGAGAAGATGCTCAATAAGCTTATCGATGACAAATTAACGGATCAGGAAGTTCGTCGCTACAACATCAGCATCAGTGAAGAAGCGATCGATAATGCGATTGAGGAAATAAAAAAACGCTCGCTCATGACCGACCAGCAGCTGCGCGCCGGCCTGAACCAAGAAGGCATCACGATAGACGAATATCGCCAGGAGATAAAAACCAAAATGCTGCGAACGCGCCTGGTCAACCGTCAGGTAAAATCCAAAATTGTGATTACCGATGAAGATATTCGGGCCGTCTATGAGCAAAACAAAGCGGACTACGGCGGTGAGGAACTCTATCGGCTGCGGCAGATCATTATCAGCCCCGCGGGTGGACAACTAGAAGCCCAGCAGAAAATGGAGATGATCCTGATCGAGCTCGAAGAGGGGGCCGCCTTTGCCGACCTTGCGCGCACCTACTCCGATGGTCCCACGGCCGGAGATGGGGGGCTTCTCGGAGAATTCAAGCTTGCCGATATGGCCGACGTGATCCGCAGCGCGCTGAAAGGTTTGAAAGCCGGTGAGCACACTTCGATTATGGAGACCTCCTTAGGCTTGCAACTTTTCTACGTGGACGACATCAGGTTCATTGCAGGGAAAACATTGGAGCAGGCCAGATCGGATATCGAAGGTAAACTGTACGATCAGATCGTTAATCGTAAATTTGCCGCCTGGCTAACCGAATTGCGCGAGCGGTCACACATAAAGATCATCCGGTAATATATACATGCATCCGGCGGTGGGCCTGCGGCCTTCCGGGATGGGCCGGCGGCGAAATCCAGCCGTGGGCTGCAAACACGCTTGATTTAACCCGTAGACAGCGGAACGAACATGACCAGCGACCAGCAATTGACCTCTTTCGGACTTTACCTTCAAACCGCACGTCTCGAGAAAAAGATGTCGATCGAATCGCTGTCGGCGGACACCCGGATTCGTGTCGAGGTGCTCAAGCAGCTTGAAGCTGAGGATCATGAACACCTGCCCAACGAAGTGTTTGTCAGAGGATTCATCCGCAGCTATGCGCAAGCCGTCGGCGCTGACGCAGCGGAGGCACTTGAACGTTATCGCGCCAGTCGGGAACTGCGCAGCATAAAAACCGATCGTAAATTGGCGCCTGTCAACCGGCCGAATCGTTTTTGGTTGGGACTGACCGCCGCTGTCGGGGCGGTACTGCTGTTGGCGGCGCTGACCCTGTATTTCTATACGCGCATCAATGCGCCCTCGGCGGTGCCGGACGTTACCGCAACGGCACCTGTCGAAAACCTGCCGGCACCACCGGCAAAGATACCGGCGGTCGAGAAGAAAACCCCACCCCTTCCTGCGACCGGGGCGCCGGAGACAAAGTCGCTGGATACCGAACCCCAGACGTTGGCCAAGCAGTACATGCTGGAAATTCGAGCCGTCGAAGAAACCTGGCTTAAAATTATCGTCGATGACCAACCGGCCAAGGAAATGACCCTGCAAGCGGACGAAGTCAGACAGATTCAGGCCGCGTCGCTTCTCAATCTGCTTATTGGCAATGCCGGCGGCGTTGAGCTCAAATTCAACGGCAAGCCCGTGGAAGTGACCGGAAAAAGTGGTCAGGTCGTGAACATTCAACTGCCTTAAAAGCGGCGAAGGTGGGCGCAAGCCCCACCGGGGGGTTCGGTAGGGATTGGCGGGCCACCGCCAACGGGCTGATCATCAACCCTCTTATCAGGTCAACCTGCGATGTTGAACGGCAGCAACAGAATTCTGGTGGAAAGCGTCAAACGCCTGCTGCGGCGTGGCGCGACGACCAATCTGCGCAATATTATTACCAAGACCCACGCTGCCGATCTCGCAACGGTAATACGCGCCCTGTCGCTGGAAAACCAGCTTCAACTCTATAATATGATCGAGGACACGGAGAAGAAGGGTGATCTGTTCAGTGAACTGGACGAAGATACCTTCCTGCCGCTTATCGATAAAATTGATCTGGACGACATTGTCGGCGTCCTTGAGCTCATGGCGACCGATGATGTCACGGATTTGATCGGGCGCCTCCCGGAAGAAAAATCCGACGCCATATTGGAAAAGATGAAACGTGAGGGCTCCGAAGAAATCGAAGGCCTTCTCAAATACGACGATGATACCGCCGGTGGTATCATGGTTACGGATTTCATCGCTTTCCAGCAGGATGTCACCGCCAAGGAGGCCATCGAACAGATCCAGACCGAGTACCATGACGTGGAAATGCCATTTTATCTTTACGTCGTGGACGAATACGGAAAATTGGTGGGGGTCAGTTCTTTGCGCCAGCTGGTCGTCGTACCAGCCGAAACACCCCTTAAACAGTTCATGACGACCAATGTCTTCACCGTCGGGACCGATATCGACCAGGAGGAAGTGGCCAAGCTTGTGGCGCGCTATGATATCCTGGCCGTTCCGGTGGTCGACGAGACCAACCGGCTCGTGGGTATCGTGACGGTGGACGACGTCATCGACATTTTCCGCCAGGAAGCCACCGAGGACATGCTCAAAATGGCTGGTGTGGGCGAAGAATTCATCGAAACCCAGACGGTCATGCGCAGCACCAAGACACGCCTGCCATGGCTGCTGGCCAGCTGCCTGGGCGGGATTTTTGCCTTTTTCGTGATCGGGAAATTCGAAGGCGCACTCAACCGCTACGCCTACCTGGCGGCCTTCATCCCGGTCATCATGGGGATGGGGGGCAACATCGGCACCCAGTCCTCCACCATTGTCGTGCGCGGGCTGGCCACCGGCCGGATCGTCACGCGTGACTTCTGGTCGGTTATCGCCAAGGAATGTGCCATTGGATTGGTTCTGGGCGTGTTCTATGCGGTTCTGATCGGTTCGGTGGCCCAGCTTAGCTACAGCATCATCTGGTTGGCCCTGGCCGTGGGGTTGGCTGTTATTTGTTCCATGACCGTGGCCGCGCTGGTGGGATCGTGTGTGCCGCTTTTGATGGCCCGAGCCAATATCGATCCGGCGGTCGCCACCGGACCTTTTGTAACCACGTCGATCGATATCATCAGCGTCTATTTTTACTTCGTGATAGCGACGGCGTTTCTCGGTATTTGAACCATGCAAGTCCAGAAGACGACCGCGATTTTGCTTCGACGCGTCGATTACGGCGACGCCGATTTGATTCTGACTTTTTTTTCAGAAGATCTTGGCAAGATCAGCCTGATCGCCAAGCATGCTAAAAAAAGTCGCAAGCGATTTGCCGGCGCACTGGAGCTGTTTTCGAATTTGAACATCCAATACCGCCGACGCCGGCAAGGAGGACTGGCTGTCCTTGAGGAGGCCCATATCCTCGATCCGTTTGCGGCTCTGCGCCAGCATATTTTGAAGACCGCCTATGCCAGCTACTGGGCCGAACTGGCGATGGGGTGGGCGGAAGATGATCAGCCCCTGGCACCGCTGTACCATCTGCTTGTCTATGCCCTGGGTGAATTGGATGCCGGGCGGCAGGACGATGCCCTGCTCAATCTGGCTTTCCAGATGCGGTTCATGTCCCTGGCGGGATTGTGCCCGAATTTAAATTACTGTTGCGTCTGCCGAACGGAGGTGGAGAACTTTCAGATCGCGGCCACGGGGTTCGATCTGCCCCGGGGCGGTTTATGCTGCCGCACCTGTGATCCGACGCATGAACCGACGCTGTGTCTGTCGCGGGGCACCATCAAACAGTTGCAGTGGATAGCGGAAGGCGACCTGGCGCGGATCGGTCGCATTCGTTTTTCGTCCGCCGCATTGAACGAAGCCCAGACCTTTATGGAGGCCTTCGTGCCATACCATTTGGGCAAAGAGCCGCGCAGCTTGAAATTTTTAAGACAGATTCGGCCCCGTGCGACCGCCGCATGACGTATCGGTGCAGGGCGATGGGCGTTGGAGAACCGAATGCCTGAAATGCTTGGCGAGATCGTGAGCACGCATCAAGTGAGCGCTTCGGCCCCCTGCCGGGTCGACATGGGCGGAACGCTCGATCTGGCGGTTTTTTATCTGCCCTTGCAGGCTGACATCCCGGCGACGTTCAATATGGCCCTCGACCTCCAGACCACGGTGACCCTGGAGGCGCACACCGGCCTGGAGGTCAGCATTTCCTCCCGGGGGTTTGAGCCGGCGGCGTTCAAGGCTGTCCAGGCGCCTTTTGATCATCCCATGGGGCTGTTCTTTGCAGTCGCCGCCCATTACAAACTGCAGGGGGTGCGCATCCATATCGATAGCGCCTCCCCGCCGCGCAGTGCTTTGGGCGGGTCGTCCGTTGCCGCCGTGGCCCTGATCGGGGCTCTGGAGGAGTGCCGGCGGCTGTCGGGTGAAAAACCGCTTTCACGGGATCAGATTGTGCGGCGGGCCCATATGCTGGAAGAAAGCGCTGCTGGCAGGCCTTGCGGCATGCAGGATCAGCTGGCGGCCGTTTTCGGCGGCGTCAACACCTGGTACTGGGAGGTTCACGGCGATGGTCTGGGCGTGCGCCGGCAGCCACTGGCAAACAATCCTGCGATGGCATCGCTGGGGGATCACTTCATCGTGGCCTATGCCGGCCGTCCGCATGCCTCCCACGATGTCAATGGCCGCTGGATCGAACGTTTTCGGGCCGGCCGCGACCGTGAACATTGGCGGCGAATTGCGGCTTGCGTAGGGCAATTCAGCCAGGCCCTGGACCGGGGTGACTGGTCGCAGGCCGCCGAAGCCATGAATACCGAAACCGACATGCGCCGTGAGATGACCCCGGATGTGTTAGATCCCCTGGGAACGGCACTGGTGGAAGCTGCCCGTGGCGAGGGCTGCGGGGGCCGTTTTACCGGTGCCGGAGGCGGCGGCTGCATCTGGGCGGTGGGTCCCAAAGATGCCATCCACCGCCTGCGACCACAATGGCAGGCGCTTTTAACCCCTGAGCCGGAAGCCATGCTCTTGGATGCTCAGCCAAGCATGAACGGATTGCAGATTCATAGTGCCACCCGGTGAGCAATTTCTGTGGCCGCTCGATGCCGGCCGACCAGGGTGTGGTGCGCAGGCCGAAGATTTGAAGAGTGCTCGATTGATAACCATCACACGTACGAACGAGGAGTCCCTATGTATTTTCAAGATGTCATCATGAAACTGGAACGCTTTTGGGCCCAGAAGGGCTGTGTGGTGGCCCAGCCCTACGATATGGAGGTCGGTGCGGGCACCTTTCACCCCACCACACTGCTGCGGGCGCTGGGGCCGGAACCCTGGAATGTAGCCTACGTGCAGCCCTCGCGCCGTCCCACCGACGGACGCTACGGCGAAAACCCCAATCGTTTGCAGCACTACTACCAGTACCAGGTCATTTTAAAACCTTCACCCCAGGAATCCCAGCAACTCTATCTGCAGAGCATGAAAGTTCTCGGTATCGATCCCCTCGAGCACGATATCCGCTTTGTCGAGGACGACTGGGAATCGCCCACACTGGGGGCGGCCGGTCTGGGCTGGGAAGTGTGGCTCGACGGCATGGAGATAACCCAGTTTACCTATTTCCAGCTTTGCGGCAGCATCGAACTGGCGCCCATTTCGGTTGAGTTGACCTATGGGCTCGAGCGGATTGCCATGTATCTCCAGGGGGTCGACAACGTATACGACCTCATGTGGAATGCGACCGTGAAATATGGCGATATGCACCACCAGCAGGAAGTCGAGCAGTCGACCTACAATTTCGAGAAAGCCGATGTCGACATGCTTTTCAGTTTCTTCAGCCAGTATGAAGCCGAATCCCAGCGGATGATTGACGCAGGACTTGTCCTGCCGGCCTATGAATACTGCTTGAAGTGCTCCCATACCTTCAACCTGCTGGACGCCCGCGGCGCGATCAGCGTCACCGAGCGGACCGGCTATATCGGCCGCATCCGCAACCTGGCCCGCCAGTGCGCCGAGGGTTATGTGAAGCAGCGTGAAGCAATGGGTTATCCCTTGCTGGAACGTGGTATTCCCCGGCTGTAGGGTCAGTGGCAGGCAGTTCGAGATCCCGGAACCGAATGGATAATCTGAAGGAGAACGAGGTAAAGCGAATGGAAAAACTTCTACTGGAAATCGGCGCCGAAGAGATTCCCGCCGGCTATATTGCCCCTGCCCTGGCGGCCATGAAAACCATGCTTACCCAGAAGCTGGCGCATGCCCGCGTCGACCATGGCGATATGCGTACGTTTGGGACCCCGCGGCGGCTGGCCATCGAAATCAACAATGTGGCGCCCAAGCAGCGCTCGGAAACCACCGAGGAAATGGGGCCGCCGGTAAAGGTCGCCTACGATGCGGCGGGTGAACCGACGATGGCGGCCCGTAAATTTGCCGAAAAGCTGGGTCTGCCCGTCAGCCGCCTGAAAAAGACCCGGACAGAGAAGGGCGAATATGTTTGTGCCCGGGTGACGGCGCGGGGCGTGGCCACGGCTACGGTTCTCAAGACCATACTCCCGGAAGTGGTGCTGGCGGTACCTTTTCCCAAATCCATGCGCTGGTCCGATCTGACCATCGCCTTCGCACGGCCAATCCACACCATCGTGGCGCTCCTGGGGCCCAAGGTGATTACTTTTTCGGTGGGCAACATTAAAAGCGGCCGCTATACCCGGGGTCACTATTTCATGGCCCCCGGCAAAATCAAACTCGACCATGCCGATCAATATGTCGACACCCTGCGGGCGCATCAGGTGATTGCCGATATCGTGGAGCGGCGCCGCATGGTGACTGAAGAAGTTGGGCGCGCTGCCCGGGCCGCCGGCGGGGAAGTCCTGGAGGACCCCGAGTTGATCGATATCGTCACCAACCTGGTGGAACTCCCGATTGCCACCACCGGCCGCTTCGAAAAGGAATTCCTGGAAGTCCCCCGGGAAGTTCTGATTACGGCCATGCGTGAGCACCAGAAGTATTTTGCCGTCGTCGATGGTCAGGGCCGCCTGATGCCGGCCTTCATCGCCGTGAACAATACGCGCACCCGTGATCTCGACCTGGTG
>JASJCD010000133.1 GCA_030066135.1 Desulfobacterales bacterium | reverse complement strand
TCTAAGCGACAGCCGTCATGGCCGCAGCATTAGACGCAGCCGGTCGGTTTCGGGAGACCTGCCATCTTACAGGCGCCCTTCCCCGGACCTGAGGGGAACAGCTCGTAAATGTGTTTCAGTTTGAAGCCGGTAACCTTGGAAAGCACCCGCACCATCGGGGCAATACCGTTCTTCTCGTAGTATTCCTGGAGAACCGTGATGACTTTGCGATGCTCTTCGCTCAGCTCGTCGATACCTTCCTGCTGCTTGACGTACTGAACCCACTCTTCGCACTTGCCGTCTTCGTAGTTCCCGATGAAACCGTCTTCGTCCACCTCAAACGTCTTGCCCATGTATTCAACGTTGGCCATTTACTTGAATCCTCCTTTAAATGAATTTTATTTCGGCATTCAGCCGTTTATACTCTTGGGGGTGATATTAGATTCGAGACTGTTTATAGCATTGACCATTCAATGTCAATATAAAAGCCTTATATCCGGGGTATTGTTGATCACCGCGCCGCGACCGGACCTGAAACGTCCGGCTGTGATTTTCGGGCCCTGACACCCCCCTTTGGCCCTTGCGATTCAGGGTACAGTCGGTTTATTTGAATGGTATGAGTACCGGATCGCAAAAAGTGCGCATCATCATCATTTGCGGCCCCACCGGAATCGGCAAGACCACGGTCGGCATCCGTCTGGCGCAACGGCTCGGCGGCCAGATCGTGGGGGCCGATGCCATGCAGATTTACCGTCGGATGGACATCGGCACGGCCAAACCGACACCCGCGGAGCAGGCCGCCGTCAGGCACCATATGATCGACGTGGTCGATCCGGACGCGCCTTTCGACGCCGCCCGCTATGCGCAAATGGCTTCGGACTGCATCCGGCGGCTAGACCGGGAAGCGATTCTGCCCGTGGTGGCCGGCGGCACCGGATTCTACATCAAGGCCTTGCTGTTTGGCCTGTTTGACGCCCGGCCGCCTGACCCGCAGATTCGCCGGCGGCTTGAAAAGCAGGCTGAAAAAGAGGGTCTCGCCGGGCTGTATGCCGTCTTGCAGCGCAGCGATCCTGCCAGTGCCGAACGTATTCACGCCCACGATCGGTTTCGCATCATCCGCGCCCTGGAAACGCTGGAGAGTACGGGCCGGCCGATCTCCGATCTTCAGCGCCGCCACGGATTTTCGCAAAAGCGTTACGAAACTTTCAAAATCGGACTTGAAATCGATCGATCGCGCCTGTACGCGCGCATCAACCAGCGCGTCGAGGGCATGCTTGCCGAGGGATTGCTGAACGAAGTGCAAACACTCCTGGACCAGGGCTATGCCGCCGATCTCAAATCCATGCAGTCTATCGGCTATCGCCATATGGTCGATTATCTGGCCGGTAGAACCCCCTGGGAGGCATCCGTCGAGCTGATGAAACGCGATACCCGGCGGTATGCCAAACGACAGTTTACCTGGTTCAAATCCGACCCCGAGATTATCTGGTCGGCACCGGAGGACGTGGATCGCCTTGTGCCGGCCATTGAAGCCTTTCTGAAGACGGGCGCCTCCAACCCGGCTTGACCGACCGCGCCCGCGCCACGCGTGCATACAAGACTCGAACCCTTTGTCGGACCAGGCACGGTCGCCCGGATGGCAGGCCTACAAGGAAGCCCTCAGAATGTCTTCCAGGGCCTGAGCGCTCAAATCGACCGGGTTGCCCTTCATGCTGCTGGCCCGCCTGGCTTTGGCCACGGCTTCCCCGAAATCGGATTCCGCCAGCCCCAGGGTGGACAACCCCGGCAGGTTCAGCCGGTCCGTCAGGCGGCGGATCCATTCGACGCCTTCATCGATGCGGACATCCTCACGGCCGGTGAGGAGGCCAGCCACTTCACGATAGCGCGCCAGGGCGGGCGAATGCGGTGCCTCCTTCCGCAACATCTCGATATTGGCCGCCATTACCGCGGGCAGCAGGGCCGCGCAAACCATGCCGTGGGGGGCATGGATCATCCCCCCCAGGGGGCCGGCAAAACCGTGCACCGCGCCGAGTCCGGCATTGGCCAGGGCCAGGCCCCCGAACAGGCTGGCCAGCGACATGGCCTCCCGGGCAGCCAGATCGCCGCCATCTTCAAAAGCTCTCACCAGGTGCCCTGCGGCCTGCCGCAGGCCTTCTCGGCAGATGCCGTCGCTTAGGGGGTTGGCCTTGGAAGAGACCAGAGGCTCGATCAACTGGGTCAGGGCGTCCATCCCGGTGCCGGCCGTGACCGATGGCGGCATGGCCACCGTCAGTTCGGGATCGACGATCGCCAGTTGCGGCATCATGTGGGGGCTGCGCAGGCTGACCTTCACCTTGTGCGCCCGGGCGGACAACACCGCATTGCGGGTGACCTCCGCGCCGGTGCCGGCCGTGGTGGGCAGCACGATGCAGGGCCGCGAGGGTTGGGTCAGGGCGCGACCGCGCCCCACGATTTCGAGATAGTCCAGGAGTTCGCCCGGATTGGTCAGCATGGCGGCCACGGCCTTGCCGGCGTCGATCACGCTCCCGCCCCCGACGGCCACCACCAGGTCACAGGACACCTCACGCGCCGCAGCCACGGCCCGTTCGATCATTCCGACATGCGGTTCGGTCTCGATACTGAAAACGGTGGTCGTAACACCTTTTTCAACCAGCAAATCGCGCAAGTGCGCCCAGCGCGTCGCATGGCGGCCGGTCACAAATAGCGCCCGCCGCCCCAGGCGGGCCGCGGCCATGCCCAGTCGGGAGGCTTCACCGCAGCCGAACCGAATCTGGCCCGCCGTCTGGAATTGAAATGGCATCATGTGGATCTCCTTGAATCCTGACAAAGCGATACCCCTGCCGGCTTTTTAACATCGCCCTTGCTGACCGGCCGGCGACTGTAAAATCCTTCCGGCAAGCCGATTGGTCTCTTGCTTTACAGGTGCGTGCATATGTAATAGGACAGGGCCGCGAACGCAATCCCTCAAATCGCCGGCGAGAACGCCTGGGCGCCGTTTTGTGCCCACTGCGGCAACACGCGTATTGCCGCGGCGGGTTTGGGCCGAATTTCAAACTGGGCGGCCTTGCCGAAGCTTTCCACAGCCAACTATCCAACCGAGGAGAAGCCCATGCCGAAAACAGCTATTGTTACTGGCGGCACGCGCGGAATCGGAAAAGCCATCGCCATCGCGCTGGCCCGCGACGGTTATCACATCGTTGCCAATTACCACTCCGACGCGGCTTCGGCCGATGAAACCCGGTCAGCCATCGAGGCGGCCGGCGGCAGCATCGATACGATGGCCTTCGACGTGGCCGATGCCGGTCAAACCGAACCGGCCATGAAGGACATCATCGCCCGTGCCGAAAGCATCGATGTCCTGGTAAACAACGCCGGCATAACGGCCGACAACCTGTTTCTGATGATGAAAGCCGGCCAGTGGGCGTCGGTCATCGATGTGGCCTTGAAAGGCTTCTACAATGTCACCCGGCCAGTGATCAAGAAAATGGTGCGCCAGAAAAGCGGTGCGATCGTGACCATTTCATCCGTTGCCGGGCTGACCGGCAATCGCGGCCAGGTCAATTATTCAGCGGCCAAAGCCGGGCTGATCGCCGCCAGCAAGTCCTTGGCGGCCGAGGTCGGACGCCTGGGCATCCGCGTCAACGCGGTGGCCCCCGGTCTGATCGAAACCGAAATGATCCAGGATGTGGCCGTGGATGCGCTCAAACAGATGATTCCCATGGCGCGGGTCGGCCAGCCGGAGGAAGTGGCCCGGGTCGTGCGTTTTCTCTGCTCTGAGGAGGCTTCCTATATCACCGGGCAGGTCATCGGCGTCAATGGCGGCATGTGCTGACGGCAGCAAACCCGCCATATTCAAGTCGGCCCCCGTGGCCGGCGGCTGCGCTCAGCGCGTGCGGTCGGGTTTGGGCGGCAGGCTGCGGGCGAACCGGTCCCCCAATTGCAGCCAGTCCTTCAGGCGTGCCTCGCTGCGGCAGGCGGCCGGCGCCACCATGATCCAGCCTTTCATGGGGCGTCCGGTGATGTCCATGGGGCCCACATGCTCCTGAGCCAGATAGGGTTCAGCCGCTTCGGCGCTGCCCAATCGGACGATCAAGTAATCCTTATAGACCCCGAAACACATGTTGCCCTGCCGGAGATAGCAAATCCCGCCGAACATTCCTTTCTTCGTGAGCCCCAAGTCCCGGACGATTGCGTCAATGCGCTGCGCCAGCTGCTTTGAATAGGCCATGCGTTGCCTCCTGGGAGATTCCGCGATAAGATCGATGCATTAAAGAACCTGACAGCCGTGTCCGATAATCGATCCTGAAACCTTGTACCGGTATCGTGCCCGCCGATTGCTTTCGGGGCCGCCGTCAATGTCAGAGGAAAACAAATGAAACCCATGCGGATCTTCCTGTGCCTTACGCTCATTGCCTTTCTGTTGTCAGCCTGTGCAACCAGCAAGGGACATAAACCTGAGAACAAACGCCAGGCCATCAACGAGATGCAACGCGAAACCCTGGCAGAGCTCTACCAGGTGCGCCCCCAAGCCAAATCCCAGATCGCCTCATCCCCGGGTTATGCCGTCTTCAGCAATGCCAACGTCAATGTGATTTTCGCCAGCTTCGGGGGAGGCTACGGTGTTGTTCAAAGCAATCGAAGCCCCCAGCGGACCTATATGAAAATGGGGGAGCTCGGCATCGGTCTGGGCCTGGGCCTGAAGGATTTCCGCGCGGTTTTTATTTTCCATGACGATGAGACCATGCAGCGCTTCATTGAAAGCGGCTGGGAATTTGGCGGGCATGCCGACGCCGCCGCCAAAGCCAGCGACATGGGGGCTGCGGTTGGCGGCGAAGCCCTGCTGGACAATATCACCATCTACCAGCTGACCGAAAGCGGACTGGCCCTCCAGGCCACGGTCAAAGGTACCAAGTACTGGAAGGACGAGGCCCTCAACGCGGCCCGCTAGCGTAGGGCTTCGTTCCCAACGAATAAAAATCGGGGGCGGGCGCCGGAACCCCTGTCGCCGCCCCACCCTTCCATCGGCCCTGTTGGTATCGGGGCGGTAAATGACGATCGCCAGGTCGAATCAAAGCCCCGCGACGGCGCCCCTGTCCGGCTGATTTCCAAAAGGCCAACCACCACCAACACCTCAGGCATGGGTGCGTTTTTCCCACGGGTGCCTTTACAACCGCTGCCCGGGCCAGGGAGCTGTTCACCCCAGACCCAAATCGCGGCATCGGATCAGGGGGGAAGCGGTTTGATACCGGCGGCGGCGTGGGGGTCGATCCGTTCAAGCTGCCGGTAATGGTGTGTGGCCTCCGCGGAACGCCCAAGGGACCGCAGGACGACCACCAGGCTGTGATGGGCTTCAGGCTTGTCCGGTCTGATTGCGGCGGCCCGTTGCCAGGCCGCAATGGCCTCCTCCGATCGGCCGAGCCGTTCGTAACAGTAGCCCAGGTTCAGCCAGGCCTGATCGTCGTGAGGCGCCATCGCCAGCAGTTTCCGGAAAGCCGCGGCAGCCCCCTCGAATTGTCCTTCTTCCGCCCTCAGGATACCGACGTTGAACCAGGCCCCGGCATACCCCGGGTCAAGGAAAACGGCACGCTCAAAAGCCTGCAGGGCAAGGGCCCGTCGTCCTGTTTTCTGATAACAGATACCCAGGTTATAGAAAATCGCGGCATCCCCGCTGTCAATCAACAGGCCCTGCTGGTAGGCTTCGATCGCCTGCAGGTACCGGCCGACCACCGCCAGGCTATGACCGCGGGCGAACCATTCGGCGGCGTCCCCCCTGCCCCCGTCGCCGGGCAAGGCGGCGTCATCCGACGGCAGCATCATTGCCAGCATGGCATTGTCCGCGTTGATGCGGGCCAGGCGGTAAGGGGTCTGTCCGCGTTTATCCGCCGCCCAGATGTCGGCGCCCTTTTCCAGCAGCAATGCCGCCACCTTGCGATGACCGCGAAAAGCCGCCAGGTGCAAAGGCGTGCGACCCTCGACATCCCGGGCATCGATCTCCGCGCCGGCGTCGATCAGCAGGGCCGCACACTGCCGGCTATCCGCATTGGCGGCCAGGTGCAGCAGGGTTTCACCCTTCATACCGCGCCGCCGGACGAGTTGCTCGTTCTCCAGCATGCGCGCCATCAGTTCGGCATCGTCCTGTCGCAGGGCATCGTTGACGGTCGGCCCGCAGCCGCCACCGGAAACCAGCACCAGAAAAAGCACCACGCAAATGACGGTCGGCACCAGGCGATCAAGGGCCCAAACACCTTCAGCCATCCATCGTGATTTCATCGAAGCGGGTTGAAAAATTCCAATGGGTTGCATAATTCAGGAATCTGGCCGGCGGCAGGCCACACGGTCCTTGATGCGTTTGACATGCCCCCGGCCGAGGCCTTTGACCTCACAGCCGAGCTCGAAATAGCGTTCGATCTGGCCGTCGTCCAGAAGGTTGAAACAGTCGATCAGGGCAATCGGGCGGCCGGTCATGGCGACCACGGTATCCGCATCCAGCAGCCGGTAAGGTTCGTGCCCGACCGCCAGGACGACGGCGTCCACGCCCTTGAGGGCGTCTTCGATGCGATCATTGACGGCGACATCGCGCAGTCCCTCCTGATTGCGGAAGAAACGGGCCATCGAATACCCGGGGCGCGGATATCTGTCCTGCTTTTCGAGCTCCCACCACCTTTTGACATAGGGGTCGTGAACGACCGTTTCGGCCCCCATTTCAGCCAGTTTGCGCACGATCAGTTCCGAGCCGCTGTAGCGGGTGTCGCCGACGTCCTGTCGGTAGGACGCGCCCAGCAGGGCCACCCTGGAGGCCGCCACGATTTTGCCCATGTTGCGCAGGGCGTCGCGGACGAGTTGCACCGCCCGCAGTGCCCGTGTGTCGTTGATATCGATCGCCATGGGCGTCATTTTGAAGATATCGTCCTCGAAACCCATGAGGGTGTTGTAGGCCCAGACCCCAAGACCGCCGTCCTTGGGCAGGCAGTAGCCGCCGATGCCCGGCCCGGGAAAAATCATGTTTGAATGGGTCGGACGCACCTTGATGGCCTGAACCACCTTGTGCAGATCCACGCCATTGCGCTCGGAAAATACACTCCACTCGTCCAGGAACGCCAGAATCGTTGCCCGGTAAGAATTTTCGACAATCTTGCAGGTTTCGCTTTCGATGGGCCGGTCCAGCACGGTCAACGGATAGTTTTCGACATCGATGATCGCGGAGAGAAAGGCAACCACCTTTTCCCGAGCATCGGCATCGATGCCGCTGCACACCCGCCAGAATTCACGGATCGAGGCCACATAGTCGCGACCCGGCATCACGCGCTCGAAGCTGTGGGCCAGACAGGGCTCGGCCGTTTGAAGCCCCCGCTGTTCAAATGCTTTTTTGACGATCGGATAGGCCACGTACTCGGTAGTTCCGGGCGGTACGGTCGTTTCGATCAAAACCATGCACGCCGGGGAGATATTGCGGCCGATCACCTTGAGGCTCTCCTCCAGGGCCTTGATATCGGCGTGACCGTTGCGGACATCCCCCAGGTTGGTCTTCAGATAGTCGCACTGTACGTCCACCACCACGATGTCGGCGAGTTGCAGTGCATCGTAGGTGAAGGTGGCCGTCAGGGTCTGGCGGGTCTTGACAGCGCGTTCGATCAGCGGCGCCACTTCGGGATCCTCGGCTTCGACCGGGGCCTGGCCGCGGTTGAGATAGGGGATCTTCCAGTAGGAACGGGTCGAGGGTCTTTGCATGCCGATGACGAAATAAGGGGCTTCACCCGCTTCATTGGGGGGGGCGTCCGCCACCACACCGGCCATCACCGCCCCGACAAACCCGACCCCCATGACCACCACGATTTCACGTCCGGCCGCACGGTGACGATCAGCCAGCGCCTGCAGCCGCACGAATTCACGTTCATAGTCCGCCTTGCGGGGAAGCTCGAAGGCTTCTCCCGTGGGGGCCAGCGAGACCCTGGGAGCACGGTCGGTATTTTCCATGGCGATTCCTTTCGGTGCAGATGGTTTCCAAACGGATCCGACCCCGCGCGAGGGGCCGCCGCGGGCGGTGCCGACGATTGGTCGGTCAGGCTTTTAGATAGTCCTGGTAGGTGCGAAGAATACCTTCATCCAGACCGATTCGGGGGCGCCAGCCAAGCAGCTCGCTGCGGCGGGTGTCGAGCTGTTTGCGGGGCGTGCCGTCGGGTTTATCCCCATCCCAGACGATCTCGCCGGTATAGCCCACCACCGCGGCCACCGTTTCCGCCAGCTCCCGGATGGTCAGGTCGCGACCGGTGCCGATGTTGAGCAGACCGGTCTCGGGGCGCAGGTTGTGCGCCGGGGCGCTGTTATCCGCACCCCCCCCCGAGGGACTTGCGGTCGTATACGCCTCAGCCAGAGCTCCCGCCGGCAGTTGCATGACAAACAGGCAGGCATCGGCCAAATCGTCCACATGGAGAAATTCGCGGTACGGCCGGCCGCTGCCCCACAAGACCACTTGGGCCGGGAGGCGGCCGGAATGGCCCAGGGCCGCGCGGATATCCGCGGGGATCAGGCCGTGGCGGGCCTCGTCGGCGGCGATCGCATCCCAGTCGCTGTTTTGTGCCAGCTTGCCCAGATGAAACTTCCGGATCAGGGCCGGCAGGACGTGGGAGGTTTCCAGGTCGTAGTTGTCGCCGGGCCCGTAAAGATTGGTGGGCATGACCGAGCGGTAGTCGGTGCCGTACTGACGGTTGTAGGATTCGCACAGCTTGATCCCCGCGATCTTGGCCACCGCATAAGGTGCGTTGGTGGGCTCCAGCCAGCCGCCCAGAAGCGCCTCCTCCCGGAGGGGTTGGGCCGCATGTTTGGGGTAGATGCAGGAGCTGCCCAAAAACAGCAGGCGCCGCACGCCGGCCTGAAAGGCCGCGTGGATGACATTGGTCTGGATCATCAAATTTTCGTAGATAAAAACCGCCGGATAGGTGTTGTTGGCCTGGATACCGCCCACGCGCGCCGCCGCCAGCACCACCTGGTCGACGGGGTGGTCCTGAAAAAACCGCTGTACTGCCGCCTGATCCGTCAGATCCAGCGTGGCATGCGTTCGGGTGATCAGCCGATCGAAGCCTTCGGCCTGCAGGCGCCGGAGAATGGCGCTGCCCACCATGCCGCGGTGCCCGGCCACGAAGATGCGTGCCTGTCGATCCATTTGGCTGTCCCTTGAGCTTGGCTATTCGACGTGCTGATAAGTCGTGAAACCGGCGATATTGCAGAGGCGATCCTTGTCGGCCTCCTTGAGATCTTCCACCATCATGGTCTGCACCAGTTCGTCGAAGCCGACCACGGGCTCCCATCCGAGTTTCTCCCGCGCCTTGGTGGCATCGCCCAGCAGATGATCGACTTCGGTGGGCCGGAAATAGCCCGCATCGATGCACACCACCGTATCCCCGGGTCGCAATGACGAGCCGCCATCAGCCTCTACATGGGCAACGATCCCTTTTTCCTCAACGCCCTGGCCTTCCCAGCGGATGGTGACCCCCACCGCCGCGAAGGCCTTTTCGACCATTTCACGCACGGAATGGTCTTCGCCCGTGGCAATCACGAAGTCTTCCGGTTCGTCCTGCTGGAGCATCATCCACATGGCCCGGACATAGTCGCGCGCGTGCCCCCAGTCGCGCCGGGCATCGAGGTTGCCCAAATAGAGACAGTCCTGCAGGCCCATGTGCATCCGGGCCACGGCGCGCGTGATCTTGCGGGTCACAAAGGTTTCGCCGCGGATCGGGGATTCATGGTTGAAAAGAATGCCGTTGCAGGCAAACATGCCATAGGCTTCGCGGTAGTTTACCGTTATCCAGTGCGCATAAACCTTGGCGGCGCCGTAGGGGCTGCGGGGGTAGAACGGCGTTGTCTCGGTCTGGGGGGTTTCACGCACCTGGCCGTACATCTCGCTGGTGGAGGCCTGGTAGAAACGGGTCTGCCGTTCGCGCCCCAGGATGCGAATGGCCTCCAGGATCCGGAGCGTACCCAAGGCATCGGCATTGGCGGTGTACTCCGGCGTTTCAAAACTGACCTTGACGTGGCTCTGGGCCGCAAGGTTGTAAATCTCCTCGGGCTGCACTTCCTGAATGATACGGATCAAGTTGGTGGCGTCGGTCAGATCGCCGTAGTGCATCGCAAAGCGAACATCCTTTTCGTGGGGATCCTTGTAAAGGTGGTCGATGCGCGCCGTGTTGAAAGAGGAGGAACGGCGTTTGATGCCATGCACCGCGTAGCCCTTCTCGAGCAGCATTTCAGCCAGATAAGCCCCGTCCTGCCCTGTAATTCCGGTGATCAGTGCTTTTTTCATTTACGCTTCCCGTGTTTTGACTTCCGATTGTTTGCAGACGGCCACGTCAGATGAAGACCGCGCGGAACGTCTGGATTGATCCCCCTGATCCTTGCGCGCGCCGCCCTCCTGTCAGCGGCCGTAGTCATCCTCGAATCGCTTGATATCATCTTCGCCCAGGTAGGTGCCCGTTCGAACCTCGATGATCTCGAGCGGCTGTTTGCCGGGATTTCTGAGTCGATGCGGCTGTCCCTGGGGTATATAAGTCGACTGGTCTTCTTCCAGAATGAATTCTTCTCCGCCTCGGGTCACCTGGGCCTTTCCCTTGACGACGATCCAGTGTTCGGCCCGGTGGTCATGTTTCTGATGGGAGATGCGCGCGCCCGGATTGACCGTGATGTGCTTGACCGCAAAGCGCTGCGCCTCGATGATACTCGCCACCGTTCCCCAGGGGCGGTAGACCCGGCGATGGCGGATGCCCTCCGTGCGCTGGGCTGTCCGTAGCTGCGCGACAAGGTGTTTGACATCCTGCACGCGATCCCGGGGGGAGATGAAAACGGCATCGGCCGTTTCCACGACGATATGCCGATCGACGCCCACCGCCGCTACCAGGCGGCTGTCGGCCAGCACATAGGAGCGGGTGACATCGTGCAGGAGGGTGTCGCCGGCGATGACGTTTTCGGCCGTATCCTTGGGGCCCACATCCCACAGGGCCTCCCAGGAGCCCAGGTCGTTCCAGCCGGCATCCAGGGGGACCATGGCGCCGCGGGCGGTTTTTTCCATAACGGCATAGTCGATGGAATCGGACGGGCAGTCGGTGAAGGCTTCCGGGTCCAGGCGCAAGAAATCGAGATCGACCACCGCGCGGTCCACGGCCTTTTCACAGGCCCTGAAAATCTCCGGCACCAGCTGCTGCATCTCCTCCAGAATGGTATCCGTCCGGAAGAGGAACATGCCGCTGTTCCAGAGGTAGCGTCCGGAAGCCAGGTAGGCTTCCGCCGTAGGCCGGTCGGGTTTCTCGACAAAGGCCTGGATGGCCGAAGGCTGAAGGCCGCCTTGGCCGATATCCAGGGTCGCGCCTTTTTGAATATAGCCGTAACCCGTTTCGGGCGCCGTGGGCACGATCCCGAAGGTCGTTAGAAATTGTCGGGCCGTCAGCGCACGCCCGGTAAGGACTGCCCGGTGAAATGTGGCCGGCTGGCCGATATGGTGATCCGCGGGCAGGATCAGCAGGTCGTCGTCACGGGATTGCCGGGCCCTGTAGAGGGCGGCGGCCGCGATGGCCGGCGCCGTGTTGCGCCCCACCGGCTCCAGGATGATGGCCTCCGGCCGGATGCCGATCTCACGCAGCTGCTCGGCGATCATGAAACGGTGGCTCTCGTTGCAGATGACCACGGGCCGTGCCAGATCGGCCAGGCCTTCGAGCCGCTCGAGGGTGATCTGAATCATGCTGCGATCGCCGGTCAGCTGCAGGAGTTGTTTGGGATGCAGCTCCCGGGACAGGGGCCACAGCCGGGTTCCGGCACCACCGGCCAGAACGATGGGAACAAGCATTGTCAATCCTCCAAAAAGCGCAATTCATGCGTTGCGGGAGAGGCCATGTGGATAGGCCCTACGCGGTTGCATCCTCCATCGGGCGCGGCAATATTTAACAATGAATCGCCCCAAAAGGCAATCTAGGGCGGCATTCATGCCGCGGTATTTTAAGGGGAACGGTTCTATTCGACCG
>JASJCD010000132.1 GCA_030066135.1 Desulfobacterales bacterium | reverse complement strand
CCGAAGGCTATAATGAAGAGCATGGCTACGGTCGTCATCAGGCCAGGATTCGGAAAGGCCTGCACCTTGGTGTGCAGGTGGGCCATGTTGAGCGTACCGGTCGCGGCATACAGCAGACCCAGGCCGGTGATGAACATCAGGGTCGCAATCAGGTTCAGGGTCACATATTTCACCCCCCCGTCCAACTGCTGGGGTTTGCCGCCCATCACCAGCAGCCCGAAGGAGGCCATCAGCATGACTTCGAACCAGACGTAGAGATTGAAAAGATCGCCGGTCAGAAAGGCGCCGCTGATGGCGGCGATCAGAATCTGGAAAAGGGCGTGGAAACCCAGCGCCTGGTAGCGCCGGTCGATATCCGCCAGGGCGTAGATGTTGGCCGCCAGGCCGATCACGGCGGTGATCACCAGCATGGCGGCACTGAGATGGTCGACCACCAGGGAAATGCCGTAGGGTGCCGGCCAGGCCCCCATCTGTTCGGCCTGAATGCCGGCCTGACGGACCGTGCGGAGCAGCATCCCGCAGGCCCCCAGTTGCAGGAAACTCCCGGCCAAGGAAACGTAGGCCTGCCAAAGCCGTCGCCGGCCGCAAAGAAAGGCGGCCACCGCGGTCAGCAGGGGCAGCAGAATCGGTAGCACCAGCAGTGACATCAGACCTCTTCCGGCTCGATCGAACAGGTGGGCCCCGGCGTCACCGCATCAACGGGTTCGGCCAGACGCATGAACTCGGTGTCGACGGTGCCGATCTCCTGGTAGGCCCGGTAAAAAAGCACGAATATAAACACCAACAGCGCAAAACCGATGACGATCGCCGTCAGCATCAGCGCCTGGGGCAGGGCATTGGCCACCGGACCCGCCGGGGTCAGTGCGTCCGGCGGGATCAGCGGAGGCGCCGGATTGGACAGGCGCCCGCCGGTGAAAAGCAGCAGGTTGACCGCGTTGCTGGCCAGTACCAGCCCGAAAATAAACCGGATCAGATTGCGGCCCAGAATCAGGTAGACACTGCCCGCCACCATGATCCCCACCAGGATGGCCATAACGCTCTCCACGGTTAGTCCCCCTCCAGCGCAAGTACCAGAGTCAAGATCGTCCCCAGCACGGTCAGATAGACGCCGATGTCGAAGATCACCGGTGTCCCGATAAAAGCATGGGCATCGGCGCCGTGGCCCATGCCCCACCAGAGCCCCGTTAGAAAAGGCTTGGCGTCGATAGCCGCCGTCATTCCCGCGGCCAGAGCGGTCAGGAGGCCTATGACGGTCAGAAGACGAGGGTCGATACGCACCGCCCGCCGCAGGGCCTGGGCCCCTTCGGAAATCGCGAAGAGCGCAAAGGCGGTTCCCGCCACGAGTGCACCGGCAAACCCGCCGCCCGGCGACTGGTGCCCCCGGAAGAGCAGGTAGACCGAGAAAACCAGAATCAAACCCGTCAGCAGGCGTGTGGCCGTCTTAAGGATCAGCGTTCCCATGGTCCTCCCCGCCCATTGCGTTCCCGGCGGATCAGGGCAAATGCCGACAGACCGGCCAGGGCCACCACCGTGATCTCACCCAGGGTATCCAGGGCCCGGAAATCCACCAGGATAACATTCACGATATTGCGGCCATGGGCCGCCACCAGGCTCTGCTGCTCGTAGAAAGCCGTCACCCCGCGGTCCAAGGGTGCGGCCGTGGCATTGATCAGCATCACCGCCACGGCGGTGCCCGCGGCCAAGGCCAGCAGGCCATCGGCAATGCGCACGGGCCGGTCGCCGCATTCCCGGGAGCGCAGATCGGGCAGCCGCAGTAAAATAACGGCCACGATGATCACCGTCAGGGTTTCCACCATGAGCTGGGTCAGGGCCACATCGGGGGCCCCGAAGATCAGGAAAATCAGGGCCAGCCCGGCCCCCACGACACCGAGACCCGAGATGGCCACCAGCCGCGTGCGGGTCATGACCACGGCCACCACGGCCGCCGCTTCGAGCCCGACCAGAAGCCACTCACGCAAGGCCAGCTCTGGTATCCCGCCCGGTGCCGGCCACTGTCCGCCGGCTGCAAGCGCCCATGTGCTGAGCCCCACGAAGGCGGCTATGATGACAAAAAGATAGCGATGCAGCGAGCCGTTCTGCAGCCAGCGGGTCTGCCAGCGCCCGATCCCCAGAATCCCACGGAGGACACCCTGATAGGCGCTTTCCAGCGGCAGAGGCCATACGCGCGTTCCTTGGAATACCAGTCGTGCCAGGGTGTGGCGTGAAAGGTAGCACCCCACGCCCACCGTCAGCGTGATGATGCTCAGCAGCAGCGGCAGACTCAAACCGTGAAACAGCGAGAGAGTCACGGGGGAACCGTCCTGCCCCATGGCGTGTACGGCCGGCTGGATAAGCCACCGGGAGACCCACCCGGGAATGATCCCGAAAAGGATACCGGTCCCCCCCAACAGGAGCGGGCCGCCAAAGAGGGGGGGCGGCGCCTCGTGGATCGCGGTCCCCGCAGCATCCAGACGCCCGAGAAACGGTCGCACGAAAAGGATTCCGGCCACGGCGGTCATCAGTGTATTGGCGGCCACCGCCACGACGGTGACGGGGCCGGGCAGGAAATCCATGCTGAGGGCCCCGTCGTACATGATTTCCTTGCCTACAAAGCCGAAGAAGAGAGGAAATCCAGCCATGGATAAGGCGGCCGCCAGCGCGGCGGCGGCCGTCCAGGGCATGGGGCGCCGTAGCCCGCGAACGGCATCCAGCCGGCGGGTGCCGGTTTCGTGATCGAGGATGCCCACCACCAGAAAAAGGGCCGATTTGTAAAGGGCGTGCACCAGAAAAAACGTCATCGCGGCCACCAGGGCGGCCGTGTGCGTGCCCCCCAGAAAAAGGGTGAGCATGCCCAGGGCCATCAGTGTGGTGTAGGCCAGGATGCGTTTCAGGTCCGTCTGGCCGAAGGCCATGATGGCGCCCGTAAGTGCGGTCACGGCGCCGAAAAGCGTCAGGGTCGTCGTCCAGGCCGGCGGTCCGGACATCACGGGGTGCAGGCGCGCCAGCAGATAGATGCCAGCCTTGACCATGGTGGCCGAATGCAGGAAAGCGCTGATGGGCGTTGGCGCGGTCATGGCATTGGGCAGCCAGAAGTGAAAGGGAAACTGGGCCGATTTGGTGAAGGCCCCCGCCAGCACCAGGACAAGGATGATCGGATAGCGGGGGTCACGGGTAAGGCGATTACCATGGGTCAGCACTTCCGTCAGGGAGTAGCTGCCGGCCGCCTGTCCGATCAGAATGAATCCAGCCAGCATCGCCAGGCCGCCGGCCCCGGTCACGAAAAGGGCCTGGCGGGCACTCTCACGGGCATCGGTGCGGTCATGCTCGAAACCGATCAGCAGAAAAGAGGTAAAGGTGGTGAGTTCCCAAAAGATGAACAGCAGGATGAGGTTGTCCGCCAGAACCAGACCCAGCATGGCCACCATAAAGCTTTGCAACAGGATCTGGTAGCGGCCGGTGTTTCGGTGCCCTCCGATATAGGCCCCGGAGTAAACCGTCACGAGCGTGCCCACGGCTGTGATCACCAGGCCGAAGAGCATGCTCAGACCATCGAGCCGCAGGCCCAGGGTTGCACCCAGACCCGCCACCCAATCAACCTGCCAGTTCCATATCTGCCCGCCGGCGGTGGCGGGCAGGTTCGCCCCCAGCAAGGCGAACAGCCCCGCCGGCAGCAGGGCAGCCAGATAATGCCAACGCACACGGGCGGGCAGCTTGCCTTCCATCTCCCTCCTCATCAATGCAGATTGCTTGCCGCCTTGCGGTTCACGGCACCGGGGTGGGGCCGGAGAGCGCATGGCGGCGGCCAGAATTTTCTCGGTAGCGGCCGCTGGGGGTCATGCCCGGTCAACGGCAGATGATCGGTCCGGGCAAGTTATTTTAAACATCCGGAACCGATAACGACCCGGGTGGGTATGTGGCCTTCATGGCCCCGCATCGCCCCTCACACCGGCCTAAAGGAAAAAGTCCGGCAGTAATTCTTCCGGCGCCACATCCGGATCGACTTGATAGCCGCTTAAATCGGTCACACCCGCCGCGTGCAGGACGTCTTCGTCGATGAAGAATTGCCCGGTGCTTGTGCGGCTGTCACGGTTTAGAATGGCGTAGGCCGCGTCCGCCACGATCTCCGGCTTGCGACTGCGCGCGACCGCTTCATCACCGCCAAGGAGGTTGCGCACCGCAGCGGTGGCGATGGCCGTCCGGGGCCAGAGCGCATTGAAGGCGATGCCCGCCGGCCGGAATTCCTCCGCCATGCCCAGAACACACATGCTCATCCCGTATTTGGCCATGGTATACGCCACATGGGGGCCGAACCAGCGGGCCTGCATGTTGAGCGGCGGCGAGAGCATCAGCACGTGGGGATTGGCGGCCTCTTTTAAGTAAGGCAGGCAACCCTGGACGCAGGCAAAGGTGCCGCGCGTATTGACCTGGTGCATGAGATCGAAGCGCTTCAAGGAAATTTCCTGCGTCCCGCTCAGGTTGATGGCACTGGCGTTGTTAACCAGGATGTCGATGCCGCCAAAACGCTCCACAGCCTGATCGACAGCATGGTGGATGGCCCCCTCGTCCCGGATATCAACGGCCAGCGGCAGGGCCCGGCCACCGGCCCGTTCAATCTCTTCGGCCGCTGTATAAATGGTGCCCGGCAACCGTGGATGGGGCTCCCGGGTTTTGGCCACGATCACGATATTGGCGCCGTCACGGGCCGCCCGCAGGGCAATCGCCTTGCCGATCCCCCGGCTGCTGCCGGTAATAAAAATGGTCTTATCTTTGAGCATGGTCGATTTCCTCCTCGATAATACCGGGTAAGGGCGGCAGGTGCGGCAGGGCCGCAAATGTCTCATACTACAGTCTGTCGCGGGCCTGTCAACCGCCATGGCGGCAGTGCGTCGGGCGCAACCATTGGCGCTTTTGCATTTTTATGCTAAACAGAGGCCGTTTGCTCTTCTGCCAATCCGGATTCCGAAAGTTCGCCCATGCGACCCTTCTCTATTTTTCTTGTCGGCTTGCTTCTGCTGGCGACATCGGCGCCTGCATACGGGCAATCCTTGATTTACTGTCCGACAGCACCCGAGGAGCGCAGCAAGCGTTGTTCACGGGTTGGAGAACAGATCGCCCAGGACCAGCGCCGTATTGATGCCATCGAAAACCAGCTCCGCAACCCCGGTATCCTTCTTGTTCGCGTGGAAGTCGGGCCGGAAGAGTCTCAGATGGACTACCGCACCCGGGTTGCCCTTCAAAAAGGCGTGGCCACCTCTCAGTCCAATACCTGGCTGACTGTGTTGGGCCATTTCTACAATCCCATCCAGCAGAGGATGTACGTGGCCCTGGCGCGCGAGAACTACTGGCACTATGTCTGGGAGGGCGTGGACTTCGACCCCGAACTGGCCGAAGCGGCCTTCAGGCAGCGGGAACGTTTCAGCCGGACAGAGAAAGCGTTTCAACTGGAGAATCCGGACAGCGTCGTCAACCAGTTGCGCTACTCTCTGGAGACCTTGCTGGCGTTTGAACGTGAATGCTGTTCGTCGCCAAACGCGGATAAGGTTTTGCCTGCCGGTCCCGAAGATCACCAGACCCCTGCAGCCAAGGCGTTTCCGCCCGCAGCGGAACCTCAACCCGAATGGCCCTGAAACCCCAAGCGGCGGCCGCTTGACCGAACGCTATCCGGCACTATTGTGTCAACATACGCGTACACCGCAACCAACATCCACCACCACAGGAGCTGAGAGGTTACTCGCGTGCGCATTCACTGGATCGGATTAGTGCTTCTGGCCTGCAGCCTCTGGGCATGCGCGAGCAGCGGCGTCAACCGCAGCGTGGGGGTGCTGACAAAGCCTGAAAGCCGTGTGGATATCCAGCCGGGCGGGCCGCATGCGGCGCGCTGGCAGACGTTGGACATCGCCCTTGATTTTGAATATCAATGGGAGCAAACCCAATTCGACATGAGAGGCACGGTCGAACTGCAGAAAAGAATCCAGGCATTCACCACGCTTGATCATTTGCGCATTCGTGCCCATTTTTTGGACGCCGAAGGCGTCATCCTCTCAACCCACCTTCTGTGGAGCGCGGGAAACCGTGCAAGTGTCCACTATGGTTTCGTCAATTTCAATTTCAGCCGCCAATATCCGCCGCCCGCCGGAACAGATATGATCGCTTTCAGTTACTCGGGCGAAGCCTCGGATGCCGGTGGCGATGGATTTGCGCGCAGGGCTGGCGGCCGGGGCGAATGGTCGTTCTGGTGGCTTCCCTGATTCCCGACCGCGGGTCACGATGATCCGGCTGTATTTGTAGCAGGAACTGCCGTTCGGGGTTTCTGCTAAAGCGCTACGCAAATTCTGTTATAGAAAACATCCACCACCGAACAGAAATTGGGTGTTCGCTATGAAATCACAGATTCTTACGCCGAAGCTTGTATGCGCGCTCTTTTTCATATGGACAGGTATTGTGGCCCTGCCAGCCGCTCGCGCCGACATTTATGCCTGGACCGATGCCGACGGTGTGCGGCACTTTTCCAACAAGCCGCCTCAGGACCGTGTGGATGGCACCCGGCAAAGCAAAGAAATCCCCTACGATGCGGCGGGCGATCGAAGAAACCGAGAGGCCGACGAGCGCTATTTCGACCAGCAGGCCCTGGACAATACGGTCAGACGGCTGGAACAGACCGAACGGGCCCTGGAACGCAGTTTGGAACGTGCACGGGAGGCTGAGGCCCGGGCTGATAACGCAACACCGCGCTATGAAGATGATTATGACGCCGAACCTGATTACAGGGGGACCTACTACGGCGGCGGTTACGGTGGCGATTATCATAGGTTCGAGCGGGGCCGCCGGGGGGATCGAGACCACCGCCATGGACGCCGTCACCGCCGCACGCAAGATAAAAAGGGCTATCGCCAAAAAAAGGCGCACTACAATGAAGACTCAAAGGACGCGCGCCTTCGCAGGCACCGGCACATCAGCCAGCATCGGCGCAGTAAACGCGAGCGCGGCGTCAGGTCGGGCCTGACCCGGGTGGTACGCGCCGTGCCAAGCCCCTACTATATGGGCTACCGCCCGGTATACTCGCGTGACGGTGCATATGAATTGCGCCGGGGCGGCAATGGCCACCGAGCCCACCGTCGGGGTGGCGGGCCACACCGTTCGGGCGGACGTGGCCGGATTTTATTCTGAATATCTTCGACCGCTTGAAAGTGGTGCCTAGAGAAAGTGAGTGACATCAAGACGGCACCGAACTTCTGAAAACATTTTCGTATAACACCCGCTAATCAAACTCAAAATGCGCCCTGCGGTTTTTGGCCCACGCGGCCTCATTGTCTCCCCGGGCCAGAGGCCGCTCCTCACCGTAGCTGATGGTGCGTATACGCGTGTCCGCAATGCCCAGGTCGATCAGAAAGCCTTTCACGCTTTCCGCCCGGCGCTCCCCCAGGGCCAGGTTGTATTCCGTAGTCCCGCGGTTGTCGCAATGGCCCTCGATGACAATTGTCAGGGAGGGATTGCGGCGCATCCATTCGGCCTTGGCCCGCAAGATCGACTCGGCTTCAGCACTGAGCGTGGAGCTGTCGAATTCAAAAAATATATCGGCATTGATGAAGCGCTCACGATTCATCAAAACACCGTCGGCGGTGGTGAACTCCTCCGGTGAACCCAGATCTTGGCCGCTGCTGGCAGCAATATCCTCTTCACGCCACCCGGGCCCTTCTCCAACTCCGGGGGAAGCTGTTTGTCCCTCGGGGGCTTGGCTCAGGGTATCCTCGGTGGTCACGACCTTGCGGCTGCAGCCGATCAGCGCAACGGCAACGGTCAAACAGACGATCATTCCCACTAAACGGCGTTTCGCTAACATGGCTCTACCCCTTCATCTAAAACTATCCGGTTAACGGCGGAATCGTTGGTTCGTGTGGTGCACACGGGCGATGGCTGCTGACAATGAAGCGCTAACACCATAGTGCAATGCCCGAACGAGATCAAGGGGATCACGCTGTCACCGTTTTACCGCGACCAGGTCTTGACGGCCCCTCCACAATTGTTACATCTTGACCCATGTACCACTATGGTTAGAAGGGGGTATCTAAATTGCTGGAATTGTTGATTCCCGCAGGCGCAGCCTGTATTGTGTTCTTCCTGTTTCTGCTGGTCTTCTTCCGCAAGGATATGCGCGAGCGTTCCACTGGACGGCGGTCCGGATGCCAGCACCACCATCAACCCGGCGGCTGCGGCCGCTGCCAGGACCAGAACCCCAGGAGGTTGCCATCCGATGCAGCGCTGCCAAAAGGGTCCCATGACGGGCCTGGTGATGCGCGCCTATAGTTCGTGATCGAATATATTCTTGAAATCCTGAGGCTGCAGGCAGAGATAGTCCAGGGTCTGGCGGCGGGTGGCATGGTTGAAGAAGGTCATCAGGCGATTCAGATCGGTACCAAAGGTGGCAAACTGATGATAGCCCCAGGTTTTGCGGAGCGAGTTGGCGCCGTAGTTGCCCGTCAACCCGACGTGTTTACACCAGGATTTAACCAGACGGTGGACCGAAGATGCCAGCAGGACATCCCCCCTGCGGCTCCAGAACAGATGGTGCCGATGCCCGTCCGCTTCACCGGCGGCGGAATGGTGGCTTTTGCTTAATTCTGCCAGCGCCAGGCAGCATGTGCGGTTCAGACCAATCTTGACCCGGCGCCCGGTTCTCTGTTCCTGGATACTGAGAGATGCCCCAGGTTTCAGGTCGTAGACTTGATGACACCTCAGTGCCAGGAGGTCGGATACACGTAATGGCAGATTGATCCCCAGCGTGAAAAGGGCCAGGTCACGGGGACGTTTATGAAGGAGAGTCTTGATGCGACCAATGTCGACGAGGGAACGGATGGGCTCGACTTTGATGCGAGCCCCCTTTCCCGGTCGATTGGCAGGGGTCATAAGAGTGTCACGTCAGCCTGCTTGACATGGAATACTTTATTGGGGCGCTCAACTTTGACAGCGACTTTTCCGTTTTTGAACTCTTTGATGACAATGCCCTCGACCAATCCAATCCAGAAGGCATCGACGGTAAACTTGACGCGCTTGCCGATAAATGAGGTTCTTTCCATCACGCATCCTTTCATCAAAATGGCCAAGTTATTTATAAAAATAATCAAAAGTTGGCCAAAGTCAATGCATGAGTAATACCAATGGCCGAGATAATGCCCGCGCCAGACAACAAGCACCATCTTCAGCAAAAGGGGGTTCGATTGCAGGCGGCCGCGGCAACGGTGTCAATTGACATATTGCGGCCATATTATTACGATTTGATTGCATTTTGACGAGATCTTCGCCCACGGTCGTGCGATAAAAACAACATTGAGTCAACATGGATCAACCGCGAAAATTCGTTGCCCCCGAAATCGTACTCGGCGTCGGTGCCATTGACCTGGCTGGACGGTATGCCCGCAATCTGGGCGCCTCGAACATTTTGCTGGTCACCGATCAGGGCGTTGCCGATGCCGGTTGGCCGGATCGCGTGGCCCAATCCCTGGCCGCCGAGAACGTTTCCCAAACGGTGTTTAGCGGGGTCAGCCCCAATCCCCGGGCAGAAGAGGTTATGCTGGGCGTTGAACGCTATGAACGCGAGGGCTGTGATGTCATCTTAGCCGTCGGAGGGGGCAGTCCTATGGACTGTGCCAAGGGAATTGGGATTGTTTCCACCAACGGCCGCCATGTACTCGAATTCGAGGGCGTCGACCGCGTCGACCTGCCCGGGCCACCGCTGATCTGCATCCCCACGACGGCGGGCACTTCGGCGGATGTATCCCAGTTTGCCATCATTAATAATTTTTACGAAAAAATGAAGATTGCCATCATCAGCAAGACGGCCGTTCCGGATGTGGCCCTGATCGACCCCTCCACAACGACGACCATGGATGACGAACTCACTGCTTTTACCGGCATGGACGCCCTGGTCCACGCGGCCGAGGCTTTGGTGTCAACGGCCAGCAGCCCCCTCACCGACCTTCATGCCCTTGAGGCCATTCGCCTTATTTACAGCTACCTGCCCAAGGTGCTGGAGAAACCCGACGATATCGACCTGCGCAGCCAGGTGATGATCGGCAGCCTTGAAGCCGGTTTGGCCTTCTCCAATGCCAGCCTGGGAGCGGTGCATGCCATGTCCCACAGCCTCGGCGGCCGACTCGACCTGCCCCACGGCGAGTGCAACAGCATCCTGATCGATCATGTTGTACGCTATAACTGGCTCGCCGCCGAAAATCGCTACCGCCGGATGGGTGCCGCCATGGGACTGGACCTGTCCACGCTGTCCTCGGGGCAAGCCCGGGACCTCCTCGTCGGCACGATCGCCCGGTTCAAGCAGGCGGTCGGCATCCGGCGAGGCCTCAACGACTGCGGGGTGACCCCCACAGATCTCTCCACGCTGGCCCGCAACGCAATCAACGACCCTTGCATGGCAACCAACCCCATTCTTCCTTCCGTGGCCGATATCGAGACCATCTATGAAGAAGCCCTCTGAGCCCCCATCCTCATTCGAGTTGACCCGCAATCGCATCATCGGGCTCGGGGAGCGCACAGCCCGCAAAAGCTATTATCCCCAACTGCAGCAGCGCATCCGCGAACTCAAGCAGAGCGAACTGCGCTACCGGGCGCTGTTCGAAGATTCGCCGACTTCCCTGTGGGAGGAGGACTTCTCCCGGCTCAAACACCATTTCGACCAGCTTAAAAGCCAGGGTATTCAGGACTTCGATGCCTACTTCCGCGACCATCCGGATGAAATCCTTCGTTGTATCCGCATGATTCGCATCCGCGACGTCAACAATGCCACCCTGGCACTCTACGAGGCCGGCAGCAAAAAAGAACTGATGGCCAATATTCGCAAGATCATGCCGGTCTCGGATCTGGCGGTTCTGAAAGAGGAGTTGGTGGCCATGGCGATGCAGGCCCACTTTGAAATCGAATGCGTCAACCACACCCTGACGGGCAAGCCGCGTCACCTGATGATCCGCTCCTCGATCCCGCCGGGATACGAAACCAGCTGGTCCAAGGTTTTTGTCTCGGCCTTTGACCTTACCGAACGCATCAAGGCGGAAGAAGAAAAGAAAAGACTCGCAAAACAGCTGCGGCAGGCCCAGAAAATGGAGGCCGTCGGCACGCTGGCCGGCGGCATTGCCCACGATTTCAACAATATTCTTTCAGCGGTCATCGGCTTTACGGAGATGGCGCTGGAGGACGCCGTGCCGGAATCGTTTCTGCGGCGTAATATGGAGCAGGTCCTGCAGGCCGGCATGCGTGCCAAACACCTGGTACAGCAGATTCTGGCCTTCAGCCGCCAGAGCGACCAGGAACTTCGGCCGGTCCAGCTCAAGAAAATCATCGTCGAGGCCTGCGAACTGCTGCGGGCCTCGCTGCCCTCCACGATCGCCATACGGCCCCGCTTACGTTCCAACGCCTTCACGATGAGCGACCCCACACAGATGCACCAGGTGCTGATGAACCTGGGCACCAACGCCGGCCACGCCATGCGCGCGCACGGCGGCACCCTCGCGATCGTCCTCGATGAGACCGACGATCTGGGCCCCTGGCGTGACCAGCACCCGGAACTGACCGCCGAGGCTTATGTGCGCCTGACCGTGAGCGACACCGGCCACGGAATCCCCGAGCAAGTCATGGAACGAATTTTCGATCCGTTCTTCACCACCAAGGAGCACACCGAAGGCACCGGTATGGGGCTGGCCGTGGCGCACGGCATCATCAAGAGTCACAAAGGGGTGATT
>JASJCD010000131.1 GCA_030066135.1 Desulfobacterales bacterium | reverse complement strand
CGGTATCGACCCCAGCGACATCAGCAGTACTTTGTTGAAGGGATTGTCCAGGCAGGCATCCTGGATGCAGGGAAGATATCGACGCCCCTGCTGGGCCTCCCAGACGAGCTGATTGCCGGTGGGGTAACAGAAGGCGGCGATCAGCACCGGCAGCACCCCTTGCAGCAGGCCCTGCAGCGGGCCGCCCTCGAAGTGGGCCAGGTTGACCATGAGGACCCCGCTGAAGACGATCAGCGAGAAGAGCCAGATTTTCAGCGGGAAGGCCCGACCGAAGCCGAGCAGGACGAAAAGGGAGGCGACGATGGTCAACTGCCAGGTAGTCGCCACGACCCAGCCCGGGGCGTGATCGGCACTGAAGCAGATCAGCGCGTAGAAGCCTCCGAAACCGATGGTACCGGCCAGGATCCAGAACTTCCAGTGGCGTCTGAAAAGCCGCAGGGGCGCCCGCAGCGCGTCGCCGCCCCGGATGAGCGGTAAGCCCATCAGCAGGAAGAGCACCATATAGCCATAACGCAGCGCGGCCGACCATACCCAGTGGCCGCCCTCCAGGCTCATCATGCGGTTCAGAATGAAGGTCGAACTGAAAAACAGGCCCGCAAGCAGTCCGATGGCGATCAATTTCAGCAAAGGGATGAATTCCCGGCGGATGACATCGTGGAAGATCCAGCTTTTCGTGCGCCCATTTTTTCGGCAATCTGCCCGCGGGACCCGGTTGTCCCTAAACAAGGGCCGTTTAACCTAAATTTAGTTCCGCCTGATGGACGAACCTGATACGGAAGATCAGAACCTTCCTTCGGCGGGTCTCCGGAAGGCTCCGCAACCATTATTATGGCAGTGATCGTTTTACGGCAACCCGTTCGAGTTCGGTTTTTACCGGTTCCGTTGAAGTTCCGATAGCGGCGTTACGCGTACCCCTCGTCACGGTGGCGTTGCGTCAATACGCCGCATGCCCCGGGATTTGCAGGCCGTTTATCGAACCTTTTCCGAATTATCCGGGAAAACGACATATTGCGCGTCCTACATTGTGCTTGAAGAGACGCCGGCGACTGCAGGGAGGATAGACCGGTGAGCCGAAATGACAAAGCCCAAGGCCAAATCGATGCCGGCCCCATGGATCTCGCAGATGACGATATCCTCAAGGCCATGCAAGGCATCTCGGGTTATATCGACATTACCCCCAATGATTTCAAGGAAATCTATAATCTCGCCTACACGCTCGCCGTGGATCGGCTGGCCCATTCGATTAAAGCCCGCGATGTAATGACCCATGACGTGGTTTTCGTCTGGGCGGACACTTCCCTGAATGAAACCGCCGACATCATGGCCCGGAAAAACGTATCGGGGCTGCCGGTTTTGGATGCGAATCATGAATTGCTCGGCGTCATTTCCGACAAAGATTTTCTGACAAGACTGGGCGGGGCCGGCATCCGTTCGTTCATGCACTTCCTGGCCCAGCGCCTTGCGGGCAAGGTTCCCGTGATTGCCGATTTAAGCACGGAAAGGGCCCGGGATATCATGACGGCGCCTGCCGTCACGGTGACGGAAACCACCACCGTATCCGAAATTACCAGGCTGTTTGAAGAACGGAACATCAACCGGGTGCCTGTACTCGATCAAAGCCGCCGTCTGGCAGGGATCGTGACCCGTGCCGACATCGTCCGAACCCGCGGTAGGCGTTAGACCTGTCCCCGGCCGCGAAAAGAATACCCCGAATGAACTACTTCCAAAAAATGAAGGGCGTGACCCAAAGCCCGCCCGCCGTGAGCCTGAAAGAAATTTGCTGGTCCTGGGTCGGGGCCTTTTTCGGCATCCTGCCGCTGGCCTACCTTAATCACATTCATTTGGAAAAGACCGATGTCGTCATGATCATCGGGTCGTTCGGCGCGTCCGCCGTCCTGGTCTACGGGGCCATCCGCAGTCCCCTGGCGCAGCCGCGAAACCTGATCGGCGGCCATATCCTCTCGGCGCTTGTCGGCGTGACGGTCTACAAACTGCTCGCCGGCCAGCTGTGGCTGGCCGCGCCCGTGGCCGTCGCCACCGCCATAGCGCTCATGCACGCCACCAAGACCCTTCACCCGCCCGGAGGGGCGACAGCGCTGATCGCGGTGATCGGCAGCCCCAAAATTCACGCCTTGGGCTACCTCTACGCTTTCGTCCCGGTGGGGGCGGGGGCCGTTATCATGCTGCTGGTGGCCCTGCTGATCAACAACATCCCCCCCCACCGCCGCTATCCTGAATTCTGGCTCTGACCCGGTTGGGGCCCGAACGGTTATCAACTTGGACGCCGGGCTGGGGCACGCCGATCACGGGCATGGCCCTGGTTTCTAGGCGCCCATCCAGGGTTTTCAAATGGGACCAGACACCGGAACCTTCCGATGAAACGCGATTCGGGCGGGCCCGATGATAACCCCCTTTCCTTGCCTCCGGAAAAAAAGCCCTTAACTATTGGTCAGTTGTCAAGTGCGGAATCAACATGCGTTCCCTTCGGGAAATGAATCCGTTCAGGGTAATGGTCATGCAAAAACGTTACATTTTCATCCTGTTCATGCTGGTGGTCTTGCTGCCGGGCGGGCTGGTGCTTAAAACACGTCTGTTTTCCGCGCCTGCCCCGGCCGCTAAAAAGCCCCCCGCAGCAGTGACGTCCGTATCCGTTTACGAGGTCCGGTCCGAGGCCGTCTTCGACCGGATCGAGGCCCTGGGCACCACGCGGGCCAACGAATCGGCCCGGATTACGGCTTCCGTTACGGAAAAGGTCGTCGCGGTGCATTTCGAGGACGGTCAACCGGTGCAGGCCGGTGCGCTCCTGGTCACCCTCAGGCAGGAAGAAGAGCGGGCCCAGCATGCGGCGGCACTGGAGCAGCTGGACGAACACAAACGCGAGCTCAAACGCCTGAAGACACTCCTTGAGGAAAAAGTGATCCCCCAGCGCGATTACGACGAGCGGCTGACCCTGCGCAACATCACCCGGCAGCGGATCAGAGAAGCCAAGGCCCGGATCAGCGATCGCACCATCCGCGCACCGTTCGACGGTGTACTGGGATTGCGCCAGGTCAGTGTGGGCGCCCTGGTGGAGCCCGGCGACCTCATCACGACCATCGACGACCTCTCGCGCATCAAGCTGGACTTCAACGTACCGGCCACCTTCCTGGGCAATCTCGAGCCGGGCGCCGTCATCCACGCCTTCAGCTCCGGCTGGGGGGATGAACGTTTCGAGGGCACGGTCGCCACCATCGGCACGCGCATCGATCCGGAAACCCGTTCCGTCTTGATTCGGGCCGTCATCCCCAACCGCGAGATGCGCCTCAGGCCCGGCCTGCTGATGACGGTCGAACTGCTCAATCGCCAGCGCCAGGCGCTCATGGTTCCCGAGGAGGCGCTCGTTCCGGTTAAACGTCGCCATTATGTGTTGACCGTCGGCGCGGACCGCATCGTCCAGCGCAAACCGGTCGTCATCGGCCAGCGGCAGCCGGGCATGGTGGAGATCGCCGAGGGGCTGGCGCCCGGGGAGCGTGTCATCATTCGCGGCACGACACGCGTGCGCCCCGGTCAGCAGGTCACGATCGACGACGGCCAATCACCCGTGCCGCAAACAGGTTGAAGGCTTTCATGACGGCCAGCGGACATTGATACCCCCCAAAGAAAAAAATGCTGATATCCGATCTTTCCGTCAAAAGACCCGTATTTGCCACCGTGATCAGCCTGCTGCTGGTCGTCTTCGGGTTGGTGGCCTTCACCCGCCTGCCATTGCGCGAATACCCCAACATCGATCCGCCCGTCGTCTCGATTGAAACCAACTACACCGGTGCGGCCGCCAACGTCGTCGAAACCCGCATCACCGAATTGATCGAAGACAGCATTGCCGGGGTCGAGGGCATCAAGACCATCGCATCGTCCAGCATCGACGGCCGTTCGCGGATCACGGTGGAATTCAACATCGATCGCGATGTGGACGGGGCGGCCAACGATATCCGCGATCGCATTTCGGCCGTCCTCGACGACCTGCCCGACGAGGCGGATCCGCCCGAGATCCAGAAAGTGGATGCCGACGCCGACGTCATCATGTGGCTCAACCTGGTCAGCGACCAGATGAGCGTCATGGACCTGACCGACTATGCCCGCCGCTATATCGAGGATCGCTTCTCCACCCTGGAAGGCGTTGCGCGCGTGCGCATCGGCGGCGGTCTCGATACCGCCATGCGCATCTGGCTGGACCCGGACAAACTGGCGGCCCGCAATCTCACGATCACCGAAGTCGAGGATGCCCTGCGGGGTGAGAATGTCGAACTGCCGGCCGGCAACGTCGAATCGACCACACGCGATTTCACCGTGCGCGTCTCCCGCGGGTATCGAACCGTGCAGGACTTTGAACAGCTGGTCCTGCGCCGCGGCGAGGACGGGTACCTGGTGCGGCTCAGGGACGTTGCACGGGTGCAGATCGGCCCGGTGGAGAGCCGCAACCTGTTTCGCGGCAATGGCAAGGCCATGGTGGGCATCGGCATCATCAAGCAGTCCAAGGCCAATACCCTGGCCGTCGCCCAGCGCGCCAAGAAACAAGCAGGGGTTATCAACGCCAGCCTGCCGGACGGTATGCGGTTGATTCAAAGTTATGACACCTCGGTTTTCATCCAAAGCGCCATCAAAGAGGTCTATCAGACGCTGTTTATCGCCATTGGGCTGGTGACGCTGGTGATTTACCTGTTCCTGGGAAGCGTAAGGGCGACCATCGTACCCTCGGTTACCGTGCCGGTCTCCTTGATCGCCACCTTTATTCTTCTGTGGGCCTTCGGTTTTTCGGTCAATCTGCTGACCTTGCTGGCCCTGGTGCTGGCCATCGGCCTGGTGGTCGACGACGCCATTGTCGTGCTGGAAAATATCTATCGACGTATCGAATTGGGGGAAACCGCTCTGGTGGCCGCCTATCGCGGTGTCCGCGAGGTCAGTTTTGCGGTCATCGCAACGACCCTGGCACTCATCGCAGTGTTCGTACCGATCGCTTTTCTGGAAGGCGACGTGGGGCGGCTGTTCAGTGAATTCGCGCTGACCATGGCCGTGGCCGTGGCTTTTTCCAGCCTGGTGGCCCTGTCCATGTCCCCCATGCTGGCATCCAAGCTGCTGCGCTCAGGCGGCGCCCGACGGGGCCGCGTCGACCGCGCCGTCAACAAGCTTTTCGATCGGCTGCAGCAGCTCTATCTGTCCTCCCTGGAAAGCGTCTTAAAGCACCCTGTCTGGACCGTCGGTTTGCTGGTGGTCATTCTGGGGGCCAATGTTTTTCTCTATCGCCAGGTGCCCTCCGAGTTCGCCCCCAAGGAGGACCGGGGCGCTTTTTTTGTCATCGTCAACGGCCCGGAAGGCGCTTCCTACGACTACATGCGCGCCTACATGGATGAGATTGAAACGCGCCTGATGCCGTTTGTGGACAGCGGTGAATTTGAACGGCTGCTGATCAGGGCCCCCCGCGCATTCGGCCGGACGGAAGTGTTCAACACCGGCTTTGTCATCATGGTTCTGAGCCACTGGGACGAGGGCCGCCGCTCGGCCTGGGAGCTGATGCGCGCGGTGCAGGGCCGGATTGCCGATCTGACCGGGGTGCGCGCCTTTCCCGTCATGCGCCAGGGCCTGGGTGGCGGCATCCGCAAGCCGGTACAGTTTGTGATTGGCGGGTCGAACTACGCTGATCTGGTGCGCTGGCGCGACACGCTTATCGCCAAGGCGGGGCAAAACAAGGGCCTGTCCGGTCTGGATCACGACTACAAGGAAACCAAGCCCCAGCTCAAGGTGGTCATCGATCGCGACCGCGCGGGCGATCTGGGTGTCTCGGTGGCGAATATCAGCCGCTCCCTGGAAAGCAAGCTCGGCTCCCGCCAGGTCACCACGTTTATCGATGACGGTGAGCAATATGATGTCATTGTCGAGGGGGAGGATGATATGTTCCGCAGCCCCACCGACCTCACCAACATCTATGTCCGCTCCCAGCGCAGCGGTCAACTGATTCCCTTGTCGAATCTGGTGACCGTCGAAGATTTTGCCGATTCGGCGGCCCGCAATCGCTATAACCGCATTCGCAGCATCACCATCGAGGCTAACCTCACCGATGGCTACAGCCTTGGCCAGGCGCTGGCTTACCTCGAGGAGCTGGTGCGCACGGAACTGCCGCCGGAGGTGATCATCGACTACAAAGGCCAGTCACTGGAGTATAAGGATTCAAGCGGCTCGCTGCTGTTTGTCTTCCTGCTGGCCCTGGTGGTGGTCTACCTGGTGCTGGCGGCCCAGTTCGAAAGTTTCATCCACCCGCTGGTGATCATGCTGACCGTTCCTCTGGCGGTTGCCGGCGCCCTCATGGGCCTTATGCTGACCGGCCAGACATTGAACATCTACAGCCAGATCGGTCTGATTATGCTCATCGGGTTGGCGGCCAAAAACGGTATCTTGATCGTCGAATTCGTCAATCAGCGGCGTGACGCCGGGTTGGCCTTTGATGATGCGCTTCGGGAAGCGGCGGCCAAACGCCTGCGCCCCATCCTGATGACCGCGATTACTACGGCCATCGGCGCCATCCCCCTGATCGCCTTTGGCGGCGCGGGATCGGAAACGCGCCTGGTGATTGGCGTGGTCGTGCTTTTCGGCGTTATCGTCGCCACCGGATTGACGCTGTATATCATTCCCGTGGCCTACCAGCTGATCGCGCGCAGGACAGCCACACCCCTCAGCACCACCCGCAAGTTGGCCCGCCAGCTGGATCAAAATCCAAGCACGGCCTCGGCCGAAGGTTTCACGCCGGCTGACCTTTCCGGGAACACCCACAATCCATAGCGGCAAAGTAATTTACGCAACGCGGGCGGCCTCCATTCAGCGGATTTATCGCCGACTTTCGCTGGAGGCCGCATGCTAGGGTTTGGCATACCACCGCCCGGCTAGGTACGTCAGTTCGTTCGTGCCCGTTTCCAGCGGCGCAGGCCTTTTTCAAGCTCCACGAGCAGATAAACCACCACCGCAACCACCAGGATCTGGGCCCAGTCTCCCAGCGTTATCGGTGCGCTTTGGAAGATTCGGTTGGCCAGGGGGAGATACGTGTAGAGCATTTGCAGGACAATCATGACGGCCACCCCGGCAAAGGCCCAGAGGTTGGTGAAAAAACCAATCCGGAAGATCGAATGGTAGAGTGAGCGGCTGTTGAATAGATAAAAAATCTCTATAAAGATGAAAACGTTGACGGCGATGGTCCGGGCCCGCTCGACCTCGAGGCCGCGCAACTCAGCCACTTCAAAAAGCCCAAAGCCGCCCAGCAGCATCAGAAAGCCGACAAAAAATATCCGGAAGACCATCTCACCGGTCAGCATCGGCCTTTGGGGATCACGCGGGGGGCGTTCCATAATGTCGGCCTCGCGCGGCTCGAAAGCCAGCATCAATCCCAGCAAAACAGCGGTGCTCATGTTGATCCACAAAATCTGGATCGGCAGGATCGGCAGGGTGACCCCGGCAAAAATCGCTGCCAGAATGACGAGTCCTTCCCCGAGGTTGGTGGGCAGCGTCCAGACGATAAATTTGACCAGATTGTCGAAAACACTGCGGCCTTCCTCCACGGCCGCCACGATGGTCGCGAAGTTGTCGTCCAGCAGCACCATGTCCGAAGCCTCCTTGGCCACCTCGGTACCATTGCGTCCCATGGCCACGCCGATATCCGCCTGGCGCAGGGCCGGGGCGTCGTTGACGCCGTCCCCTGTCATGGCCACGATGTGGTCGCCTTCCTGGAGGGCCTCTACCAGGCGCAGTTTCTGCTCGGGCGTTACCCGCGCGAAAACGGTTGCCGTCTCGGCCGCCTGAACAAAGTCTTCATCGTTGAGATCGGCGATATCTGCCCCGGTCAGTACATCCGGAGCGTCGCGCCGCTCCGTCCCGGCATCCAGCATGTTGATTTGTCTGGCGATGGCCTCGGCTGTCAGGGCGTGGTCACCGGTAATCATTTTGACGCCGATCCCGGCACGGCGACAGATTTCGACGGCCCGGGCGGAGCTTTCCCGCGGCGGATCCATCATGGCCTGAAAACCCAGGAATACGAGCTCTTCGGAACGGTTGGCCAGCTCGATCCCTTCGCCGGTGCTCAGCGGTCGGGATTGGGCCAGCGTCAACACACGCAGACCCCGCGCGGCCAGCTCGGATGCCACCTGTTGCATAGCTTCGCGGTCGATGGCGATTTCTTCACCGCGGTTGTCGAGTGCCACGCGGCAGCGCGTCAGAAGGGCTTCGGTCGCGCCCTTGATGAAAAGGCGTCGTTCCCCTTCAGGGGCGGTGTTCAGCGTGGCCATGAACTGGCTGGCCGAGTCGAAAGGCATTTCATCTTCGCGGGAGTGGCGCTTCCGAAGTTCGTCCACATTGATCCCCGCCTTGGCCGCAGCCACCACCAGGGCGCCTTCGGTGGGATCACCTTCGATCTGCCATTGCCCATCCTGATGCGACAAGTGGCTGTCATTGCAGAGCACGCCGCAGGCCAGGCAGGCCTGCAAGGCTGCCGATTGTGTTTCCTGTTCGTTTCCGCTTCCCGGACGGATGTCCCCTTTGGGAGTGTAACCGGATCCGGTTAGTGTAAAGGCTGCGTCCGCTGTAACTAGCGCCTGGACCGTCATCTCGTTCTGGGTAAGGGTCCCGGTTTTATCGGAACAGATGGTGGTCGTACCGCCCAGTGTTTCCACGGCGGGAAGTTTACGGATGATAGCGTAGCGCGAGGCCATGCGGGATACACCGATGGCCAGCATAATCGTGATGGCCGCGGGCATGCCTTCGGGGATGGCCCCCACCGCCAGGGCCACGGCAGCCAGAAACATGTCGAAAAGCGGCTCACCACGAACCAGGCCGACCACCAGGGTCAAGCCGGCCAACGCCAGGATGACCACAAGCAGATAGCGGCTGAATTGGGCGATTTTACGGGTCAGGGGCGTCTGCACTTCCGTGGCCATGGAGATCAAGCGCGAGATCCGCCCGACCTCGGTCTTGTCGCCGGTGGCCACCACGAGCCCGGTTGCCCGTCCGAAGGTCACGAGGGTCGAAGCGTATGCCATATTGGTGCGGTCGGCCAGCGGCAAACCTTGCGCGAGGAGATCCTCCCTTTTGCTCACGGGCTCGGATTCACCTGTCAGGGCTGACTCGTCGATCCTCAGGGCATGGAAATCGACAAGTCGCAGATCTGCCGGAACCTTGTCGCCGCTCTGCAGTGTGACCACATCGCCCGGAACCAATTCGGAAGCATTGATTCTTGCAGAGCGGCCGGAGCGGATGACCGTGGTCATGGTTTCCATGGTCTGGGCCAGTGCTTCGATGGCGGCTACGGCTTTGGACTCCTGCATGAAACCGATGATGGCGTTGATGAAAACGACCCCGAAAATGAAGGCCGCTTCGACATACTCCTGAAGAAAAAGGGTCACCATACCGGCGACAATCAGAATGTAGACCAGGGCCTGATTGAACTGCTGGAAAAATACGATCAGCGGACTGGGCTTCTTGCTGGCCGTGATGAGGTTGGGACCAAAATGAGATTGACGGCGGCGCACCACAAAACGATCGAGCCCCGTATTCAGGTCGCTCTCCAGATATTGCACGACATCGTCCGCATCAATTGCGTGCCAGTGTTTACCAAGCAGTGTTTCCAAGGTGAAAGTCTCCTTAATATGAATCGGAATCGAAAAAAGGCCGAATTGAGCGCTGTGATCAGCAATCCAGAACGACAATCAGATTTTTATTGGGCAGACCTTAGTGAGCGCTGACCGATGGGCATAAGAGCCCGGCGTCGATGAAAGGGATATAGGTCACGCCACGCGCTGCAGGTGCGCAGCGCGGACGCAGCCTATGGAGGGGATTCATGCAGATATAATCAAAGCATCCTAAAAACGTCTGAGGTAAAGCCGACAATACGTGCCGCAGGATAGGCGACGACTGCCAGCAGTGCGAAGGCCGATAGTAGGTATTTGGTAGTCTCACTCATGGCTATCTCCTATTAGTAATCGAGTCGAAATATATAAATATAATAGATACTTGTGTTGGTCAATGCATCCTACAGACATAGTAATATGGATGATTATCGGTCTGTCAATGTCTGCCGGCCAGACGATATTACCATTTGGTTAAAAAGCTTGCACCACGCGTCCGGGGTTTTAAGTTTTTCGAAAAATTTGTCCAAAGGGTCAAAGCGCACAAATTGATCAGGAGGAACTTAAAGCTATGAATGACGTCAATAATGTTCTCGGAAAACTTCTAGGTAGCGGTGCCGCCGGCGGTTTTGCCGGTGGGTTGGCCGGCGGATTGGCCAGCAACTTACTGACCACCAAATCTGGCCGCAAATTGGGCAAGCAAACGTTAAAGATGGGCGGCATCGCTGCAGTGGGTGCACTGGCCTATGCGGCCTACCAGCGCTATGGCAGCGGCAGCCCCAATACCGTCAATGAAGCGGCACCTCCGGCTGAGACGCAGATTCAACCGGCCCCGGCGGGATCCGCCTTCCTGCCGGCCAAGGACGATACGGCCGGCCAGGAAAAACTGGCGCTGACGCTTGTCCGCGCCATGATCGCTGCCGCGCGGTCCGACGGGCGCCTGGATGCCCAGGAGAGCCAGGCCATTTTTCAGCGCATCGAATCGCTGGGCCTGACACCGGAGGATCAGTCGCTGCTGGTGGCGGAAATGGGTCGCCCGGTGGATATGGATGCCATCGTCAACAGCGCCACCAGCCCTGAAGTCGGGGCTGAAATCTATCTGGCCTCCCTGCTGGCCGTCGAGGTCGACACCGCGGCTGAAAAGTCCTACCTGGCCATGCTGGCGGCCCGCCTCAACCTGCCGCCGGACCTGGTCACGGAGTTGCACCGACAGGTGGACGCACAGCGCCAGGCGGTATAGCGGTAGCCAATTTATTAGGGTTAGACAATTAAAGGAGAGGTTGGCTGTTGGCCCAACTTCAACGGAGGCAAAAAGCGAATGAAATGGTCTATCAAGATTGGGCGTGTTCTGGGCATAGACGTCTTCATGCATTTCACGTTCGTACTTCTGATCAGCTGGGTCGCTTATGCCAACTGGCGCCAGGGTCAAAGTGTCGCCGCTGCGGTGGCAGGCGTTTCATTTATTCTGGCGCTTTTCTTGTGTGTTGTCCTGCATGAATTCGGCCACGCCCTCAGCGCCCGACGCTACGGTATTCGAACGCGTGATATCATCCTCCTGCCAATCGGCGGTTTGGCACGCCTCGAACGCATTCCGACCAAACCGATTCAGGAATTATGGGTGGCGCTCGCGGGCCCTGCCGTAAACGTGGCCATCGCCATTGGTTTGTTCGTCTGGCTCAAAATTACGGCCACACTTGAACCCATGTCGTCTTTGACATTGACCACGGGACCTTTCCTGGAACGCCTCATGATCGCCAACCTGTTTCTCGTGGTCTTCAATCTTATACCGGCTTTTCCCATGGACGGCGGGCGTGTGCTGCGCGCGCTGCTGGCCACACGCCAGGATTACAGTCGCGCCACCCAAACGGCCGCATTCATCGGCCAGGGGATCGCCGTTAT
>JASJCD010000130.1 GCA_030066135.1 Desulfobacterales bacterium | reverse complement strand
GATGCGATCTGGATCCTGTCGCCCAATTACACGCGCCTGGACGTGATGCAGACCATCAGCCGGATGGTGGCGGCGGGAGAAAGCCGGGTCTTTGCCGTGGCCTGCGAAAAGCCGCTGGCGCGCACCCTGGCCGACGCGCGCGAAATGGTCCGGCTGGCCGAAGAGGCGGGGCTCAATCACGGCTACCTGGAAAACCAGGTTTTCTGCACCCCGGTTCTCAGGGGCAAGGAGATCATCTGGCGGCGCGCAGCCCCGGCCACCGGACGGCCCTATCTGGCGCGGGCGGCCGAAGAGCACAGCGGCCCCCATGAACCCTGGTTCTGGCGCGGCGACCTGCAGGGCGGCGGCGTGCTGTCGGACATGATGTGCCACAGCGTCGAGGTGGCCCGCTTTCTGCTCACCGAACCGGGCCAGCCAAGGGATTCGCTGCGCCTGAAAAGTGCCAACGGTACCGTGGCCGCGCTCAAGTGGACCCGCCCGGATTACATCGAACGCCTCAAGGACATGATGGGGCCCGAGGTCGATTATGCCCGGCGTCCGGCCGAGGATTTTGCCCGGGCCATTCTGACGCTTGAAGACCCGGCAGGCATCGAAGTGGTCGTGGAGGCCACCACCTCATGGGCCTATGTCGGTCCGGGGCTGCGGATTCAGCTTGAGCTTTTGGGGCCTGAATACGCCATGGAATTCAGCTCCCTCAATACCGGTCTGAAGATTTTCATGTCGCGCCGGGTTACAGGCGAAGAAGGCGAAGATCTGGTGGAGAAGCAAAATGCCGAGCAGGGCCTGATGCCCGTATTGGAAGATGAACCCGGCATCTACGGCTATGTCGACGAAAACCGGCACATGGTCGAATGCTTCCGCCAAGGCGAAACGCCCATCGAAACATTCCATGACGGGGCCGCCGTGATGGAGATCCTGATGGCCCTCTATCGTTCGGCCGAACTGGGGGAAACCGTCAAGCTGCCCTGTCCGGAACTGGAAACCTATGTGCCCCCGGTGGCACGGACCGACACCTGACCCAATGGCCGCTCCGCATTCTAAAGACTTTTCGCCGGCGGTGGTCGCCGATATCGGGGGCACCCACGCGCGCTTTGCCCGGCTGACGCCGCAGGGCGATCCGGGTCCGGTCACCACGCTGTCCACCAGCGCCTTCAGAGGGGTGGCCGATGCCCTCGGGACTTTTCTAAAGCAAGACGGCGGGCCCCGGCCGGCCCGGCTGGCCCTGGCGGTGGCCGCCCCCGTGCTGGGCAACGAGGTTGCGCTCACCAATGCGAGCTGGCAATTTTCCCTTCCTGATCTCAAAGCTCAGCTCAATTTGGCCGTCCTGGAAGTGGTCAACGACTATGAAGCACTGGCCCTGGCGCTTCCGCGCCTGACCGCGGCCGACAGGGAATGCATCGGTCCGCCCGCGGCCGAGGCGCGCGACGGTGCCCCCATGGCCGTTCTAGGCGCCGGGACCGGCCTGGGGATGGCCGGGCTGATGCCGGTGGGCGCCCGCTGGTATCCGGTGACCTCCGAATGCGGCTACATCGGTCTATCTCCCTTGACCGACGCGGAACTGGCCGTCTTCCGTGTCCTGCGTGAAAGGTATGGTCGTGTTTCGGCGGAACGTGTGCTTTCGGGCCCGGGTATAGTGGACCTTTATGGGGCCCTGGCCTTCCTTGACAACTGCAAGGCCGGCAACGTTACCCCCGAAGCCATCATCGCTGCGGCCCAAAACGGCAGCGACCGGATAGCGGCCCGCACCCTCAATATGTTCTGCGACCTGCTGGGGGGGCTGGCCGGCGATGTGGCCCTGTTGTTTATGGCCCGGGGAGGGGTCTACCTGGCGGGCGGTATTCTGCCCCGTATTGTCGGTATAATGAAGGCCAGCCGCTTTCGGGAACGCTTCGAAGACAAAGGCCGCGGAGCCCATGTTGTCGCCCCCATTCCCACGTGCCTGATCACGCATGCGTACCCGACGATGATCGGGTGCGCCATCCATTTGAATCATAAGCGCGCCGCATCAATCTGAATCGCGGTCATTGGCGGGATAGCGCTGGTCCTTATCGATGATCGAACGGCGTTTGCCATTGTCCCAGCATTTCACACTTATGGCACCGACAGTGAGAATATAACACCCTTCGTCGGGCGCTATTGCCGCGCCACAGCATTGGCATTCCACATTCATTATCTTCCTGCCGAGAGGCTACAATAGTAACTTCCGGCGTTGGCTTTCCTCGGGTCGGCCGCCAAGGTGGTCGAAGGCTGCCGTAAAACATGACGGGGCCTCGGCGCGCGCCTACTTTCTACGAACCTTCAGCATCCTTCTGCCCAGCCAGATCAACGGTTTGGCCAGGAATCCCTCCATATCCTCCTGCACCTCGGCGAGCAGATCCGGGATGGGAAGATTCTGAGGGCATTTGTCGAGACATTTTTCGCACTGCACGCACATGGAGGCCAGCGAGGGTTTCTCTGTAACCATACCGCCGTTCTGGAAGAGATACATCAGCTTGGCCGATTTGTCCCTGAACGCATGCCGGGAGTTGTAGCACTCGAAACAACTGGGGATATTCACACCGGCCGGGCAGGGCATGCAATACTGGCATCCGGTGCAGCCGACCCGCATCACCGCTCTGAAAGACGCTGCGGCCGCATCGACCAACTGGACTTCCTTTTCGGTGAAGACGCCCGGCGGGGTTTTTGCGGCCAGGGTCAGGTTTTCGTCGATATGGGTATCGTCGTTCATCCCGGAGAGAATGACCGTGACCTCAGGGTGGTTCCAGATCCAGCCCAGAGACCAGGCTGCGGGGTTTTTCTTCTGTTCAGCCTGATCCCAGATCTTCCGGACCGACGGGGGCGGTGTCTTGGCCAGGTTGCCGCCGCGCAGCGGTTCCATGATAATGACCGCCATATCCCGGGAGGCTGCATACTGCAGCCCGGACTTTCCGGCCTGATTCCGGGTGTCCAGGAAATTGTACTGGATCTGGCAGAAAGTCCAGTCGTAGTCGTCCACGATGATATTGAAATCCTCTGCCAGTCCGTGAAACGAGAAGCCGGCGTTGAGGATCCTACCCGTCTTCAAAGCGTCATCCATGAATTCGATCACGCCGTTCTGCTTGGCCGTATCCCAGAGTTCGCCGTTCAGGGCATGAATCAGGTAATAGTCGATCCGGTCGGTCTTCAACCTGACGAGCTGTTCTTCCAGAAGCGCGTCCATGTCTTTCTTTGACCTGGTCCGCCAGTGCGGAAGCTTGGTGGCGATTTTTACACTGTCGCGGCAATTGTTTTGGTTGAGTACCTTCCCCAGGAAAGGTTCACTCTTGCCGTTGTGATAGGGATAGGCCGTGTCGTAATAGTTAACCCCCTGGTCCATGGCGTGGAGAATTTGCTTTTCGGCCAATTTCTCGTCAATACGGCCACGCTTGACTGGAAAGCGCATGCATCCGTATCCCAGGGCGGACAGCTTGTCGCCGTTTTTGGGTACTTCACGATAAAGCATTTTTAGCCTCCGTTATGCCGGTGTCGTTCGCTGCGGGCCGCTCACGCCGATGTTGGCGGGAAGGGTTCATGACCGGCCGCCACCATTCGTCTGAAGGGAGATCTTTTCCGAAAACGGTGGTGGCCCCGACCATTGGGATGGCGGTTTGTACTCCCGCCGCCCGGGCAGCCGCCGCCAGACGTTCCATGGGCTCGTACCAGGGATGCAGGGCCAGGTTGAAGGTGCCCCAGTGGATGGGGTGCAGCACCTTGCCACCGAGGTCCCGATGGGCCTGAACGGTCTGTTCGGGAAACATGTGTACATCGGCCCAGGCCTCGTTGTAAGCCCCGCACTCGATAAAAGTCATGTCGAACGGCCCGTAGACGGCACCAATCTGTTTGAAACCGCTGAAATAGCCGGAGTCACCGCTGAAGAAGATTTTATGCCGGGGTGCCGCGATGACCCACGATGCCAAGAGGGTTCGGTTGCGGTCCGTCAGGCCACGCCCGGAGAAGTGCTGGGCCGGCGTGGCCGCGACCATAAGGTTTGCATCCAGATGGTATTCCTGCCACCAGTCGAGCTCAACGATCTTGGTTTCCGGGACCCCCCATTTCATCAACCGGGCGCCGACCGCCCGCGGAACGATGAAGCGCTGCGATCGGGCATTGAGCTGCCGGACGGAGTACTTGTTCAGATGGTCGTAGTGGTCATGGGAGATGATGACGGCGTCGATGGGCGGCAGTTGGTCGATGTCCAGTGGAACCTCGCCATTGAAACGCGTTGGCCCCACCAATGATACCCTTTTTTCGAACACGGGATCGGTCAGCAGCCGGTAGCCGTCGATATTGATCATGAGAGAGGAATGCCCCAGCCAGGTCACGCTCAACTGGTCATCATGGGTGCTGTTGAAGGAAGACAGGTCCACCCGCGTATAGGGCAGTGCCGCGCTCGGCGTGCGGTCGTTGGCGGTGAACAGAAAATCACAGGTCGTCGAGAGAAAATCGGCGATTGACCATTTCATAGGCTCTTTTCCTCCTATGAATCGACCATCGATAAACCGGGAAGTATAGCCATGGATTTCCGATCGATAGGGGTCGACATTTTTCGAGATAACATCACCGGCAGGGGTACACTGGGCGAGTAAAAGGCCGGCAACGAGGACGATAGTGACGTGGTATTTCATTCCGTTTTGAATCCCGCATTGTATACTGTGTCTATAAATGAATGATCGTTTATGATACGTTCAAAATTTTTTATAACTTGATGGCGTCCCATGCCATCGTAAACGCCGTTTCAATATCATCTTCCTTGAGCTCAAAACCTTTCCGATGGTTAGGGTTCGCCAGACCCGATATGGGGTGGTACATGAAGGCCCCAAGCAAGTGCCAGTCCACATCCTTGATAATCTTTTCCCTTTTGCCGCGCTCCAGGACATTGATGACCTTAACAAAATACTGTTCCAACGCCTGGTGATCCACCAATGTGCTGTAAGGTGAATTGGCAAACTGCTCCATGAATTGGTAATATTCCAGGTTGTTGGAAATCCAATCAAACATGCTGAACCAGACGTTTCGCAAGATGTCCCGGATCGGCAGGTTATCGTCGAAATCATCCAAAATGGCGCGGCTCATCATCATTTTGATTTCTTTATAGGTCGAAACCAGAAGGTCCTCTTTATTCTCATAGTACACATACAGGGTGGCCGGTGAGACGCCGGCCTCCTTGGCGATCTTGGATACGGAACTCGACACGAAACCGATCTCGTTGACCAGCTTGATGGTGGCTTTGAACAGGGCTTCCTTTTTTTCCTCGTCCCGAGTCCGCATGGTGTATAAATAAACGATCATTCATTTATGTCAAGTTTTTTCTTAAGCCGTGGCCAAGAGTGGTCGTATCCCGGGATCGGTCCTCTGGCAGCTCAGGTATTGGCCGTAATGAAAAGCGGAATCGGGGAAGGGCAGAGCGCGTTCATGCGGGCCAGTTCCCGCTCCGCGCAATAGCCTTTGGTGATGTAGCCGGCGTCCCGTCCATCAGCCGTGATTACCTGGATGTGCGTGTGATGGAACCAGTTGCCGTTTTCATGGAAGTCACCGATGGCGGCAAAGGCGTCGCCGGCGGCAAGCGATTTCCCGACGCCCGGCAGCCGGTTTCGGCAGAGATGGCCAAAGAAGCTGTAAAAGGTTTCAAACCGCCGGTCGGCATGTTTCAGCAGAACATACCCGCCGTAATTGCCTTCGCCGGCTTCATGGCCGGCGGCTTCCACAACGGCGTCCAGGGGGGCATGCAGGGTGCTTCCCAGAGGGACGATGACGTCCAGGCCCAGGTGGATGAAGCGTTGCTCGGCCACCATCTGGGGGCAGTCGGCGAGCAGGGTGTCCCGGCGCTCGAGGTAGGGCGCAAGCCCCCAGCGATGACCGCCGCGTGCCATTTCCGCCTCGAGCGCGGCCTGGAGCCCTCTCTGGTCGCGGGGATTCAGCCCCTCGAGCAGGCGGCTTGACAGTGAAAGGTCAACCACCAGGGGGTCGCCCTCCAGACCGTTGAATACCGGGCAGTGCCGTGCGGCGGCGCTGTAGAGCAGGAACGGATAGATCATTTTACCTCGCTAAACGGGCGCTTGAATGGTCCCGGATGATCAGGGCGGGGCGCAAGGCGTCTTTTTGTCCCGCCTCCGGAATGACCGGGTGACCGCCATCTGCTGCGCCACCCTAGTCCCCCTGTCCCAACTTGATTTCAGTCGTTCTAATCCTACTGTATCGATAGCATCATTTCGTACCAAGTCAATCGATTCAAACCCTTATAATAGTGGCCGTGAGCAGTGGACGGCCTTACGCACATGACATCCAGGGTGCAGTGTTTCTGAATCCGGCAGGTCATCATGGTCATGCGCCAAAGAGGACACGGGGATGGAGTCCAACCGCCCTAAGCGAAAACTTGCGGGCATCCTCAGTGCGGACGTCAAGGGCTACAGCCGCCTGATGGGGGACGACGAACTATCGACGGTTGCCACGATTGAAGCATATCGCGGGATGATATCCGATTTGATCGCCAGCTTTCGTGGTCGTGTAATCGACTCGCCCGGTGACAATATTCTCGCTGCTTTTGAAAGCGCCGTTGACGTTGTAGAGGCTTCTGTCGATATCCAGCGGCACTTGGCCCGGGAAAATACCAAACTCGCCTCCAATCGCAGGATGGCTTTTCGTATCGGCATCAATATGGGCGATATTATTGTCCGGCGTGAGCGCATATACGGTGATGCGGTCAATATTACGGCCCGCATTGAAGGTCTTTCGGAACCGGGGGGCATTTGCATATCCAAAGGCGTGTATGACCAGGTAAAAAACAAACTTGATCTGGGTTATGAATACATCGGCGAGCACACCGTCAAGAATATAGCGGCACCCGTCAAAGTCTTTCGTGTTCTGCTTGTTGCTGATGGTCCGGTCCCCAGCCATGAGATACCCTATGAGCTTCCAGCGGTTCCCTCCATTGCGGTTTTGCCCTTTGACAATATGAGTGCTGATCCCGGGCAGGAATTTATTAGTGATGGAATTGCCGAGGAAATCATCACGGCGCTTTCCAAAGTACCGAAGATCTTTGTGATCGCGCGCAATTCTTCTTTCGTATATAAAAATCAAGCGGTAAAGGTTCAACGCATGGGCCGCGAACTGGGGGTGCAGTATATCCTCGAGGGCAGCTTGCGCACATCCGGCAGCCGGCTGCGAATAACAGCCCAACTTGTGGATGCCACATCTGGTCGTCATCTGTGGGCGGATCGGTATGACCGTGAAATTGAGGACATATTCAGCCTGCAGGATGAAATTGCCTTTAAAATCTTGACTGCGCTGCAGGTAAAACTCACCGATGGCGAGCAGGCCGCTTTCTGGGCCCAGAGGACCAATAACCTCGATTCGTTTCTGAAATACCTTCAGGCGCGTAGCTATTTGTGGGGCATCACCAAGGAAGGCCACTTCAAGGCGAAACAGCTTTCATATGAAGCCATCGAAGCGGACGCGAATTACGTTGATCCGTATATCCTAATCGCCTGGGTAAATATGTTCGAGGCCAGGATGGGGTGGACCGATTCGCGTGAAGCATCTTTCCGCAATGCCCAACAAATGGTTGCCCGGGCGTTGACCCTGGATGAAAATCACCCTGAGATCTGCGTATTGTCGGGCATTTTTCACTTGTACAATGCAGAGCACGACAAGGCGGTTGCAGAAAGCCAGCAGGCCATCGCCCTGGGCCCGAATAATGCCGATGTCCATGCCCTCATGGCACACATCCTGAGATTCAACGGTCGGTTCGAGGAGGCCGTCACCATGATCCGCAAGGCGATTCGGCTTCAGCCATTCTATCCGGCCTGGTTTCTGGCCGAACTTTCAATGTGCTACTATTACCTGGATCAATTCAGTGATGCTCTGGCGACCGCTGAAAAATTCAAGGATTTATCAATAAGCCGCGATGAGACGGAATTGATGCACTGGTACTATGGCATGCTGGTCATTAATCATGTCAGGCTGGGTCAACGCGAAGAAGCGTGCCTGGCGGCCGAAGCGCTGAAAAAGGTTTTCCCTGGATATTCACTCGCCTGGGACCGAAGCTTCGGCCTTTACAGGGAGCAGGCCCATCTGGAGCGCCAGCACAACGACTTGAGAGCAGCGGGTATAAGCTGAGGGGCCATGAGGCCCCCGCACCACCGGCAGTTCCCGGTCCCAGGAGGTTCAACGTATGCAACCCGTCAATGTAGAATTTGCAGTGGACAGGCCGATCGACGAAGTATTCGAGGTCATCAGCGACATTGCGCATTACAATGAATGGGCGCCGCATAGCAGTATGGTTTATCTCGGGACCACGATAACTTCGGATAAGACGAAAGGCCTGGATACCATATTTGTAGACAAGATGCGTTTTGGCGGCAAAAGCCTCGGGAAGATCAGCCGATACGACCCGCCAAATAGGTTTGCGATCGATCAGACGACCTATATTGTTTTCCCTCTGTTTTCCGCCCATATCGATTATGAGCTTGTCTCCGAAGGCCAGACAACCCGGGTAAGCCACACAGTGACCCCCCAAACCCAAGGATTGTATAAACTCCTGGGCCCGATTCATCGGTATTTGCTGGTCAAGGAAAGAAAAGCATTTTGCCGGGCGATTGTGCAGAAGGTTGAGGGGCAAGACCAGAGCTGAGCTCAAGGACAGGGTCAGATTTCTCGGATGGTGTAGGACGGCGAGAAAACTGCGCATGTCGTCTGGACGCTATGTTGCGCTTCGGCGCGCATGCCATGAGCAGGCAGATGATACACTGCTTTATCGAACCCTATTCCTGCAGCGCGGGGGAACCGTCAGGTCCATCTTGGTCTATTTTTATGATCAATTTAAACCGTCTTATGGTGTCCGAGGCAGGCCGCGGGCGAGCCCCGCAACCGGAATTGCTATGGCGACTTACATTGTCAGAGAATTGCTGCAGGGCATCATCTTGCTCCTGACCGTTTCGATGATCTGGTTTATCCTCTAGGTGCCGTTCCCAGGGGCCCTTTCATATCATTTGCTTCTAGTAGCGGGTTTGGCGGAGATCAGTTTACCATTATCCCCATTGAGGGGATAGCGTCCATCATCAAATTCGCATTCGATCAGGTCCTGAATGCTGGTGGCATCGTAGACCTTGAAAATGGCGTCTTTGACCTGGCGCCACATGGGAAAAAAGGCACATTTGCCCTGAAAGGGGCAGTTGGCTTCGGGAATCGGGGCCATGCATTCCACCGGCTTGAGGTCACGGGTCAGAAATCGCATGAGATCACCGACGCGAAACCGGTCGGGACGCGGCACGAGTTCATACCCGCCGTTGATACCCCGTTTGGATTTTACGAAGCCGCCTTTTTTTAGCTCCGCCATGATATTTTCCAGAAACCGTTCGGGAATCGCCTGGGCATGGGCGATGTCGGCAATCTTGATCGGACCGCGCTCGTAGCGTTTGCCTAGCTCGAAAATGGCTCGCAGCGCATATTGGTGTTTTTTGGTGATCAGCATAACAGTATCGTATACGCGATATTTGTTCCTTTCACTCGCAGCGCATCGGTTTTGCTTCTAATTTTACGTTGCCGGCCGGATTCTTTGCCTGCCCGGGTTGTTCTCCTCCCAGCTTTTGGAATGTCCGTGGGCATGAGGCGCCCCCTGTCACATTAAATGTCCGGGGGCGGCGATTCACAAGCTGTCTCAGCCAGTTGGCGGTATAGTCGCTTGGGCAGTTTGGGGTAATATTGGCGGCAGAGCATCGATTGAAATTTCTTGAGCGCGTCGAGACGTCCCGCCTGGCGGTGATAATCGTCCGGGCTCGCCGCCTGGCGCCTTTTGTCTTCCGACAGTTTGGATAGGCGGGCCTCCAGATATTGATTCAAATCCAATAAATAATTGTGTGACATGCTGGCCTCCGGCCGTAGGGATCGTACGCTCCGAGCGAGTTAAAAGTATTGCTGGGTTGTCAGGTCGAAGTGCTCGGATAAAAAACCTCTCAGCATTGAAAGCTCCTCGATTTGCCCGCTGTGAAAGGCAACCTGGCGGGTGTCGCCCCGGGATTCGGCCTGGTGTCGCAATGTCTCCGCCTGGCTCAGTTCGCGGGTAATATACTTGTGGCAATCGATGAGATAATCATTGGGCATGGCATCTATCCTTGTGTCGATCGGCTACTTGCCGAGGATCCTTTTGCGGAGGTGATCGATCTCTGAGCGGATATCCTCGATCGAATCTTCCCCCTCACAGCCGGCGCAGAGATAGCTCGAGGCCTGGGTTGGATATTCACCGCAATGCACACAAAGCCCCTGGGCCAGTCTTTCCCTCTCCTCTGGCTTCCAGCGGCGCGGTTTCAAAGTAGGGGGTTTGCCGCTTTTGCGCTGGGCTCTCAATATATTCCGCAGGTTCATATCTGTTCCTTGTATCGTGCCACGGCCGCGGCGTGGGGCTACGGTATTGGTCTTGCCTCCTCGGCGGTGGCCGTGTCCTCACTCTCAACCGGCGGTTCGGGCAGGCGATTGCGCGGCAGCCGTATGCGAAAGACCGTTCCCTGGCCCGGCTCGGATTCATATTCGATCACACCGCCGTGTTCCTGAATGATTTTCTTGGTCATGAGCAGGCCGAGTCCGGTCCCCCCCAACCCCTTGGTGGTGAAGAAATTGGTGAAGACTTTTTGCTTGACGGCATAGTCCATGCCGCATCCATTGTCGGCCACTTCGTAGATGACGACGCCCTCTTTTTCATAGGCCTCGACATCGACATGCAATTCATTGCCGTCATCACTCACGATACATGCGTCGATGGCGTTGCCCACCAGATTGGTAAGGCACTCCAGCATGCTTTCGTAGTCGATGGGTGCCGGAGCGATATCATTGCTATTGGCATGCCGCAGAATGATGCCGTGCTTCTGAGCCTTGGCGGCATACATATTGACGACCTCTTTGGAGATATCGAGAGGGTTGCTGAGGGCGGCCTTGATTTCCCGGCCCCGTGAAAAGCCGAGAAAGGTCTTCACAAACAGCCCGATGCGATCGATGTTGCGAGTGAGCATGTCCAGACCCTGTCCAACCCGCCCCAGATTGCTCTTGCTGAGACCGGTATTGAGCATGTACATCCCGCCCTCCAGGGCCGTAATCAGGTTTTTGATTCCGTGCGCCAGCCCGGCCACGGTTTGACCGACCGCCGCCAGCCTTTCCGCCTCGAGCTTTTCGTTCTGCAGCTTCTTGATCTCACTCAAATTTTGGATCGAGAGGGCCATGCCCAACGATTTATCTTCCATGATCAACTGGTTGCCGACCAGCCGGACCGGCCGATCCTGGTCGTCACTCGTTTTGATCTTCGTATCCGGCAGGTAGAGATGGCGGGACGACATATCGGTCAGGTCCAGGACACCCTTCGGCAGCAGTTTTTTGATGTCATCCAGGACGACTTTCTGATGGGTCTCAAATCCAAACAGCTGGCGGGCGGCCGAGTTGAAGATCGATATGTTGTCCTGATCGTCGATGGCGATAAT
>JASJCD010000129.1 GCA_030066135.1 Desulfobacterales bacterium | reverse complement strand
GAAGTGCATGGGAATCGAACCCACCCGGGACGGTGTTAACGCCCCACACCGGGTTTGAAGCCCGGGAGCCCCACCAGGTAGCTGCGCACTTCCGCTTAACAGGTTTTATAGCCGTTGGCCTTCTTGATTGTCAACTTCTGTCGATATTAAACAGCCATGCCAATCAATCAAGAGCGATTAGCGCGAACATTTAAGGCCCTCGTCCGTTGTGACAGCGTTTCGCGTGCCGAGGGTCGGTTTGCCGCCCTGCTGCAGGAACACCTCCAGGCGCTGGGGGTGACGACACGCTTTGATCGGTCGGCGGCCCGGACCGGCAGTGACACCGGTAATCTGGTGGGGTATCGGGCGGGGCGTATTCCCAATAAACCGCTTCTTTTCAGCGCGCACATGGACACCGTGGTCCCCGGGCGCGGCATTCACCCCGTTCTCAGAAACGGGTGCTTCACGAGCGCCGGCGACACCATCCTGGGGGCAGACGACAAGAGCGCGATCGCCATTTTGCTCGAGGTTCTGGCCGTATTGAAGGCGGCCGAGGAGCCGTTCGCACCCATCGAACTCGTTTTCTCTACCTGCGAGGAAATCGGACTGTTGGGGGCCAAGCACCTGGACTTCGGTATGGTTTCAGCTGAAATGGGCTATGTTCTGGATGCCCGCGATCCTGACCGCCTCATCAACCGCTCCCCCTCGGCCAATCGACTCCATCTCAAGGTCCACGGCAAGGAAGCGCATGCCGGGGCCTCGCCCGAAAAGGGAATCAACGCCATTTTTATCGCGTCACGCGCGATTGCGGCGCTTCAGTGGGGACGCTTGGATCGTGAGACGACCCGGAATATTGGGACCCTTCGCGGCGGCGAGGCCACCAACATCGTGCCATCGCTGGTGCACATCGAGGCTGAAGTCCGCAGCCACGACGAGGATAAGCTCGTCCGGGCCACCCGGGAGATCGTCTCAACCTTTCAGGCGACCGTCGACGCCGTGACCCCCAATCCCTTCAACGGATCAACGCCGCGGCTCGAGGCCAGCGTTACGCCGGATTTCAAGCGCACCCACATACCGGACGATCACCCGGTGGTCGAACTTGCTGCGGGCGCCGGTCGCAGCCTTGGCCGGCGCATTCGGACCCAAGCGGCCGGTGGTGGTTCGGATGCCAATATCTTTTTTCAGAAAGGCATTGCCACCGGTGTGCTGGGAACTGGGATGCAGGACGTGCACACCCGCGATGAAAGGATCGCCCTGGACGACATGGTGAAAGCCTGTGAACTGGTGCTTGAAATTATTCGACGCTACAGCGGGACCGCCTAAGCGGGCAAGGCTAATCTCGTCATCAAGAGCGCAAGGCACGCCTATTTTGACGGCCCGCGCCCATCGACGGCCCCGGCGGAACAAAGACGCGCGGCTGTCCCGGGCGGCATCTGCCGCTTGGATGCGACAGGTCGAAGCGACGTCCACCGGTGCCGATGCAACCATTGACAAAAAGGGGCACGGAATATAGACACGGGCCATGTTTTTTCTAAAGGATGAGCGCATCCTTTTTCTGGCCACAGGCTGCGGATGCGGCAATGTACCGCATGCCCCCGGAACGGTCGGTTCGCTCGCCGCCCTGCCGCTGGGCTGGGGGCTCAGCCATCTGGCGCTCGGCGTGGCGCTGCCCCTGACCGTGGTTTTTGCCATCGTCGCCATGGGGATTGCCCACCGGGCGGCCGAAATGATTAATCGGCCCGATCCCGGGGCGGTGGTCATCGATGAGATGGCGGGTGTCCTGGTGGCCTGTGTGGGGCTGGAACTGTCGCCGTTCAGCAGCCTGGCGGCTGTCGGCCTGTTTCGCGTATTTGATATCCTCAAACCGTTTCCTGTAGGGTGGCTGGACCGTCGCCTCAAGGGCGGGGTGGGAATCGTGGCCGACGACTTGGCGGCGGGTCTGCTTGCCAATCTGGTTTACCGCGCAGGGGCATGGCTGCTTGCCTGAAAGCCGTTAGGGCCCGGCCGTCCAGGGTTTGACGGTCGCCTGGGCCGCCATTAAAAAATATAGCCAATATTCGGGTCCTCATGCCTGTGATATGAAAGGTGATTGCCTGTCTTGAAATCTAGCCCGACTGTGCCGGAGAGCGAAGCCGGCCCCAAACAAAAATCACGGCTGCGCGAGAATGTCGAAGCCATTCTCCTCGCCATCCTTCTGGCCCTCTTCATCCGGACGTTTGTCGTTCAGGCCTTTAAGATCCCGTCGGGATCAATGGAGGATACCCTTCTGATCGGCGACCATATCCTGGTCAACAAGTTCCTGTATGGCGTGCGGATGCCTTTCAGCAATAAAACGATCGTCCCGGTTTCCACCCCCAAACGGGGCGATATCGTCGTCTTCAAGTTTCCCCAGGACCCCAAAATGGATTTCATCAAGCGGGTGGTCGGCATCCCCGGCGATGTGGTGGAGTGCCGCAACAAGGTCGTCTACGTGAACGGCGAACCGGAGCAGGGCAGCCACGCGGTGCACAAGGACGGATTCGTCCTGAGCGCCGGGGGGCGTGACAACTTTGGTCCCATCACCGTACCGGCCGACAGCCTCTTTGTCATGGGCGACAACCGCGACCGCAGCAACGACAGCCGCTTCTGGAAATTCGTGGACTTCAGCCAGTTGCGGGGCAAGGCTTTCATGATCTACTGGTCCTGGGACAAGGAAGACTTTGGGGTGCGCTGGCGGCGCATCGGCGATATGATCGAGTAATACGGCCTTCAGACGGGGGGATTGCATGGGGGGGATGAGGCATAAACACATCTTGGACATGGCATCGCTCTCGACCGCCGATATCCGGACCATACTGGATACGGCCGAGCGAATGAAGGAAATCTCCCGCCGTCCCATTAAAAAGGTACCCACGCTGAGAGGCCGGACCGTCGTCCACTTTTTCTACGAACCCAGCACGCGCACCAAATCCTCCTTCGACATTGCCGCCAAACGTCTGAGCGCCGACAGCCTTTCCTTCTCCAAAGCCACCAGCGCCGTGGTCAAAGGGGAGACCCTACTGGATACGGTCCAAAATATCGAAGCCATGCAACCAGATGTGATCGTTATCCGGCACGCCTCGGCCGGTGCGCCCCATTTCCTGACCCGCCACTGCCAGGCCTGCGTGATCAACGCTGGCGACGGCATGCACGCCCACCCGACCCAGGCCCTGTTGGACATGATGACGGTCCGCGAGAAAAAGGGCCGATTGCAGGGCCTCAATATTCTCATCGTGGGCGATATCACCCACAGCCGGGTGGCCCGTTCGAATATCGTGGGGTTCCAGAAAATGGGCGCCCGCGTGACGGTTTGCGGACCCCCCACGATGATGCCCATCGGCATCGAGAAAATGGGCGCCCGCGTGGCACCTTCCCTGGACGATGCCATCGGCGGGGCGGACGTCATCATGATGCTGCGCATCCAGAAGGAACGCCAGAAAAGCTTTCTCATGCCCGATGAAAGGGAATATGCTACCGTATACGGTCTGAATCTGGACCGGCTGCAGGCGGCCTCGCCGGATGTCGTGATCATGCACCCCGGACCGATGAACCGGGGGGTGGAAATCGATCCGGAGGTGGCGGACGGGCCCTTCTCGGTCATTCTGGAGCAGGTCACCAACGGCGTGGCCGTGCGCATGGCCTTGTTATACCTGGTACTGGGAGGCAAATAGCATGGATCTGATCATTCGCGGGGGGCGCATCATCGATCCGGGCCATTTCGACGGGGAGGCCGATCTGTATATAAAGGATGGCAAGGTGGCGGCCCTCAAGCCCGGCGGCGAAGAGGGCGGCGATGAAAAAACGGTTCGCGTGCTGGACGCCCGTGGTAAAATCGTCACCCCCGGGCTCATCGATCTGCATGTGCATTTGCGCGAGCCCGGGGAGGAATACAAGGAAACCATCGCCAGCGGATGCCAGGCCGCGGTCGCCGGCGGTTTTGCGGCCGTATGCGCCATGCCGAACACCCATCCCCCCAACGACTGCGCCCAGGTGACGGAGTTCATTTTAGAGAAAGCCAGCGATGCCGGGGCCGCCAGGGTTTATCCGGTGGGGGCCATCAGCCCCGGTCTGGCCGGAAACGGGCTGGCGCCTTTGCACGAACTGCATGCGGCCGGTGCGGTGGCCTTCAGCGACGACGGTCGCCCGGTGGCCAGCAGCCTGCTGATGCGCCGGGCGCTGGAATACGCCCAGGGCACCGGCGGCCCCATCATCTCCCATTGCGAGGATCCGGCCCTATCCGCCGGCGGGGCCATGAACGAGGGGCAGACCGCCACCCAATTGGGTTTAGCCGGCATTCCCAATGCCGCCGAAGCCGTCATGGTCCAGCGCGACATCGCCCTGGCCGCCCTCACCGGGGGCAAACTCCATATCGCCCACGTCAGCACACGCGAGGCCGTGGAGGCCATCCGCATCGCCAAAGCACAGGGCCTGGCGGTAACGGCCGAGGCCACCCCGCATCATTTCACGCTGACCGATGAAGCGGTTCGCGGCTACGATCCCAACACCAAGATGTCCCCCCCGCTGCGGACCGCCGAGGATCGAGACGCCGTACGCCAGGGGCTGGCGGACGGCACCATCGACGCCATTGCCAGCGACCATGCGCCCCATTCGAGCATCGAGAAGGTGGCGGCCTTTGATCAGGCGGCCAACGGCATTATCGGTCTGGAGACCAGCCTGGCCCTGGCCCTGGGACTTGTGCACGCGGGGGTCATTTCCCTGCCGCGGCTGGTGGAGCTGATGGCGGTCCATCCGGCCGCCATCATCGGCGTGGCCTGCGGGCTCCAAACCGGCATGCCGGCGGACATCACGATTATCGATCCGGATAGCGAACACACGGTGGCGGCCGAGCGCTTCAGGTCCAAGAGCCGCAATACGCCTTTTGACGGGCAGGATCTGAAAGGGCGTGCCGTGGCCACGATCGTCGGCGGTCGCGTCGTATTCGAGCTTTCCGCCTAAATTGCAATATGGCGGTTGCTGATCCGCCATGAACGCTCGGCGCCTTCAGGTTGTCACCGAAATGAATAGGAAATCTTGGGAAATAGCATGAGCGACAAAGACTACCATCTCCTCGTCGTGGATGACGAACTCAGCATGCGGGAACTGCTGGAGTATCTTTTCACCAAAGAAGGCTATCGAGTGGACTGTGCCGAATCCGGCAACCAGGCCATCGAGATGCAGGCGCAGACCCCCTACGACCTGATCGTCAGCGATATCCGTCTGGGGGACGTGACCGGGCTCGACGTGTTGCGGGCGGCCAAGGCCAAGCAGCCCAATATCGTGGTGATCATGATCTCGGCCTATGTCACCACCGAAGTGGCCGTGGAAGCCATGAACGAGGGGGCCTACGACTACGTGCCCAAGCCTTTTGACAACGATGAACTCCTGGACACGATTGCCCGGGCGCTCGAACTGCGGACCCTGGAGCGCGAGAGCAAGAGTCTGAAGGATGATGTCAAAAAGAACCTGCACTTTGGCCGCATCGTGGGCAACAGCCCATCCATGATGCACATTTACAAGCTCATCCGCCAGGTCGCCCAGACCCGCACCAATATCCTGGTTTCGGGCGAAAGCGGCACCGGCAAAGAAATTATCGCGCGCTCGATCCACAACGAGAGCGCCCGCGCGGACCAACCCTTTGTGGCCATCAATTGCGGCGGCATCCCCGAAACCCTCATGGAAAGTGAACTCTTCGGGCATAAAAAGGGGGCCTTCACAGGGGCCACCCAGGACAAGAAGGGACTTTTCGAGGCGGCTCACAACGGGACCATCTTTCTGGATGAAATCGGGGAGCTGAGTATGCCCCTGCAGGTCAAACTCCTGCGCGTCGTTCAGGAAAAGGTGTTCAAGCCAGTGGGCGGCAACGAGGATCGGGATGTGGACTGCCGGATCATATCCGCCACCAACAAGAATCTGGCCGAAGAGGTTATCGAGGGCCGCTTCCGCGAGGACCTTTTTTACCGCCTCAATGTCATCGAAATCAAGGTGCCGCCCCTGCGGGAGCGCAAGGCCGACATCAAGGCCCTGGCCCAGCACTTCCTGGACAAATATGCCGGGGAAATGGAAAAGGAAATCAAGAAGATATCCTCCTATGCCGTGGACCTGATGCACAAGTACGATTTCCCCGGCAACGTGCGGGAGCTGGAAAACCTGATGGAGCGCTCCGTGGCGCTGTCCACCACCAATATCATCCTGCCGGAAAGCCTGGCCCTCTCGGTGCACAAACGCCGCTGGATCGAGGGCGTCCAGAACAAGCGCTACGATCTGGATGAAATCGACAAAGGCGTCTCCCTGGACATGATCCTGCGCGAGATAGAATACGCCTACCTCCAGAAAGCCCTTGAGATCGCCAACGGCAACAAGAACAAGGCCTCCGAACTCCTGGGGATCACCTTCCGCTCTTTCCGCCATCGATTGGGCAAACTCCAGGGGGGGGATTGATGCCTCCCGACGGGTTTGGCCCTGTTGTTGCCCGCACGCCCTAGCCCCTCTGACACCAGGCCCACTGGCCCCTCGCCGTTGTTGGCGTGCCGGGTGGCGCCTGGGTTTCAGTGGGGTTCGGCGTCAGGAGGGATGCGCCGCCGTTGCGGCCGGAGGCCCTTTATCCGCAGCGCGGCGGGCGCCACAGGCCAAACACAGGCTGAGCGCATGGAAGCGGTTCGTTACGGGGCGAGGGTATGGGCTTCCCATCCGGAACGGCGTCCGGGAATCACGGTGTCGCCGCGCCGATGACAAATAATGTCAAGGTAATGACATTTTTCGGCAAACACCTGACTGCTTTTGCATACGGTGAATGCGCCCGTTGATTTGACGGGCCGGATAATCAAACAATTTCAAACGAATATGATTCAAGGTCATCCGCCCATTGACATGGCACACAAGTTGCTAATACCCATTCTCAAATGAATGCGGTTGTTGCCGGGCGCAGTGATCAGAGACACCGGGCCCGCAAACCAAGCGGCAACGCGAATTCGTCACAATTACCCTAAATTTTTAATTGCCAAGAGGAGGCTACCCAATGCTGCAAAAACTGAGAGGTAACAAAGAAGGTTTCACCCTGATCGAGCTCATGATCGTCATCGCCATCATCGGTATCCTGGCGGCGATCGCCGTTCCCAACTTCATCGCTTATCGTAACAAGGCGTTCTGCTCCCAGGCCGAATCCGATGCCAACAACATCGCGGCCGACATTGCGGACTACTTCGCCATCCCGACCCACACCAACATCGCAACCGCCGACGTCACCTTTAACCCGAACCAGAACACGTTTACCATCGTGGGCCCGGCCGATCCGAACGTGGCCATCACCATTACGGTAACCGATGTTTCGGGTCGCTGCCCGGCTGATTACACGGGCGCCAACACGATCAATGCCCAGGGCGATGGTTGGGCCGGCAATGTTTACCAGAAAGTACTTGCCCAGTAACCACACCTTGACGGCCGAATATCGACCAAACGACGGGGGGAGGCATTCTCCCCCCGTTTGTCTATTTTCCCCAGAATCCTCCGCCCGCGTCTTTTTGCTGTTCCGCCTGCTTATTCTGTTCACCGTCATACTCTTCATCGCCTATTCCAATACGTTCGACGCCGCCTGGCAATTCGACGATAAACCTAATATTTTAGGCAATCAACGGGTTCATATGACCGCATTTGAGCCCGCGCAGATCCTGCAGAGCATGACGGCCAAGCCCGGGGTCGGCGGGGTCTACCGCCCGGTGGCCTATTTCACCCTGGCATTGAACTGGCTGCTCGGTCAGGATGACGTGTTCGGCTACCATGTGGTTAATTTCATCATCCACGTCTTAACGACCATGGCCTTGTTTTTTACCATCCGGGTGCTTTTGCGTACCCCGCGGCTTGACGGGTGCTACCCCGGCGGCCAACGCACGTTCATCGCCGGTAGCGCCGCCCTGCTGTGGGCGCTGAATCCGGTTCAAACCCAGGCTGTCACCTATATCGTTCAGCGCATGGCATCCCTGGCGGCCCTGTTTGCGGTGCTGGCGCTGTATTTTTACCTCAAGGCGCGGCTGGCTTCGGGCCCCTCCAGACGTGCGGGCTTCCACCTGGCTGCATTGATCTGTTTTATTCTGGGGCTGCTCAGCAAGGAAAACGTGGTGCTGCTGCCGCTGGCGGTGCCGGTTCTGGAGGCCTTTTTCTTTTCTGAAATTCAGTTCCGGGGCCGGGGGCTAATGAAAGTCGCCCTCGGTGTCGGGCTTGCGGTCCTTTTTTGCGTGGGGCTCGGTTTGTTTTTGCGCCCCGATCTGATCGATTTTATCATTCATTACTATGACAACCGTCCTTTCACGCTCGTGGAGCGGTTGCTGAGCGAACAGCGCATTCTGCTGTTCTATCTCTCCCTGCTGCTTTTCCCGGCACCCTGGCGCCTTTCGGTCGAACACGACATTGTTCTTTCCACCTCGCTTTTCTCTCCCTGGACGACCGCGGCGGCCATCGGCGGCAACGCCCTGCTCATTGCGGGCGCCATCAAAATGGGCCGGAAACACCCCCTGACCGCATTGGCCGTTCTGTTTTTCTATTTGAACCATGTGGTCGAATCGACCATTTTACCCCTGGAATTGATTTTCGAGCACCGCAACTATCTGCCCTCGGTGTTCCTCTTTTTGCCTGTTGCCCAGGCCGTGAATTATTTGGTAATAAAATGGCAGGATAACCGGCTGCGGTTTACCGGAACCATCGTTCTGACGGCCGCGCTCCTCGGCTTTTGCGGGTATGCGACCCATGTGCGCAACCAGGTCTGGCGAAGCGAACAGGCCCTGTGGCTGGACGCCCTGGCCAAAGCACCCAATTCGGCCCGGCCAATGGCAACCCTCGCCATCCTTCTGGCTTGGGGCGACGACCCGACCCCGGCCAAGTACCGCAAAGCCCTTGAACTGACGGAACGTGCCCTTTCGTTGCGGATGGCGCGCAATCTGGAAGCCGAGCAACTTGGCAACATGGCCAGTATATACGAACGGCTGGGAGAAACAGAGCAGGCGCTGGCCTATTATCAAAAAGCCCTTAAGGTCGCCCCGGAGAGGGTCAATAACCGCTATAATCTGGCGAAGACCCTGGCCAAAAACGGCCTCTTTGAGCGGGCCCGCAGGGAATTGGAAATCATCCTGGAACAAGGCGCGGTACATGCCGATTACTTTGCTCTGCTCGGATTGACGCACCTGTGGCAGACCCAGCCAGAACAGGCGCTGACCATTTTTCGGAAAGCCCTTAAACTGGCACCCGGAAGACCCGATATTCTGCTGGCGATTGGCAACAGCCTTTCCGCGATGGGTTATTATGAACGCGCCCAATGGTTTATTCGGCAGGCTCAGAAGGCCGGTGGACACGATATGGTGGTAGTCTTGAACTTACTGCAGAATGCGTTGGCTGCCGGGGATATGGCCATGGCCCGCAAAACCCTGGATCAGATGCTGGCCCGCTACCCCCTTCCTATGATTTTGGATTTGGACCGGCTTTCTGCGGAACGGTACCGAAACGTTCCCCTTCAAATCGGGCGCCTGCAGGCCTTCATCACCTCCGAGATCCATAATTCCCAATTCTCCTCGGAACAATGACGCGCGTAACAACCCACCTGCCATACAAGCTCTATTACCTGCCGCTTCTGATACTGTCGGTTGCCGGCATTCTCAATGCGCTTTACCTGTTTTACGCCCACTATCAAAACTACACCGATCCGACCTATGCCAGCTTTTGTGCCATCTCCCGGGCCATTAACTGCGATACGGTCGCCCAAAACCCCTGGTCGGTTTTGTTCGGTCTGCCCGTGGCCCTGTGGGGACTGGTGGGGTATCTGATATCGACCCTGTTGTTGATCCCCCTGCGCCATTCGAGAGAAGAAGTCCTGCCCTTATGGTCTTTGATGGTCATCACGGGCGCCGGATTCGCTTTGGCTGCGGTTTTTTTCGGTTACATCTCTGTTTCCAAAATCCATTCTTATTGCATCATGTGCCTGTTGACCTATGGGATCAACTTTGGACTCTTTTTTGGCAGCTGGCTCATTCGGCGGCGATTCAGCGACGCCCCGCTCATGGTCGAGATTCCCCGCGCCTTGTCGATCCTCCGCCAGAAGAAATGGCTGACCGGGAGCCTGGGCTTGATGATGATCGCTGTGAGCCTCATGATTGTGATGCTGCCTAAATACTGGTCCTTTGCCCCGAAACCTGTAAACGATGATATCGCCCACGGCATCACCGCTGATGGACACCCTTGGATTGGAGCCGAGAACCCGGAGATGACCATAACGGAATTCTCCGACTATATGTGCTTCCAGTGTAAAAAGATGCATTTTATCCTGCGCCAGCTCGTGCAGTCCTACCCGGATAAAATTCGTTTGATCCACCGGCATTTCCCCATGGATCACGCCTACAATCCCCTGGTCAAAGATCCGTTCCATTCCGGTTCCGGGAAGATGGCCATCCTGGCACTTTATGCCCAGACCAAGGGGAAATTCTGGGATGTGAATGATTTCCTCTTTGAGCTCGCCGGCACGAAACAAGATTTCAACACGCGGGCCGTAGCCGAATTCATGGACGCCCCCCGTGCGGAGCTGGCCGCTGCCCTGAAGGCCAAGCCCCTCAGGCTGCTGTTGAAGCACGATATCGCCGTCGGTCTCCAAAAAGGCATCAGCGGCACACCAGGCTTTGTTGTCAACGACCAAGTATATTTGGGGAATATCCCCTCCGACATTTTAAGACAGGTGGTTTCAAACGGGGCCGAATAGGTTTGCCCGGTATACCGACCAAAGGCCATAAACCGATGGTCCAACCTGCAGCGGACCAGATCACGACTTGGACAGATGGCATTCATGCGTGACATCATCCCGAAAACCCTGCCTTTTCTCTTGTTAGCCAGTCTCATGATCCTGGTCCTGCTGATTGTTGCCATGGCTTCGGTGCCGCCCGTGAGCCGCGATGCATTGACCCATCACCTGGCGGTGCCCAGGCTCTACCTCGAACATGGCGGCATCTATGAGACACCGGATATCATAGCCGCTTACAATCCGATGAACCTCGATTTGCTATATGTTCTGCCGCTGCTGTGGGCGAACGACATCGCCCCCAAATATATCCACTTCCTGTTTGCCCTGGCCACGGGCGTCCTCATCTACGGTCATTTGAGACGGCGTTTGAGCCCATCCTACGGGATGATCGCCGTGCTGCTTTTCCTATCCCTTCCGGTCATCATCAAACTAAGCATCACGGTCTACGTGGATTTAGGGCTTGTCTTCTTCTCGACGGCCGCGCTCTTGGGTCTGGTCAAATGGAAGGAATCCAACTGGCAGACCCGATATCTCCTGCTTGCGGCCCTATGCTGCGGTTTGGCTCTGGGGACCAAATACAACGGTCTGGTGGTCCTGATGCTTATGAGCTTTTTCGT
>JASJCD010000128.1 GCA_030066135.1 Desulfobacterales bacterium | reverse complement strand
TATACGATCGGCCCCATGTTCCGCCGCGAGCGCCCCCAGAAAGGCCGCTACCGCCAGTTCTACCAGATCAATGCCGAGATCTTCGGGGTGGGCTCCCCCTATGCCGATGTCCAGCTGATCGTCATGCTGGTGGAACTGCTCAATCGGTTGGGGGTTACGGATGCCAAACCCCACGTCAATTCCCTGGGGTGCCCGGCCTGCCGGCCCGACTATCGCCGGGCCCTGCTGGATTTTCTGGCCTCCCGCGAGGATCGCCTGTGCCCGGACTGCCTCAGGCGCCGGGAGAACAACCCGTTGCGCATCCTGGACTGCAAGGTTGACCGCTGCCGCGAAACCAGCCTGGAAGCCCCGGAACTTACGGCCTTCCTGTGCCCCGAATGCCGGACGCACTTCGACACGCTTCAGCAGTCCCTGGACGAATTGGGGATTGCCTATTACATCGACAAGCGTCTGGTCCGCGGTCTGGACTACTACTCCCGCACCACCTTCGAGATCCAGACCACGGCCCTGGGGGCCCAGAGTGCCGTGGCCGGCGGCGGACGCTATGACGGCCTGGTCAAGACCCTGGGCGGCCCCGACATCCCGGCCACCGGTTTCGCCATCGGTTTCGACCGGCTGGCGGAAATCGTGGCCGCCGGGCGGCAGATCGAAACGGCCGCACCGGAAATCTTCATCGCCGCCCTGGGCGCGGAGGCCCAGGCCCGGGCCTTCCCCTGGCTGGCGGCATTGAACCGCAGCGGCATTACCGCCGAAATGCTCTTCGAGAACAAGAGTCTCAAGAGCCTCATGAAACGGGCCGGCAAACTGGAAGCCCGGTACGTGCTGATCGTCGGTGAAAACGAAATGGCCGCAGGCATCGGTCAATTGCGCGACATGGCGACCCGCGAGCAGACGCCCCTGGCCCTGGACCGCGTGGTCGAAGCGCTGCGCCAGCAATTCGGTGGAACCGCCTAGACGGCCAGCGCCCCATTTATACGACTTAAGGAGAAGAACTTTGACAGCTGATAATTTAGGCCCGATGCGCCGCACCCATCATTGCCGCGAACTTTCCCGCCCGGACGTGGGCCGTGAAGTCGTGCTGATGGGATGGATCCAGCGGCGCCGCGACCACGGGGGGGTGATCTTTGTCGACCTGCGCGACCGCGAAGGCATCACCCAGGTGGTTTTCAATCCCGAAATCAATGCCGTCGTGCACGATAAAGCCCAGGTGCTGCGCAACGAATTCGTTATCGGCGTCAGGGGCACGGTCGATCCGCGCCCCGAGGGCATGGTCAATCCCAACCTGGCGACGGGTGAAATCGAAGTTCTGGTGACCGAACTCAGGATTTTCAATCCGGCCCAGACCCCGCCCTTCATGATCGAAGACGGGGTGGATGCCTCCGAGACGATCCGCCTGAAGTATCGCCACCTGGATCTGCGGCGGCCCGAGCTGCAGCAAAATATTCTGTTGCGCCACCGTGCCGCCCAGGCCGTGCGGACCTATCTCAACGACGGCGGCTTCATCGACGTGGAAACGCCGGTGCTCACCAAGAGCACACCCGAAGGCGCCCGCGACTATCTCGTGCCCAGTCGCATGAGTCCGGGCAGCTTCTATGCCCTGCCCCAGTCCCCGCAGATCTTCAAACAGCTGCTCATGGTGTCCGGTTTCGACCGCTACTACCAGATCGTCAAATGCTTCCGGGACGAGGACCTGCGTGCCGACCGCCAGCCCGAATTCACCCAGATCGATATCGAGATGTCTTTCGTGGGCGAGGAGGACGTCATGGACATGGCCGAGGGGCTCATGGCGGCGGTTTTTCAGACGGTTGCCGATATCGAACTTGCCCGACCCTTCCCGCGGCTGACCTATGATGAGGCCGTGGCCCGTTATGGTCTGGACAAGCCTGACACCCGCTTCGATCTCGAGCTCAAGGAGGTTTCCGATATCGTGGGCGGTTCGGGTTTCAAGGTCTTCGCCTCGGCGGTCGCAAAGGGCGGCATCGTCAAGGCCCTGAACGCCAAGGGCTGTGCCGATTTTTCCCGCAAGGAAATCGATGATCTCACGGATTTCGTGGCTGTTTACCGCGCTAAAGGCATGGCCTGGATCAAGGTCAAACCGGACGGCAGCTGGCAATCGCCCATTGCCAAGTTTTTCACCGACGAGGAGCACCGGGCCCTGGCCGAGCGCCTCGACATGGCGCCCGGGGATATCGTCTTCTTTCTGGCGGACGCACCGCGGATCGTCAACGATGGACTGGGCTATCTGCGCAACCACCTGGGCCAAAAACTGGGGCTGATCGACGACAAGAAGTTCAACTTCGTCTGGGTGACCGAGTTTCCGATGATGGAATACGACGAGAACGAAAAGCGCTACCAGGCGCTGCATCATCCATTCACCGCCCCGCTGGAAGACCAGCTGGAAATCCTGGGCAGCGATCCGCTGGCGGCCAAGAGCCGGGCCTACGACCTGGTGCTGAACGGCTCCGAGGTGGGCGGCGGCAGCATCCGTATTCACAATACCGACGTGCAGAAACAGGTTTTCCAAGCACTTGGTCTGGCACCGGAGGAAGTCGAACAGAAATTCGGCTTCCTGCTGAGCGCCCTGGAGTCCGGGGCCCCGCCGCACGGGGGCATCGCCTTCGGCTTCGACCGCCTGGTAACCATTCTCTGCGGCTGCAGTTCGATCCGCGATGTGATCGCCTTTCCCAAGACCCAGCGCGCGGCCTGCCTGCTCACCGAAGCGCCTTCGGAAGCCGGCCCGAATCAGCTGGACGAACTCGGCATTCGCATTCGCAAAGCCCCGGCAAACTGAGTCAAAATGGCTATTGACATCCGGGTCCAGAACCTATAGATAGTCAGCTTGCACTTGATCCCCAGTAGCTCAGTCGGCAGAGCAAGTGGCTGTTAACCACTGGGTCCGCGGTTCGAGTCCGTGCTGGGGAGCCAAACAATACAAGGGCTTAGAGGTTTCGACCTCTAAGCCCTTTTTTGTGGTCCCCACATTAAACCTAATCTTTTACATTTGTTCCACAGTGGAGCCCAGTTAAACGGCTACCCCTGCGGATCGCGACGACTATTATGTGAGCCAAAACGATGCAGGATGATCCAAAAAAGGTCTGGGAGGGGCTCCGAGCGTTTAATTCTCATTGAAACAATAGAGATTTGGGCTAATCTGTTCTGTGTTGTTGAGTAACATTTTGACTAGATTTGCCATCAAGCTTCTGTAGGCGGACTGCGCACTGAAAGGGCGTTATAATGACTGCTTTGTATGATACCCATGAAGACTTAGGCTCTACTTTTGCATTTGGAAGGGCATCAATAGAGCCAGAAAAATCCATGGAACCTTCGCATTTCACTGCCTCCTTTCAATCAGATACAGAGGAGGAGGAAGCTCAATTCCAAGGTCAATCAATCGGCATGCATGATGATTTTTGGAGCGATCTCATTAAATTCTATACTAAATTCAAAATTAGGATGTCCGTGTCGATTTTGATTTTGGTAGGGGCACTCTCGTTGGTCTACTATGCACTCTGAAGCTATATTCTCTTACCAACAGAGGCATTAACTTTGGAGAAATATTAGGGACGTTCTCAAAATTTGAATATTTAGTCTGGGTGCCTTACAGGGACGTCCATTAATATATAATTTACATATTCTTTCTAACCCAATTCCAGAGGCGCTCCGGCTCGAACCGATTGACCGTGAAAGACCGCCAGATGCCGAGTAGTATCCGGACGCGGCCCGTCGATCAGGCCTGAATATAACGCGCGCGGCAATCGTCACCACGGCGCAACGGACGAATCGATCCCAATCTTACCTAAGCATGCCATTTACGAACTTGTTCATTGATACTGTCATCAATTGCCTATTTGTAGTATACTCGATATGTTATTCTAAAAATTGGCGCACGCTTACGCTCAACAGCCAAGCATCGTATAGAGGGCCAGGCAACTAAACCTGCTGCGAACCAATACACGCCATGACACCTTTGGCCACATCCACATGCGACCTCCAGGGCCACAAAATCGCCTATCATCGGGAAGGCGCGGGGGAAGTCGTCCTTCTGGTGCACGGCATCTCAACCTACTCCTTTATCTGGCGCAAGATCGTTCCGCACCTGTCAGACAACTATGATGTCATCGCCGTGGACCTGCTGGGATGCGGCGCCTCCAGCAAGCAGCTCGATCAACCCTATTCGATAAAAAACCATGCCCATCTGCTAAAGCAGTTCCTGGACAGCCTGGGCACCGCCAAAATCCATTTTGTCGGTCACGACGTGGGCGGTGGCATTGGACAGGTTTTTGCCGTCAATTACCCCGATATGCTCCACGACCTAACGCTGGTCAATAGCGTGGCCTATGATTTTTGGCCGGTCCAACCCATCATTGCGATGCGCACACCGATCATCCGGCAATTGGCCATGGCAACCCTGGATATGGGGGTCATGCGCATGATTATCCGGCGTGGCCTGTATCATAAGGAAAACCTTACACCTGAGCTCCTGGAATACTTCTGGGCACCCATGACCTCCCAACAGGGCCGCAAAGCCTTTTTGCATTTCGCGGCCAGTCTGGACAACCAGCAGCTACTGGAAATTACGGATGCCTTGCACCAACTGGATATACCGGTGCTGATCGTAAGAGGCGATGCGGATCCCTATCTCAGTCGATCCATCGCTGAAAAACTGGCTAAAAATATTCCCGGCAGCGAGCTCTTCATTATCCCGACGGGCAGCCATTTTATTCAGGAAGACGAACCCGCATTGCTTGCACGCAAATGCATCCAATTCTATTCAGGCCGTTGCGATGTCTGAGAATGGCTCCAAACAGCTAGATTCGCTGGAGCACAAAATCCGTGTGCTCGAGGAAGAAAATAACCAGCTGGCCGAGCGGGCCGAAGACTCGCTGCTGATTAGCCTGATTACGGCGAACATCCAAGACCTGTCCGAGAAAACCCAAACCTTTGAGCGCTGCCTTGAACAGATCGCCATTCTAAAGGCAATCCCATTTGTTACCTGTGGCGCGATAGCCGACAACCAGTTGGACCCCATTGCAAGCTATTGCGCCTTTTCGGATCAAACGGATATCGGCCACCCTATCACCCTCGGGCCGGAACTCCTCGCGGAGCTGGCCCTGGGGCCGGTAATCGTCCGCGAAGACGACGGCCTCACCTGCCATTTTGAAAACTTCCTCTTCCGCCCGCAAACAATCGCCCTGATCCCGTTCGAAACCCAGGAGATAGCATCGGGTGTCTTTGTGTTTATGGACGATACCCAGGAAGAAGATCGTCTGGCACCGATGCTGATGCTGCTGACGCAGGTGGTCGACATGGCCGTGACCCGCTATGACAACCTTTTTTTGATCGACGCCTTGACCCGGGCCAACAAGGATCTGGAATCACGCGTCCTCCACCGCACACGCGATCTGACGGCCGCCAAGGAAAACCTGGAACGGGAAATGGCTGAGCGGGAAGCCTCCGAAAAGGCGCTCAAGGAATCCCACCACACGCTACTGACCGTCCTCAATAGTATCGACGCCAGCATCAATGTTGTGGATCTGGAGACCTATCGTATTCTGTTCATGAATAAGCCCATGATCGATGTTTTCGGTCAGGATTTTACAGGCCAGTTGTGTTTCGAGGCCTTTCGCGAAGTCACGGTGCCCTGTGATGAATGTAAAAATGTCCAGCTGCTGGATCAGGCCGGCCATCCCGGGGACGTCATCATATGGCAAGGCAAGAATTCCCGTACCGGCAGATGGTATGTCAATTACGATCGGGCCATCAAGTGGACCGACGGCCGCATGGTCAGGCTGCAGATCGCCACGGACATGACCCAGTTCAAAGCCATGGAATCCCAGCTGCAGCAGGCGCAGAAGATGGAAGCCATCGGAACGCTGGCCGGCGGTATTGCACACGATTTCAATAATTTGTTAATGGCGATCCTGGGACATGTTTCGCTGGTCGCGGTTGAAATCGAACCCATGCATCCAAGCCGAGAGCACATCACGGTCGTGGAAGAGCATATCCGCAGTGCGATGGATCTCACCAAACAGCTGCTTGGATTTGCACGCGGCGGTAAATATGAAGTCAAACCCGTCGATATCAACGCACTCTTGGTCAACAGCGCAACCCTGTTCGGCCGCACCCACAAGGAATTGCGCATCCAGACGAGTGTCGGTGAGGTACCCCTAGTCGTCGAAGTCGATCGCCGGCAGATCGAGCAGGTCTTTTTGAACCTTTTCATCAATGCCTGGCAGGCCATGCCGGACGGCGGCGAGCTTTACCTGCGCATTGTGCCTGCGACGCTCGACCGTGAACAATATAAAGCCTATGAGATCAAACCGGGAAAATATGTCCAGATTGCGATCACCGATACCGGCACGGGCATGGATGAGGATACATGCCAGCGTATTTTCGATCCCTTTTTCACCACCAAGAAGAAAGGGCGCGGCACCGGACTGGGGCTGGCCTCGGCCTATGGCATCATTAAAAACCACGGGGGCATCATTACCGTCTACAGCGAAGTCGGCCACGGCACCACGTTCAATATCTTCCTGCCACTCTCAGACAAGGAAGCCTTCCGCGAACCGCCCATGGAAAGACAGTTGCTCAAAGGTTCGGAAACGATCCTGCTGGTGGACGACGAAGACATGATCCTCAATGTGGGACAAGCCATTCTGAAAAAGCTGGGCTACAAAGTTGTAACGGCCAAAGGCGGTGAGCAGGCCGCGGCCGTGGCCCGGAAAATGGTTGATGCTATCGATCTGGTGATTCTCGACCTGATCATGCCGGGTATGGATGGCGGCAAAACCTTCGATTACCTGCGCAGCCTTCGCAAGGATTTACCGGTATTACTCTCCAGCGGATATGCCATCGACGGTCAGGCCAATGAGATCATGCAACGGGGCTGCAACGGCTTTATTCAAAAACCGTTCAACATGATCGAACTGTCGAACCATGTGCGCAAGATTCTGGATGCCGCCGCCGCTGTCGAAGAAAAAAGCCCCTAGCCCGTCAAGCCCGCTCTACGATCACAAGCATTGGAGAAATCTTTCTTCTTTTTCGAATCTGAGTCTTGCGACTTTCACGGCCCATCCAAGCGTCTAGTGTTGCGGTCGGCTGGATCCCAAAAACGATGTCGCTCTACCCCTAACGCGTCGATACCTCATGCCCCGGTGGAAATTTGAAGGTACGTCATTGCAGGTCGTAAACCTTACTAATTAAGCGCTTCGGCAACAGTCTTTGGAAGTATTCAGAATTCAAACGACCTGGTTGGCATGGGACAGGAGCCGCTCGATACGTGCCAGGGCTAATCGACAGACGAGACCATAACCAATGGCCCAAATCGGTACAATGAAAGATAGTTCGCAACGGTGCGGCCCCAGCGCATCAACCCGATGACCGGTGGCAGCCACGCCGCCCACACGCCAGTCCCAGTAGTGCTCCGGATCGAACCGCTCAACCACGAAGGGCAGCCAGATGCCAACTGGCGTTCGGACCCGGCCTGTCGCACCGGCCCGGATGTACCGTTCCGGACTATCGACGGCAGTAACGGTCGGCCCCCAGCGGGGCCAGGCGTGAGTATCTGTGATCAGGCGCCAGACTGCCGCGCCCGGGGCATCGAGGGTTTTACTGAAATGGAGGACGTGTCGCATTCAATTCCGGTGAGCCGGGATGGTGATCGGGGGCCGGGCACGCAATGTACCGGCCCCTGTCGATTCTACCCAAGAGACCACGGCCGTTAATGCTGCGTTCCCTTGTATTTGACATACAACGCCCGCACGCGGCGTTTGAGCGCCTTGATCCGCTGGGAATCATCTTCCGAAGACCAGCGTGGCTCGCTGATGGTGAAAAGGGCGTCGTTGATTTCATCGATGACGTGCTCGGTCGCCTCGCACCATTCGGCGGTGCAGCGGTCGCTCATGTCGGCCGCCTCGTCGATATCGGCTTCCAGATCGCGAATCGAGGTTTCCAGGGCCGTCATGTAGTGTCCCCAGGCTTCGAGGGTATCTTTTTGAAACTGTTCGTGGATTGTATTCATGCGTATAACTCCTTCTGCGAAAGGCAGATTCCTGCCGGGTGTATTTCGATTGAACATGGATCGGAAGGTGCCAGCCAAGCCGGCGCCGACCGATCTATCGATTTCGGTATGCTAATCACCGGTTCCCGTAATTCAAGCCGCTGGGGGCTCTGGCGCTGGGTCTGCTTGCATTCACCGGATCGACCCTTAATTTTTTTTCGTTCTTAAATGCGATCAAGTATTGGAAGCGCACGAAAGGAGTTAAGACATGATTATCAGAGCGTACGCGGCCGAGACCGCCGGAGCGGAACTCAAGCCCTTTGAATATGATTACGGTGAAATCGGAGCAGAAGAGGTCGATATCGCGGTGAGCCACTGCGGCATCTGTCACAGCGATCTGAGCATGCTCAACAACGACTGGGAAATCACAAGTTACCCCTTTGTACCCGGACATGAAATCGTCGGGCGCATCGAGGCCGTGGGATCCCAGGTGACCCACCTGGCCGTGGGTCAGACCGTCGGCCTGGGCTGGTTCGCGCAATCGTGCATGCACTGCCACCAGTGCCTTGCGGGCCATCACAACCTCTGCCCGGAAGCCCGGGGCACGATCGTGGAGCGCCATGGCGGCTTTGCCGATAAAGTGCGGGCGCACAAAGGATGGGTCATACCCATCCCGGATGGCGTCGCGTCGACCAGCGCCGGTCCGCTCTTCTGCGGCGGCATCACGGTGTTCAATCCCATCGTGCAGAACGATATCCGCCCCACCGACCGCGTAGGGGTCGTCGGCATCGGCGGCCTGGGTCACATGGCCCTTGGATTCCTGCGCGCCTGGGGCTGCGAGGTCACGGCTTTTTCCACCAGCGCGGACAAAGAAGAAGAAGCCCGACGGCTGGGCGCACACCATTTTCTGAACACCCGCGATACCGGCGCCCTCGAGAAAAAGGCCGGCTATTTCGACATGATCCTGGTGACGGTCAACGTTTCCCTGCCATGGGAAGCCTATATCGGTGCCCTGGCCCCTAAGGGTAAATTGCACATGGTCGGCGCGGCACCGTCCGTGGAGTCGGCCGTGTTCCCATTGATCATCGGGCAGCGTTCGATCGGGGGCTCACCGCTGGGAAGCCCGGCCACCATCGCGACCATGCTCGATTTTGCCGCCCGGCACCAAATCGCCCCGCTGATCGAGACCTTTCCCATGTCCCAGGTCAACACGGCCATGGAGAAACTGCACGCCGGCAAACCCCGCTACCGGATCGTGCTCGAAAACGACTTCTAACACGGAATGGAGGTTTTCGATGTGGTTGCTGATTGCCGGACTGATCGTCTTCTTCGGAATTCATCTGGTGCCCACGGCCGTCCCGCTCCGGCGTCGCCTGGTGGCATGGAAAGGTGAGGATCTCTACAAGCTGGGCTACACGCTCATCGCCGCAGCCGGTCTCGTGCTTTTGGGTTTCGGAAAATCCATGGCCCCGCGAATCGTCATCTATGAGCCGCCCGGTTGGACGTACCATGTCAGTTGGGTTCTGGCCTGGCTGGGCGTGACCATTTTCCCGGCCGCCTATCTGCCCTCCAATCTGAAGCGTGTCATAAGACATCCGTTCTTGTGGGGCGTAGCCCTTTGGGCCCTTGCCCACCTGTTGACCAACGGCGATCTGGCATCAATCCTGATGTTCGGTTCATTTGCCGTCTATGCCTTTTTTGACATGTGGTCCGCCAACCGTCGCGGGGCAGAATTGCCATCAACCCGATATCCCTTCTGGCGGGACGGTGTGCTGGTAGCGGTCGGGTTGACCGCTTACCTGCTGCTGGTAAAGGTGCATCCTCTGTTGTTCGGGGTGGCAGTGAATTCTTCCTGAAAAACTTTTGACTCACCCAATGAACATCATCGTGCGTCGGAAAAAGCCATCCTTCACACCGCCGCAGGATTATGTCTGACTGCCGGTTGCAGGGTTAAACGGATGGACTTTCATAATGGGCACCAATGCCGTAGGTCGCCGGTGTCTGGTCGTCAAGCCGCCGGCAGTGAACAACTTTACCGACAACCATAGCATTGAGGCGCCGGGGCTTGTTGCGGGCCTGAGTACATATCGCGTCGGCGCGTTCGCGGCTGGGCGGGGAAAAGGTATCAGCAGGCAGCGATCCGCATCGCCAGGGTTGGATGGATACGAGCGATCCGATGCTCAAGGGTTTTTCGCTCACGAAATAGAGACCGTACTGGCTTACATTCTTTACAAATCCCAAATAGCGTGGCGTTTGGTTAAGAAAACCAAAGCTGATGATCGCACTCTCATTTTGCCGGTTATGTTTTCGCTGATCCCTATCGGACATGTTTTAAGTTTTCACTCCCTTAAATTAGTAAGATTTAAATTGTATAATGAGCATTTTCTTTGACTTGTCAAATATTTGTTTAAATATTTTGCCCAAAATATTAAACAAAAATTAATTTTTCTTGGACGCAACAGCTCATATGTTCTCCCCATGATAAGGAGCGAGAGGCATCCAGCGCATCGACCGGGCACTTGCATGTATCTGGCAGCGGTTTAGATTATAATTTTATTGCTAAGGATCGCTACAGACCGCCATGACCCGAAGTTCAATTCATCCATCGGACCTGCCTGACCACCTGGCCGAGCGTATCGCCATCAGGAAGGAGGGTCCCCTCGATACCGGCAAGCCCTACGTCCTTTGCTGGCTTCATCACGCCATCCGCGATCACGAGAATCCCGCCCTGGACGTTGCCCTTTTCGTCGGCAATGAGATCGAGCGCCCGGTTCTGGTGTATCAGGGGCTAGGCGGCAACCACGCTTACAACGCCGACCGCCACCACGTCTTCATCATGGAAGGGGCCCGGGACCTCCAGCAGGGGTTGGCACGCCGCGGCATCGCCTACCGTTTCCATCTGCCCGAAATCCCCGAGCAACCGGGACCGCTCAGAAAACTGGCCCACGACGCGGCCATCGTCATCACCGAAACATTTCCCGCGCCGCCTTTTCCCCGTTGGACCGCAGCCCTTGCCAAGCAGATCGCTAAGCCCCTGTGGACCGTCGACTGCAGCTGTATCGTTCCCATGGCCAATGTCGGCCGCCTTTTCGAGCGCGCCTTCCAGTTTCGCAAGCACACCCAGCAAGCCTTCGATGTCCGCTTGACCCGCCCCTGGCAAGACCAGGCGCCACAGGTGGATCCCTTTGCAGGCGTCTTACCCTTTGAAGGCCTCGACTTGCAGGCGGCCGACCTAGAGGGGCTTTCCGCCCGCTGCCGGATCGACCACGGCATCGGCCCGGTCCCGCATACCCGGGGCGGCTCACAGGCCGGCTACGCGCGCTGGGAAGCATTCAAACGCGACGGTCTGCGGGCCTACGCCCGTTTGCGCAACGACGCGGCCGTGATGCC
>JASJCD010000127.1 GCA_030066135.1 Desulfobacterales bacterium | reverse complement strand
GCACGGGCTGGCGGCCCGGGGGCATGGGGTTCTGCGGTTTAATTTTCCATACCGCAGCGAGGGGCGTCAACGCCCGGACGGCCAGCGGGTCCTCGAGCGCACATGGCTGGCGGCGGCGGCCTGGGCCCGCGAACAGGCGGGTGGCGACTGGGCGGGGTTCCTGGCAGGCGGCAAATCCATGGGCGCCCGGGTGGCCTCCCAACTGGGCGGAGACGGTCAGCTGGCGGTGGACGGTTTCCTGTTTTGGGGCTATCCGCTGCATGCCCCCGGCAAGGCGCACCAATTGAGGGATGCCCATCTGGACACCATTACCGCACCGATGCTTTTCGTGGCCGGAACCCGCGATCCCTTCTGCAATCTGGAGCGCATGCGGCCCGTCGTGGATCGCCTTGGCAAGCGGGCCACACTGGAGATCGTATTGGAAGGTGATCATTCGTTTCGGGTGCCGCGTGCGTCCGGCCAGTCCCAGGAAGCGGTCTACAGCGACATTCTGAAACGTTCACGCCAATGGCTTGAACAGCTTTAGGCCCGCGCCATATGTAAAGATGGCGCGCACCATTCCGATTGCAAAGACAAGCAGCTCTTGCGGCCAATAAATAAGGCCGATAGCGGCGTCTGCCGCCATCGGCCTTGATGATCAAATTCTGTTTTTTAATTCCCGCATTTAAAAGCTAGGGTCGGCGGGTTCACCCAGCGTGAATTATTCTTCGATTTCCTGATGGCAGCCCTTGCAGCTGACCGGGCCGTTGCGCATCGTTTCGGAGTTGGCACCGATTCGGTTGATGCTTTTGCGCATTTCCGCATTGATCTCGCGGTGGCAGCCGCGACACATCTGATGATAGGCATGTTTGAAATAGCGGATGCCTTCCTCGGTATATTTGCCGTCCTTGATTGATTTTTCGGGTGCTTCGGCCAAGTCGTGACAACCCGAGGCCGTACAGGAACTGAGATATTCAGTGTAATCCCATTTATGGTGACAGGTGTCGCAGCTGTAAGTCATGTGGCGGTTATGCGGGAAAAGCGAATCGGGGAGCGTAGGTTCGACCCCTTCGGGGACACTGGTAGCAAGATTGCCCATTGGTATCGTCAATTCACCTTCCTCGTCGATGCCCTCGACCCATGGGCTGGCGGCCATCAGCGTCCCGCCCGTAATCAAAAACGTTGCCACACACAGAATCACCATTTTCTTGTTGAACATCATTGCCCCCTCTCGTTCATTGGTATCTTCTAGCCCGCAGGCTTTGTTTCCTGAATGGGTGGATCGACAAAATACATATTATTTCAACATATTATACTAAAAGCCCCTTGCGGGGGGTGTATTCTGTGAATGCAATTCAAATGAGCCGTATAGCATAAAACATTAAAAAAGTAATGGGGATATTTGGATTGGCGGTGTGTGCTCGGACTTGACCGCGGCCGGCGTTTACAATAAAAACCCGCAACTGTTTTCAAGTTTCGATGGGAGCCAACGTAAGGGGCCCCAAGACAGGTGATTTTAGGAGAATACGACCATGAGCGATGCCCAAAATCCTGACGACTTTTCGGATGTGCGTATTTCGGACGCCGAATGGGACAACCGCCGCTTGTGCGACGACGGCAACTGCATCGGTGTGATCGGCCCGGACGGGCGCTGCAAGGAGTGTGGCCGCTCGACCAGCGGCGAACCACCTGCGATGGACGATGTGTTTGACGATTCCCAGAGCACGGATAGCGATGCCGCTGAAACCATTGAGGCGCCAATTGACGATCACGAGAATCCCACTGAGGATGCGTGGGAAAACCGTCGGCTGTGCCCCGACGGCAACTGTATCGGCGTGATCGGTCCGGACGGACGCTGCAAAGAATGCGGGCGTTCCGATGAAGAATCCTGAAAAACGTTTTCCGGTTTTACCCCTTCACCCCTTCTGATCGGCCTCCCCGGATACCCGCCGGCCCCCGGCGGGTCTTTTCCTATCAAGAAAACCGTCTCACCGTCCGATAACGTCTAACAGGAGAATCACCCCGAGCTCGCCCGATTGGGTGCCGGCAATACTGTGCTTGTTGGTCTGTGCGTGTGATGCGGGTGGTCGTTGTTGAATCACAGAAGGGCTATAACCAAAAAGCGGCCGCCGGCAGGGCCGAATCGAATTGCACCATGTCAGGACGATTGCAAAGATTAATCTGGGCGTTTCTCGTGTTGCTGCTGTCAGGCTATTCTCCGCAGGCAACCTGTGCCGAAAAGCCCCTTGTTGTTGGTATCTGTCAGCAGACACCGCTCATGATGGTCGATGAGCGTGCCGGACCGGACGGTTTCGTGGTCGAGGTCATGCGGGCGATTGCCGAACGCAACGGCTGGGATGTGGCCTTTCGCAGCGGCAATTGGCCGGATTGTCTGGAGTGGCTTGAAAAGGGCGAAATCGACATCCTGGGCGGGGTGACGCTCGCCGACGAACACGCTGGCCGGTTTCGGTTCGGGCGCGAGAGCCTTTTGACCGCCTGGGGGCAGGTTTATGTCCAGTCGGGAGCCGCGGTTAAATCCCTTGCCGACCTGGCTGGCAGGAAAATAGCCGTTCTCAAGGGCGACGGCCATTACCGCGATTTCAGGGAGGTCATCGAGCGATTCGGGTTGCAGTGTCGTTTTATCGAGGCCGACGATTACGAAACCGTTCTCATGCTGGTGGATGCCGGCCGCTGTGAGGCCGGCATCGTCAGCCAGTACTACGGTGATTTTCACCGCGAACGCTACGCCGTGGTGAAAAGCCCGATCGTATTCAGTCCGCGCGACTTATACTTTGCCGCCTTTGAGGGGCGCCGGCCCGGCCTGATCGACACCATCGACAATCACCTCTGGGAGCTGAAACGCAGCAAACACTCGGCCTATCACCTCGCACGGGCGCGCTGGTTCAATCTTCAGCCGGAATATGATCTGCCGCAGTGGGTGGCGTGGCTGGGGGGAGGGATCGGCGTCCTGACTCTGGCCCTGCTCCTGCACAGTGTCGTCATGCGGCGCAATGTTCGCGCCAAAACACGGGAGCTTTCGGAAAAAAACCAGACCCTCTCCGATGAGATCCTGCAGCGCCGCCAGGCCGAAGCGACGCTCCACCGCCAAAAGGAGTACCTGGGCGCGCTGCACGACACCGCCCTGGGGCTCATTCAACGACTGGACCTGGATGAGCTTCTGCAGGCGCTGGTCAAGCGTGCCGGGCTGCTGCTGGGGGCATCGGCCGGTTTCATCTACCTCTATGACAAAGAGTTGAAATCATTGGTCTTGAAAGCCGGTCTGGGGCCGTTTGTCGATGCCATCGGCCATCAAATTGTTCCGGGGCAGGGCCTGGTCGGCCAGGTCTATCTGTCGGGGGAGGCCATTGATGTGGATGACTACCCCAAGTGGCACAGTCGGCTGGACCGGCCGGTCACGGAGGACATTCGCTCCCTCCTGGCGGTGCCGCTGCGTTCCGGCCGGGGTGTCAGTGGTGTCATCGGATTTGCCCATTGCAGTGAAGATCAGCATTTCGGCACCGATGAAATCCAAATTCTGCGGCAGTTTGCCGAGCTGGCCGCCATCGCCATCGACAACGCTTATCTTTATACCCGGCTCCAGAAAGAGCTTACCGAGCGGCGGCGCATGGAAGACCAACTCCTCCAGGTCCAGAAAATGGAAGCCATCGGGACACTGGCCGGGGGCATTGCCCATGATTTCAACAACATTCTGGGGGCTATCATTGGTTACACGGAAATTTCCCTGCACGACCTGCCGGAAGACACCAACGCACGCAACAACATGACCCAGGTGCTCCAGGCCGGCAACCGGGCGCGGGATCTTGTCAAGCAGATTTTGGCCTTCAGCCGCAAAAGCAACACCGACCATAAACTCATCGACCTGGTCCCGATCACGAAAGAAGTCCTGAGATTGGTGCGTGCCTCACTGCCCAGCACCATCGAGATCAACGCCTGCATTGCGGCCGATGTCGGCCTGATCATGGCTGATCCGACCCAGATTCACCAGGTATTGATGAACCTCTGTACCAATGCCGCCCACGCCATGGATGACGGAGGCGGCTGCTTGAATGTGGTGGTGGCCCCCCTGCAGGTCGCGGCTGTCAACAGCCATAAATATCCTGAGCTTGAACCCGGCAACCATGTGCAGCTGAAGGTCAGCGATAACGGCCACGGCATCGATCCGGCCATCATTGACCGGATCTTCGATCCCTATTTTACCACCAAAGAAAAGGACAAGGGCACCGGAATGGGGCTGGCGGTGGTCCATGGCATCGTGAAGAGCCAGAAGGGGTGCATTCGCGTGCGCAGCCAAATTGGCGGCGGGGCGGCGTTCGAAATCCTTTTTCCGGTGGCTGAAAACCGCTTACCACATGATGATCCGTTCGAGGCCCCCCTTGTGCGGGGGAACGAGCGGGTCCTCTTTGTCGACGACGAACCTGCACTGGCCCACCTGGGGAAAACCATGCTGGAACGTCTGGGTTACGAAGCGCGCGCCTGCACCAGTCCTCTGGAGGCGCTGGAGGCCTTCCGCGCGGATCCGCTGTGTTGGGACATTGTTGTGACCGATCTGACCATGCCCAACATGACCGGAATCCATTTGGCGCAGAAGCTGAGAGAACAGCGTCGTCACCTGCCTGTGGTTGTCTGCACAGGCTACAGTGAGCAGTTGACCCCGGCGCATGTGCGCTCGTTGGGCATTAGCGGGCTGTTGCTCAAACCGCTGGTGTTGAAGGATCTTTCCCATGAGGTGCGGCGGGCGTTGGATGAGTGTCGGGCCTTCTTCAACTAGTTGCCCGCTGCAAGCGGCATCTTTTGGCCTTGAGCGGCGTTCTCACTCTCGGTCGGTCCTCGACGTGGCCAGGCCATGCCTGCGGGCGCCCGATCGCTGCGGCCTTGCTCAAAACCGAAATCTACCGCTTGCAGCGGGCAACTTTTAGGGGCCAAATAAAAATAGTATGCCGAGCACCATTTTTGCTATTGCTCCCTGCCGGCCCTCGACGTAGCTTGGGCTACGCCTGCGGGCGTCAGGTCACTGCGGCCTTGCCCTGAACCGCAAGCTACCCCTCCTGGCGGCCCATTGTGCCTTGCCGTATTGGGCGCCAAATTTTCACCTTCAGGAGGCCACCATCTAAAGTTTAAATCGCAATTTGATAATAGATAGCGGCGTTCTCGCCTCCTGCCGGTCCTCGACGTAGCCGAGCTAAATCTGCGGGTGCCCGATCGCTGGGGCCGGGGCTTGAGCAGGTCTGCATTCAGTATCGGTAACAGGCCTAATCCAACATGCTTGCCAGAGGGTCAAGGGGGGTGGTCAAAAGCGGGTTGTAAACGTCAAACCCATCATTATAATTGCAAGGGTTGTTTTGCCCCTTGAAATTTTAAATTTTTGCTGTTAAAGAGCGCCTCACTGTTCGGTACGGTCGGTTGGCCTTAAAAGCACGCCTGCCGTGGACAAGGTGGGGTTCCCGAGTGGTCAAAGGGAGCAGACTGTAAATCTGCCGGCAAAGCCTTCGGAGGTTCAAATCCTCCCCCCACCACCACAAGCGAAAGCGACCCCCATTGCCTGATCGGATTTTTTGCCAGACGATCACGATGGGGATTTTAGCACGCTATACCTGTATTATTGCGTCCCCATCGTCTAGCCCGGTCCAGGACACCGGCCTTTCACGCCGGCGACAGGGGTTCGAATCCCCTTGGGGACGCCATCTGAAATTAAAGGCTTGCCTTCATGGCAGGCCTTTTTATGTTTAAGCCCGGATCTTTTCATAGAATGCTCTTTTTTTACGGGACGATCTGGGCTAAAAACGAGATGTATGCAGTAAAAATATTGTTCGACGGGAACGGGTGGCATCGATGACGTTACACCCGCGACCGGGGAGAGTCTAAATGTCTTTTAGATTGGGCTTGGGGCGCGCGGTCGTTTCATTTTTGGGGTTCGTGATCCTTTTCGGGGCTTTCGGATGCAAATCGACGCCCTCGCCCATCATCGTTGGGGATACCTATACCAATATCGAGTATGAGTTCTCGCTGAAAATTCCAAGGGGTTGGGAGCCCGTAGAGGCGCTTCCCGATCGGGTGGGATATTTACGCATGCTGGCCGATACCGACCGGTGCAGCCTGCTGCTCTACAATGAAGAATCCGGGGGACTGATCGCCATCATGAACAATACCAACCGGATTGCCTATGAAAAGTATTTCGATATCAGTTTCGAGCAGTGGGATAAGATTATATTGAAGCTAAAGGGCTCTTTTGAAGAAGACCTGCAGGATTTGGTTTTCACGCATGCCGTTCATACCGAGAACCTCTACACCACCCAACAGAATTACTTTGTCAATCAATACGCCTATAAACCTGAAAAAATCTATCGGGTTGAAACCAGCTTCGCGTTGGACGGGCAGCGTGCCCACCTCAACTTTGATTCTTTCCTGTTTCCCTGCCGCAACAGCCAATCATGTGAAACGATCATCATTTTAACCTGCCTCGACAGCGATCTGGCACAGAACCAGGCCGACTATCAGGATGTGCTCTATTCGCTGCACGCGCATGATTATTACGAATAATTTCCATCCGGGCTAGTGTTCGTCTGCAGACGGAATCCATTTTTACCCCGTCACGCTTAGTATTTAGCTCGCAGGCTTGGGTTCAAACGCCAGGTTGACGTCGAATTGCACGGTGTGGCGTGCCGGCGCAGGGCCGTCGGCGCCCTCGACGTCGAAGTCGCGCAGATCGATCCGGAAAGCTGTCCGTACGAGCAGGCGCGGTCGGCCGTCGGCACCGATCACCGGTTCGAACTCCGCCGGTGCGGCCAGGGGCATGCTTTTGCCCTTGAGCAGAAACGTGCCGGTAATCTGGGCCGGCGACAACCGTCCAAAGGCGATCGGCTGGCCGTCACTGCTGAGAGAATTGATCGTGAAACGGGATTGGGGATGGTTACGGGTGCCCAGCAGCATGCTGCCCTGGATGGCCTCATCCAGCACGGGGTCGCCCATGGTGATGGCACTGCGGGTGTCGACTTCGATATGGCCGGCAGCGTTTTCGAGAACCAGCGAGGCGGGCAGGTTCAAGATGCCGCGACCGGTTTTGACCTCACCGGCGTAATTGTCCAGGGGGGGCGCGAAGCGGAACTGGATCATGGGCGGGGCCTGCGGTTCGGGGGCGGCCAGGGCCCAATCCGGGGTCAGACGGACCGCGGCCGCATCGGCCATTGCCTGGCGCGGCCGTTCCGGGGGCAGGGGAAATCCCAGTTGGTCCCAGTCTTTAACCGGGACTTCGGCGGCCACGGCATCGAAGGCATCACCATTTTCAGGCTGCCGGATGTGGGCGGCGACGCGGCTTTCCAGCAGGGCGGCAGCTTGCTCGAACATTTCCTGGCGTTTTTTCCAGGGGCCGGTCAATGGGACCATTTTCTTTTCAAAAATGGGCTCTTTGCAGTGAAACTGCGAATAGAGCGCCAAAGAGAGGAAAAGGGTGCCGTCATCGGCGCGCCAGGGGTAAAAATCCATGTAAAAGCCCCGGTCGGCGCGGCCGAGCATGACCTCGTCACGGGTTTGAAAATGTTTGAATCCCCGGGCGATGGCTTCAAGCGCTTCCCTGCGGAAGGCCTGGTCGTCGTAATCGGGCGGGGGCGTGCCGGTTACGGCGGCCACCTTAAGGGGCGCCCAAACGTTAAGGCGCGCGAGCGTCCAGACCGGCATCGCCTCGCGTCGATTGGGCTCCCTGCCTTGGGGCACAAAGCGGGAAGTGCGAATATAATTGCGGATCCGGTCGGGTGTTGTGGTGCGGCCCTGGTAGATGGAGCGGCCCCGATGATTTTGATAGACCAGCAGGGGCGTGAGGGTGACCTCCGGGGGCGCGCCCTTGTCCACGGCGACGATGTGGACGCCAACGTCCATGCTATCCGCGACCTGACGAATGGCCGGCAGTTGTGTCGACTGAAAATGACCGTCCACGGCCGACTTGCCCGGCTGCACGAACACCAGCAGTTGTTCGTATTCGGGCTCGGCGGCGCCGACCCTGCCACCGGCAACCACGAGAATGCCAACCATCAGCCACCAAATCCACAAGTGATTTTGTTTCTTTGCCTGATCGCTCAACGTTCATGCCCCTCCAAAACATTGTCCTGCCAGACGCTATTGGCGGATACCTTCGAGGCTCACCGTGATCTCCACGTCGTCACCAAGGCCATTTAGCATAAAATTCATGCCCCAACGACTGCGTTTGATCGTGAAGGTCGTTTCGAATCCGCGCCGGTAGTTGCCCCAGGGATCCTTTCCATGGCCCGTCTCCATCGCGGTCACCGTGATGGGATGGCTCTGACCCAGCAGATCCAACTGTCCGCTGATTTCATAGGTGCCCGGACCGGTTTTTTTAATGCCTGAGCTCTTGAAAGCGAGGGTACGGTGCGTGTCGGCATCCAGAAAGTCGGCGCTGCGAATGTGCTTGTCGCGTTTGTCATTGTCCGTATCCACATTGGCGGCCGGCACCGTGACCTCGAACCGGCTGTTGGACGGATTGACGTCGTCCCAGGCGAAACTGCCGGTTGGGCCGTTCAAGCGACCGTAAGAGTTGCCAATATTCAGGTGGTTGATCTTGAACATTACATAGGTATGGGCCGTGTCGATCTTGTAGTTCTCAGCGGCCAGAAGTATCGCAGGAACGAGTAAAACGGCTGCCGCGGTGATCGCCAAAATTCTATTTCGAAAGCGTTTCATATCACTCTCCCTGTCATTACGGATTGAAGGCGGTAAGGAGGGACGGCACGACGGAGATGCATCGTTTTCGGTGACAGATTATTCATGAAAATCGTTAGGTTGAACCTAATGACAAATGGAGGGGCGTCAATAAAAAGCGGATAGCGGCGGCGTTTCGGGAAGAGGGCCGGTATGGACTGTTAACATCACAAAATGTGTTAACTTGTTAAGTTAGCACCTGTTAGCAATTCGTTAGCATGGCACCATCGAACGATTGTCGGATATCGATATAAAATATTGTAAATATTATAAATAAATTTAATTAACAATGCTTGTGAGCAATGGCACAGGAATTGCCATACGAATACGTAAAGAGATGGATCGACCCCAGCCGCCCGTTCATCCGGGGGTTGCGATTAAAACCGCCACGGCGGTTGAGTTGATATCTTCAAACCAATTGGGAGGAAACATGATTCGCAAAATGATCTTTTCGGCAATGGCGACCATTTTTGTGCTGACGGTCGTAGGCAGCGCCCTGGCCATGGAGCAGGGCAACAAACGCAAGGGTAAATATGTATACCGCAAAGTCTACAAGGCTTGCCATGCCCGCGGTGCCGTGGACACGGCCAAGCCGCCGCTGAACCCCGATGCCCATACCCAGGCCGAATGGGAGCAGCTTTTCGACAGTCGCGACTTCGGAGCATTCGGGTGCGAGGAGGAATGGGGCCAGCTTACCGATGAGGCCGTCACTGATATTTATACCTATCTGCACGCCCATGCATCGGATTCGCCGACGCCGCTCAAGTGCAAGTAAGCGACGCCTGTGGACATGCCGGCGGCGTGTGTCGGCGCAATAATTTTTTAAAAGAGAGGGATGGAGAGATGAAGATCCGCAGATTTTTTACCCTTGGCCTTGTGATTTCCCTGATGACTTTAGTGGCAATCGGATGTGCCACTAACCAGCAAACCAAAGAAACGGCAGCGGCCGACACCAGCTGGCAGTACCCGCAGATCGTCGATGCGGCCTTTGTGGGCCAGTATGCCAAAGTGCCGATGCAGGATGACGTAATGATCATCGATTCCCGGCCCTACAAACCCAAGTATGTCAAGGGGCATATCCCCATGGCCGTAAGCATGCCGTATACCCAGTTCGACAAACTGACCCATCTGCTCCCGGAAAACAAGGACGCCCTCCTGATTTTCTATTGCGGCGGCTTGAAGTGCAAACTGAGCCACAAAGCAGCCTACAAGTCTGAGGCCATGGGCTATACCAACGTCAAGGTATTCGCCAAGGGTTTTCCGGGCTGGCTGGAAGTCCCCGGCAATTACGCCTCGGTTTCGGTGGAGTGGGTTAAAAAACAGGTCGACAGCCAGGCTGACATGATGATTGTCGACTCCCGCCCCAAACGCAAGAAATACGACAAGGGGCACCTGCCCGGGGCCATCAGCATCCCCACCACCAAGTTCGACAGCATGGTCGGTGAGCTGCCCCAGGATAAAGACAAGCTGCTGGTGTTCTACTGCGGCGGCCTGAAATGCAAGCTGAGCCACAAGGGGGCTAAGAAATCCATTGCTTTGGGTTACACCAACGTCAAGGTATTTTCCACCGGCTACCCGTCCTGGAAAGCCTATGTCGGCGACCAGGCGCCGGCCAAGATAACGGCCGGCAAGGAAGAGGGCAGCATCGAAATCGCGGCCTTCGAGAAGATCCTCAAAGAAGATCCCAAAAGCATCTACCTGGTGGACGTGCGCGATGCCGACGAATATGCCCTGGGCAGCTTCAAAGGGGCCGTCAACATCCCGGTTGAAAACCTGGAGGCCAAAATCAAATCGCTGCCCACCACCAAGCCGGTGGTCTTCGTTTGCAGCACCGGGGCCCGCAGCGGCGAGTCATTTTATATGGTCCAGGACGTACGCCCTGAGATGAAGAACGTCTACTATCTCGAGGCGGAGATCACCTTTAACAAGGACGGCTCCTACAAGATCGACGAGCCGCAGTCGTAACGAACAATACGTAAAACTAACCCGCCGCTTGACGGCAGCGCCTCGCACCAACGGGCGGCGGCTAATCATCACAGGAAACCGGGCATGAATCGACATTTGCGAACACTTTTATTCCTGGCGATCAGCGCAGCGGTGCTGTGGGCTATGGGGGCGGCCCCCGCGCTGGCGACTGCCACGGCCATGGCCGGGGAGGCACCGGGGCGCACCATGGCCCAGCAGGCCACCAAGGCGATGCCGCCCTGGAACACGACGGATCACAGCAAGCATGACGCCCTGAAAGCGGAATTCAAATCCGGCCAGGACATCACCGATGCCTGTCTGTCCTGCCACTCGGAGGCGGCCGCGCAGTTTCACAAGACGATCCACTGGACCTGGCAGGCTTCCGCCGATGGCGAAGACGCCAAGTACGGCAAGGCAGCCCAGTCGCTCAACAACTTTTGCATTTCGGCCAACCGGAACCAGGATACGAGCTGCCTCTCCTGTCATCCCGGGTGGGGCACATCGCTCGAAAGCGGGATCAATTGCCTCAACTGCCACAGCCGCAAGAAAGTCAACTGGGATGAGGCCGTCGAGGACCTGGCGGCCTTTACCGAAGCCGGCGACGGGGAGTCGCTCGAGATCGCGGCCGAGATCCGGGCCGAGCTCCAGGAGGCGGCCCAGGACATCGGCCGTCCGCAGCGCCAGAACTGCGGCGGCTGCCATTTCATCGGCGGCGGGGGCGACGGGG
>JASJCD010000126.1 GCA_030066135.1 Desulfobacterales bacterium | reverse complement strand
GGGGCCGTTAGCTCAACTAGGCAGAGCAACTGACTCTTAATCAGTAGGTTGAAGGTTCGATTCCTTCACGGCCCACCATCGATGATGCTCGGGGCAGTTTCGCGTAACTGCCCTCTTTTTTTATTGAACACCGGCGGTCAGGCCCGAACGGTTATCCGGATGTTCCCTGATGCGGCGCAGACGGGTTGACAGCCTGAAACCAATAGGCCTAATTTGTCGAGATTAAAATACCGGTCCCATGCCGGGCCGGCTGCATTCCTTGCTCCGTTCCAACGGGGCTTTACAGCCAAAAGGAGGCTTTATGCGCAGGTATGAAACCATTGTAATTGTCGATCCTGATATCGGCGAAGAGCAGCGCGCGCCTGTCTTCGACCGCATCAGGGAACTGGTGCCCCAAAAAGGCGGCCTGGTGGTCGAATTTGATGAGTGGGGCAGCCGCAAAATGGCTTATGAGGTAAAAAAGAAAAAGCGTGGCTTTTACCTCCGGGTCGATTATTGCGGCAGCGGCGAACTTGTCAACGAGATGGAACGCCAGTTCCGCATCGACGATCGTGTTCTAAAGTACATGACCATCCTCCAGGAAGATGATGTGGACATGGACGCCATTCAGGAGAAGATGGCGCAGGCGAGTAAGGCGGAAGAAGCACAAGCGGTGACCGAAGCTCCCGCACCTGCCGCCGAGACTGCGGCGGAAGCAGCGGAAGCAGCACAAGCAGCCGAAGAAGCCCCGGCGCCCGATGCCGAAGCAAAAGAAGCCGCCGAAGACACCGAATCTGCCGCCAAGAAGGAGGATGCGTAACATGGCCCCAGCAAGAGGACGAGGACGAGGACGCAATACCAAAAAAAGAAGAAGACGCGTTTATCATCGCCGCAAGGTCTGTCGGTTCTGTGCCGATAAAAGCCTGACGATTGATTACAAGGAACCCAAAACCCTCCGAAACTTCACGACGGAACGCGGCAAGATTATTCCGCGGCGCATTTCCGGCACCTGTGCCAAACACCAGCGCAAACTGACCCTGGCCATCAAACGGGCGCGCACGATTGCTTTGCTGCCCTACGTGGGGACCTTGGATCTATAATCTGTTTCGGAGACCGTAACCATGAAAGTCATACTTAAAGAAACCATCGAATCGCTCGGGATCATCGGCACCGAAGTCAATGTTGCCGATGGGTATGCCCGCAACTATCTCCTGCCCCAGGGCAAGGCGGTGAAAGCCACGCCGCAAAACCGGCGCGTACTGGAGCAGCAGAAAGCCCAGTTCGACCTGCAGATCGCCAAGGAAAAAGCGCTGGCCGAAGAAATGGCCAAACGCCTTGAAGGCGTGGCGTGCACCGTAAAGGCCAAGGTGGCTGATGCTGATCGGCTCTACGGCTCGGTTACGGTGCGCGATATCATCAACGCCCTGGCCAAGCAGGAAATCGTGGTTGAAAAACGGGTCGTCCTGCTCAAGGAACCCATCAAAACACTTGGCTCCTTCAGCGTACCGATTCGGGTCTACGCGGATGTCGAGCCCGAAATCACGGTTCACGTCGAGCCCGAAGAAGACAACGCCTGAGGCCAATCACGTATCTGACTGTGGACGCCGGCCGCTGGCGACATCAATTGGCCGGCGTCCGGCACTCATCCCGATCGAAACCATCTCTGGAATTTGCCGCCACACCGCCTGGCGTTTCTTTCAGTCCACGATGTGCGCGCGTCAGGTTTAAGGTTGCCTTCCCCGCGTAGCGGCGGTACATCGACTAAGCGAATCCCTTTGGGTCACGGGCGGCCCTCACGTTAATGCGGATTGCAAACGGCCCGCCCGCAGCTTGATCGACGTCATCGGGCATTGGCCGGTCAAGCCGGTGGAAATTCAGACAGCTAAAAGGCGATCCCATGGCGGAACAACGGACATTCTCCAAACCGGACCCCTCACTTCAGCATCTGCCGCCGCAGAATCTTGAAGCCGAGGAATCGTTGATCAGCGCCGTACTGATCGACAACGACACCCTGGATGAAGTGACCAATGTGCTGATCCCGGAAGATTTCTACCGTACGGCCCACCAGCGGATCTTCACGGCCATGCTTGATCTGGTCAACCAGAGTGAACCCGTCGACCTGATTACCCTGACCAACAAGCTCAAGGAGAACGGCCAGCTTGAGGAAATCGGCGGCGCCGCTTACCTGGCGCGTCTGCTGGACACCGCCCCGGTGGCCGCCAATGCCGAACATTACGCCCGGATCGTACACGACAAGGCCTGCCTGCGGAAACTGATCACCAAGTCCAACCAGATCGTACAGAAGTGCTTCGAGGATCGCGGCGATGTCGATGAACTCCTCGACTTTGCGGAACATTCCGTATTCGAGATTGCCGAGAATAAAATTCGCAAATCGTTCCATCAGTTGAGCGAGCTGATTGAAACCAACATTGACCAACTCGAGGAACGCCAGGGCAACCGCACCCTGATCACCGGAGTCGCCACCGGATTCAGCCAGTTGGACAACTTGACCTCCGGTTTACAACCTTCGGACCTCATCATTCTGGCCGCCCGACCCAGCATGGGCAAAACCGCCTTTGCACTGAACGTGGCCCGCAATGCTGCCGTGGACCACAATACGCCGGTGGCCATCTTCTCGCTTGAAATGTCCAAGGAACAGCTTTCGATGCGCATGCTGTGTGCCGAGGCCCGGGTGGATTCCCACCGGCTGCGTGGCGGTTTCCTGAGCAACGACGACTGGACCAACCTGACCCATGCCGCCAGCGTGCTATCGGACGCGCCCATCTTCATCGACGACAGCCCGGACATATCCGCACTCAATATCCGCGCCAAAGCACGACGGCTGAAAAGCGACCAGCAACTGGGGCTGGTCGTGATCGACTACCTCCAATTGATGAAAGGCCACAGCCACTCGGAACGCCGCGATTTGGAAATATCCGAGATATCCCGATCGCTTAAGGGGCTGGCTAAAGAACTGGAAGTCCCGGTGGTGGCCCTTTCCCAGCTCAATCGCAAGCTCGAGGAACGCACCGACAAACGCCCCAAACTCTCGGACCTGCGCGAAAGCGGGGCCCTCGAGCAGGATGCGGACGTGGTCACCTTTATTTACCGTGATGAAGTCTACAACAAAGATGAAAACAACCCCAACCGGGGCAAAGCCGAAATCATCCTGGCCAAACACCGCAATGGTCCCACCGGAGACGTTCCGCTGGCCTTTATACATGCCTACACGCGTTTTGAAAACCTTGCCAAAGACGACTTTGTGCCCGACCTTCCCTAAAACGTTTTCCGATTCGCACCTGGAAGCCGCGCCGCTGAACACCCATGGCTCAGCCGGGGGCTTTCATCGCCCCCCGGGTAATCGGCGCCGGAGCGCCAAATGAGAAAAATCTACGGGCATACCACCGGTCTGAAGACCAGCCAGCTGAAACGTCTGGATAAGCTCTACCGCCGCCGGATAAGACCGGAGATGATCATCTCACCCGAATTAGCCCGTGAAATGTGCCAGCTTTCACATGACATTCGCCGCCAGGTCGGTTTGCTCGTGGACCGGCGGGGAAAGGTCGATTACGTCATTGCCGGCGATCACCAGAAAATCTTTATTCCCAATGTAAGCACCCTGCGGGCGGCGCCCGGACGGCTCATGGGCCTGCGCTGTGTCCACACACACTTGAAATCGGAACATCTGACCCAGGATGACTTTACCGACCTTGTTCTGCTGCGACTGGACATGATGGCCGCCGTTACCATTGGCCCCGACGGGTTTCCTGATCAGCTCTGGGCCGCGCATTTGCTGCCCCGCGACACCAGCGAGGCGCCCTACCGCAAATTGCCGCCGGAGGACCCATATAATCCGGGCTTCCCCTGCCTGGAGACCATTCAGGCCCTTGAAACCGAAATGGCCCATCAGCAGGCCCGACATGCCTCCCGCGAAGGCCATGACCGGACCCTTTTGGTGAGTGTTACCACCGCCCCGCGGCGGCGCGCCCGGGACTCCCTGAAAGAACTGGCCCAGCTGGCCGAATCAGCCGGCCTCGACGTTGTCGGTACGGTGCTGCAGCAGCGCGAAAGGGTGGATCCGCGCCTGGTGCTCGGCACGGGCAAACTCACGGACATGGCCATTACAGCCATGCAGAAGAATATCGCCCTGCTGGTCTTCGACCAGGAGCTAAATCCCTCCCAGATTCGTTCGCTGACCGACCGCATCGAATTGAAGGTGATCGACCGCACCCAACTGATTCTGGATATCTTCGCCCAGCGGGCACGAACCCGGGAGGGCAAACTGCAGGTTGAACTGGCCCAGCTCAACTACCTCCTGCCGCGCCTGGTGGCCAAGAATACGGCCATGTCGCGATTAACCGGCGGTATCGGCGGCCGCGGCCCCGGCGAAACCAAACTCGAAATAAACCGGCGACGGGTGCGGGAGCGGATCGCCCGCCTCGAACGTGCGCTGCGGCAGGTCCAGAAACAGCGCAAGCAGCAGCGCGCGCGGCGCAGCAAGCGGCGGCTGCCGGTCGTATCGATTATCGGTTACACCAATGCGGGTAAATCCACACTGCTCAATGCACTTACCCGCAGCGACGTACAGGTTGAAAACCGGCTCTTCGCCACGCTCGATCCTTCTAGCCGGCGGCTCAAATTCCCCCAGGATCTCGAAGTAATCATCACGGATACGGTCGGTTTCATCCGCGACCTGCCCAAGGAGCTCATGGCCGCCTTTCGGGCCACGCTGGAAGAACTTGAAAATGCCGATTTGCTGCTGCACGTCATCGATATCAGCAACCCCCAGCACGGCGACCATGTTCGTGCGGTCGAACGCATTCTCGCCGAACTGGGTCTCGAGGCCATTAAAACCATCCGGGTACTCAACAAACAGGATCGGGTCGACGCCGATACCCGATCACGCTTGGCGCGCACCCTTGACGGCATCCCCGTTTGCGCCACCCATCGCCCTTCGCTGCACCCCCTGATTGCGCGAATGGCTTCCGAGGTGGCGGTCGGCACGGCCGCGGCAAACGAAATCCATGCGCACGCCGCCGATTGCGATTGACTTTTGGACGCTATCCAATATAATTATATTTTCTTATGAATTTAAATTACTTAAAGGATGTTGCCGTGGCCGCGGCGTTTGAGGCGGGTACGCTCATCCGGACCAAATTGGGGCGCATCGAGAAAGTCGAACACAAGGGCGCCATCGACCTTGTTACCGAAGCCGATCGTGAGGCCGAAGCGCTCATCGTAGCCCTCATACGGCGGCAATTTAAAGACCATGCGATTCTGGCGGAGGAGCGCGGCCAGGAGCAGGGACGCGCAGATCGCCTCTGGATTGTCGACCCTTTGGACGGCACCACCAATTTTGCCCATGGCATCGAAACCTGCTGTGTCTCGATTGCCTTTGCCGCCGAGGGGGAAACGCTCTTGGGCGTTGTCTTGAATCCGTTTGCGCATGAATTGTTTGTGGCCCTGAAAGGCCACGGCGCCTGGATGAACAGTCGGCCGGCCACGGTCTCGCGCCGTAAGGCCATCGCTGAAAGTCTGCTGGTAACGGGTTTCCCCTACAATATCCGGGAGGTCATGGGATCCACCATGCCCCGGTTCAGCCGCTGCCTGGAAGCATCCCAGGGTATTCGGCGTTTGGGGTCGGCCGCTCTGGATCTCTGCTATGTCGCTGCCGGACGCTTTGAAGCTTTCTGGGAAGAAAACCTCAAACCATGGGACACCGCGGCCGGCGCGCTCATGGTGACCGAAGCCGGGGGCCGGGTTTCTGATTTTGATGGCCAGACATATGATCGGAATGGCAACGCCATCGTTGCATCCAATGGTAAAATTCACGCCCAAATGTTAAAATTACTGCACTTGAAGGGAACCGAATGAATCACCACGCAACCACGCCCCAGGACCTTGACCGCTTTCTGGGTTGCTTCGGCAGCTTCAATGCCGAAAACAGCGTATGTCTCAAACACTGCTCACTGAACCTGAGGTGCGCGATTGAGAAGGATGAACACATGCGGATGGAATTGCTGGAAGATCTGATCAGCTCGGATGGTGTGAATCAAAAAATGCAGTAATCGAATTATTCCGGCCTCGGCCTCTGGGAATCAGCCAATAACCCCACCGTTGGGGCCCAATCAGGACTGCGAAAGCCCCCGTCGATCGGGCTGACAACCGCCGTTGCTTACCCCTTTAGTGCCAACAGTTGCCCGCCAACACGTCCAGCACGGCCGCCTGCACAAAAATACTCTTCCCGTCGATCAACAGCCTGAAAAATTCACGGCGCAGGCACGTTATCAGAAATCGCCGGTTTCCAGTTTCTTGGCGATATAGGTCACCTGTTTGCGTAGCGCGGCATTATCCTGCATGCCCTTTTCAATCGTGTTGATTGAATGCAGCGCCGTGGCATGATAGCGATTGAAACTTTTGCCGATGGTCTGCAATGGGGCGTCTGTATAGCGGCGGGAAAGAAAGATCGCCACCTGGCGGGGACGGACGATTGATTGTTTGCGTGATCGCGACACCAGGTCCTTGGGGGCGATACCATAGTGGCGGCAAACGATTTTCTTGATAACGTTTATGGTGATCGTTTTGCGTTTGCGCACAATATTCCGGATGACGCTTTCGGCCAGTTTCAAATCGACGGCGCACCCCAGAAGGGAAGACTTGGCAGCCACCTGTAACAGGCCGCTCTCGAGTTGGCGGATATCGTCTGCCAGTTCGCTGGCCAGGTAGTGCACCACGTCCTTGGGAACCTGCAGCGCCTGGCGGCCGGCCTTCTTTTCGAGAATCCGGACCCGCGTACCAAAATTGGGGGGCTCAATATTGGAAATCAGACCATAGGCGAATCGAGAGCGCAGTTTGTCGGTCAAGCGGGGAATGTCGGATGGGCAGTAACAGCTCGAGAATATGATTTTCTTCCCGGATTCAAACAGGGTGTCGAGGGTGGCCGACAATTCCAGCTGGGTTCGTTCTTTGCCGCCCAGAAGGTGAACATCCTCCAGCAGGAGGACGTCGCACTGGTTGCGGTATTTGCCCTTGAATTGCGCCAGGCTGTCATTGCGGAAGGCCGCCACCATTTCATTGCTGAAATCCTCGGCCGTCGTGTAATATACCCGCTCTTGTGGAAAGGCGTCCAGAATATGGTGCCCGATGGCCTGGGTCAAATGGCTTTTTCCCAGCCCGGTATTCGAAAGCAGGTAAAGACAATTCTGCGGGGCCTGCCGGGTGGACGCCAGTGAGAGCGAGGCCGAATAGGCAAAATCATTGTTGCGGCCGACCACAAACTGGTCGAAGGTGAAATCCCGACGCAGAAATCGACCGGTGGGAACATGCCGGTTGATTTCCGGAAGCACCATTTGCGGATCGACCGCCAACGCGTCGCGCCCGCCAGGCGATGCTTGCCGTCCATTGGCGACGCGAAACTGGCAAGTCTGCCCCATTAAACGCTCGAATTCGGTGCGGATGAGTTGGCTGTATTGGTCCTGGACGCGACGGAGCGAAAAGGCGTTGGGGCATTCGATGAAAAGTTCACCGCCGTCGCCCCTGCCAACCGCCAGAGGTTCGATCCACATTCGAAAACTGTGCAGGGGAATGGTGTTTTTCAGGGTCGATTTAATCTTTTTCCAGTATTGCTCCATAAGAAAATATGCAGTCGATATCCAGGTTGAACGGTCTAAGCAAGCGGGCGCAAATGGCCTAAACTAACGAAAACTTAGCAAAAATAATAATAAAAAACGTCTAAAATTGAGATTAGCTTTAATTAGGGTTAAGCTCGAACGTAAAAACAGGGCCCCTTTTATGGGAACGCCGCGGTGAAGTCAAACCGAATCATATCGATTTGCCATCTATTTGCCGGGAAGTTATGAACAATTTTTATACTATTGTTTTTGTTATTTTTTTTTATATATCTCAACTCAACTAGCTTTAAATACAAACATTTTTACAACCTAAATTTTCGTAGGAATTTTAAGGATATCCGAACCGGCTTGTCATTTATTGACAAAATTGTTTTCTACCATTTTCGACGAATTTCGACGTTTTTCTTTAAATTTAATACTCATCAAATCAAATTCTAATCGATTACCGGGATTCATTTTCTGTAACCCCTCGCCATGGTAATTTTGTTTGATCTGGCTGATGGGGGTTGCCTATAATGCAGCCCGTAAGATTTCAAGTTCCCGGCAGATTCGACCTCAAGATCGGCCCTTGTCATTCATGAGCACGGACTGGATAAAAATTCGCGGCGCCCGCCAACACAACCTCAAGGGCATTGATTTGGATCTGCCGCGCAACCAGCTTGTCGTCATAACCGGTCTGTCCGGCTCAGGCAAATCGACACTGGCCTTCGATACCTTGTATGCCGAAGGGCAGCGCCGCTATGTCGAGTCCCTTTCGGCCTATGCCCGGCAGTTTCTGGAACGGCTCGCCAAACCCCAGGTGGAGTGGATCGAAGGCCTGTCACCCGCCATCGCCATCGAGCAGAAAACCGCCGCCCGCAATCCGCGATCCACTGTTGGAACGCTTACGGAAATCGCCGATTACCTGCGGCTGCTCTACGCCCGCACGGGCATCGCCTACTGCCCGGACTGCGATCTACCCATACAGGCCCAGAATCTGGATCAGTTCATCAAAGGTCTGCTCAGTCTTGAGGAAGGCACCCGCCTGATGATTTTCGCCTCGGTGGCGCGCAAGGCTGTCGATGGCAGGGCACGGCTGCTCAAGCGGCTGCGCCGGGAGGGATTTGCCCGTGTGAGGGTCGATCGGGATGAGATAATTGATCTGGAAGATCAAGCCCGCCTCGAAAAGCAGACCTTCCAGCAGCTCGAAGTGCTCGTCGACCGACTGATCGTGCGCCCCAAAATCCGTAACCGCCTGGCCGATTCCCTCGAACTGGCCGTTTCCCTGACAGGCGGTGAGGCCCTGGTCGAAACCCTTGACGGTATGCAGATGCCCTTCAGCGAAAGCCCGGTTTGCCCGGGTTGCGGATGCCGTCAGCCGGAACTGACCCCGGCCGGTTTTTCATTCAATTCACCCCAGGGCGCCTGTCCGGAATGCGACGGTCTTGGCCAACGCGAGACGTTTGCCCCGGAGTTGATCGTCCCCAACACGGGCCTGAGCCTTCGCGAGGGCGCCATAAAACCCTGGGCCCATCGCCATTCGGTTCACTTCATGGAATTCCTGGAGGCCCTTACGGCCCACTACAAAACAGACGTCTATACGCCCTATCGCGACCTCCCACCCGCGTTCAAAACCGTCCTGATGCATGGCAGCGGTGATGAGACCATATCTTTTCATTTCTACGACGAGGAGCGCCGCCAAAATCATGCCCGGGTCTTCGAGGGTCTGCTCCCCATCTTGCAGCGCCGCTGGAATGAGGCCCCGGACAGCCGGTCTCGTGACGAACTGCGCGCCTACATGCGCTCCCGATCCTGTACGGCCTGCGCGGGCAGCCGGCTCAACCCGGCCGCTCGCGCCGTCCGCGTCGGCGCGCATACGCTGCCGTCGTTCTGCGCCCTGAGTGCCGCCGATGCCCTCGCCTATGCCCGCAACCTGAAACTCGAAGGCCACCAGGGTGATATCGCCCGTAAAATACTGGCCGAAGTCATCAACCGGCTAGCCTATATCGTGGATGTGGGCCTGCCCTATATCAGTCTGGATCGATCCGCTGCCAGCCTTTCCGGCGGCGAGAGCCAGCGCATCCGCCTGGCCACCCAGATCGGCTCCAAACTGACCGGCGTCCTGTATGTCCTGGATGAACCCAGCATCGGCCTGCACCCCCGCGACAACCAGCGCCTGCTCGCTTCGCTGCTGAAAATGCGTGACTTGGGCAATAGCGTCCTTGTCGTGGAACACGATGAAGAGACCATCCGCACCGCCGATTTCGTGGTGGATATGGGGCCGGGCGCCGGCATCAAGGGGGGCGAGGTCGTATTTGCCGGGCCACCGGGGGAACTGTTAAAGGCGCCGGGCAGTCTGACCGGCGATTACCTGAGCGGTCGCCGGCATATCCCCCGGCCGTCGGTCCGGGGAGCAGCGCCCGAACGTGTCATCACCCTCGAGGGCGCCCGGCAAAACAACCTGAAAGACCTGCGTGTTCAATTCCCGCTGGGGCAATTTACCTGCGTTACCGGTGTATCGGGCTCCGGGAAATCGTCACTGGTTCTGGAAACGCTCTATCCGGCCATGGCCCAGAAGCTCTATCGGGCCGGCATTCCGGCCGGACGCCATGATTCGATTCAGGGCATGGCGCATCTCGACCGCGTGCTCTACATCGACCAGGCCCCCATCGGCCGGACCCCGCGCTCCAATCCCGCGACCTACACCGGTCTTTTTGCCCTGATCCGGGAGATCTTCGCCCGCACGCCGGAAGCACGGGCACGGGGATACAAGCCCGGGCGCTTTAGCTTCAACGTCAAAGGCGGCCGCTGCGAGACCTGCCGCGGCGACGGTATCATCAAAATCGAGATGCACTTTCTGCCGGACATGTATGTCACCTGCGATGCCTGCCAGGGCCGACGCTATAATCGCGAAACGCTTGAAATCAAATATCGCGGCCAAAATATCAAGGCCGTCCTCGATATGACCGCCAACCAGGCCAATGTGTTTTTCAAGCGATTGCCCAAAATCAGAACCAAACTGGAAACCCTGATCGATGTGGGCGTGGGCTATGTGGGATTGGGGCAGGCGGCCACGACCCTCTCGGGTGGTGAATCCCAGAGAATCAAGCTGGCGCGGGAATTGGGACGTAAAGCCACCGGACGAACCGTCTATATCATGGACGAACCCACCACGGGTCTGCATTTTGAAGATATCAACCGCCTGCTCGAGGTCCTCCACCGGCTGGTGGACGGCGGTAATACGGTGATCGTCATCGAGCACAACCTGGACGTCATTAAAACCGCCGATCATGTCATCGATCTCGGCCCTGAGGGCGGCGCAGATGGCGGCCGGATAGTCGCCCAGGGCTCGCCTGAGGAGGTCGCCGCCACCCCCGGCTCGCACACCGGGCGCTTCCTGCAGAAAGCCCTGAACCGGTCCAGCGAGTGAGCCTCCTCCCGCAGAGCGGGGGAGGCATCAGGTCGCCCCCGTAAGGAGACGCAAAACGGCTTTTGAACGTTTGGTTTTCCGATTTCCCTTTGTAGGCATCGGCGATGAAATCGGAAAAAGCGTGTCGGCCTGTGTAGCGCAGCGCGTTTCCGCGCGCCGAACGCATAAACCGGCCAATTGCCGTTGGCCCTTAACGAGTGCGTAGGCAAGATGGCAGCACCCGCCGCCGGATATTACCATGCACCGAGCCAAAGGCAGGCTCAACAAAAGAGTGCGGATGGAAGTGTGACGGTCATGGCTCCAATAGGAAAAAGGTTGTCCGTGAATCGGACCCCTTGACTTGCCTTCTCATGGAAGGCGCAGTGAGAAGTGAGGTGCGCAGCAATCGCACG
>JASJCD010000007.1 GCA_030066135.1 Desulfobacterales bacterium | reverse complement strand
ATCAATAATATCCAGAAACCGATTTTAACTTTTTTCATGCGGCTGGTCTCCAATCATGCGGTGTGGTCGGGCATTAGGGTGCCGGTGGTCCAACGCGGCCTTTTTAGCGAGCGGGAAAGATGTACCGGTTGCCGGTTTCTGCCGGAAACGCTCATCATGAGCGTAAAGGCCGCCTTACCGGAGCGCTTTCTTGAAAACCCATAGCTACTCTTTTTATCCTCAGACTTCAACCCTTTTTTCCCTTGGTAACCGATGGGTTTCCATCTTCAAGCAGTTGAAAATCCAAGGGTTTCATTGTTGATCCTAATGGCGGGCGCTCCCCGGGCGCATCGACCGCCAAGCGTCTCGGCCGGACCGAAGCGGCCTGCCCTGCCAGACGGCGATACCGGCGGCCGCCGCTTCCCGGTTTCAACGCGCGTGCCCGAGGGAGACGATTTCCACATCCCCCCAGGCGCCCATTTGATCCCGGCAGATGGCGAGTACACCCAGAATGCCTTCAATGGTGCGGCCAAACGCCAGTGCCGCCTCTAAATCCTCAGGACGGGTGATCCGGTTGGCCAGGGCGGTGGCCGCCGCATCGGCCAGCGCGCCCTGATGCGCGACGACACAGACGGCATCGGCCGTGCCGTAGCTCAGCGAGTGCCCAATGGTGCCGGATGAGGTGCAGATCGCCAGGGGCATCGCCTGCGCGGCCACCCGCAGGCCGATGCGGCGGCTCAGCGGCGAGCGGCCGGCATCGACACCCACCGTGACCGGCTCGCGGACGTATATAAAAACATCTCCGCCGTTTTCGACGATCACCTCGTCGGAAAAAACCAGCAGATCGCGGCCAACCCTTTCGGCCAGGGCGCCGGCCACCGCGGCCATGGGGCCGACACCCGTCAGGCGGCTGGCGTCAATCATCGCCCCCACCAGCTCGGGGGCCGGCGAGTCTGCCCGCCATGGCGTAAGCGTAGTCAAGAAATCCGGATGCGCCTGGATGAAAGACTCGAGATAGGCCCGCTGTTGAATAAGCGCCTCGCGGCATTGAGGCGACAGGTCCGATGCCGCCTGCACATGTAGATCCGTCTCTTTGACGACGACCTGGAAGGCGTGCAGATTAGCGGCGCCGCTGATCCGGCGATAGGTCCGGTCGTCGGGCGGCACCGGCCGGTGGACGGACATCAGCGATTCTCCACTTCCGGTCGCAGCGTCGGCGGGCATTGCTGGAGAAAATAGCGATCCGTCATCCCGGCAATGAAATCCCGAACGATCTCGGCGGGGTGGTGCCGATCCAGATAGCGTCCATCCATATCCTTGAGATACCGCTTAAAAATTACGGATTCTTGGTTGGATGACTGCAAATCCTTCATGTAACGGTTGAACAGCAGGACGAACAATTGTTCGATCTTCAGGGTGTGGCGTTTGATGCTGGCGTTCATGTAGATCCGCTCCAGGTTGAAAGCCTTGAGCGTCTTGAGCGCCTCCGAGACCTCACGCGAAAAAGATAGGAAGGGCTGACGGTAGCTGTTGCGGATCACATCGGTCACCAGATTATAAACAATCGTGCCGTTCGTACTGCCCAGCACTTTGACCGCTTGATCGGGCAGATCCGCCCGCGATACGAGCCCCAGGCGAATGGCATCTTCGATATCCCGGCCGATATAGGAGATGGTATCGGCCATGCGAACCACACATCCTTCGAGGGACATGGGCATGAGGGCCAGGTGCGGGTCGCCGCGCTTGGCGGCCAGCTCCTGATCGAGCGTGTCGAAGTCTTTGTCCCATGCCGGTTTCAGGCGCTGATCGTGGACTTCCCCGTCGTGGCACATGATGCCGTCCAGGGTCTGCAGGCAAAGATTCCATCCACGCCCTTTGCGCTCAACCCGCTCAAGGAACTGGACGCTCTGCAAATTGTGCTGAAAACCGCCGATGCCGTGGTTTTCACACAGGCGGCTCAGAAAACGCTCGCCGTCATGGCCGAAGGGGGTGTGCCCGATGTCATGCCCCAGGGCGATAGCCTCGATCAGGTCTTCGTTCAGTCCCAGAAAACGGCCGATGGTGCGGGCAATCTTGGATACCAGTTGGACGTGCAACACCCGGTGGGTGATGTGATCGTTCTTTATCAGGTAAAACACCTGGGTTTTGTCGATATAACGCGTATAGGCCAGGGAGTGCAGGATGCGGTCGACGTCCAGCGAAAAATCCTGCCGGTAGGCGCCCTGACGTTCATCTTCGGGACGGCGGCGCACGGCACGCGCGCTGGTGGTGGCCACCGGCGAGAGGATCTCCTCCTCCCGCTGGTTGAGGGCCGTGCGAAGCATGTTCAGGCTGTCGGGTTCAAATCTCTCCATTCGCGATCAAATCCTCCATGAGACGATCATAATCGATTCCGGCTTTGCGGAAACCCTCCTTGCCGTATTTCATATTGGCCTCAAAAACGCCAAATTGACCGTCATGCTGATAGATATCCATTCCCACATCCGTCCAGCCGCACCGCCGTGCGGTCTGGCAGGCCAGTGCGATGGCCGCCTCCGGCACTGGATCAAGCCGGATGCGGCCCCCGGCGGCCAGGTTGCTGCGAAACTCCCCCGGCGAGGTCACGCGCCAGTAGGCGTGCACGGCGCGACGGCCGATGACCACCACGCGGATGTCGCGGTCGAGGGGCAGGTATTCCTGAATATAAGCGGCGCGGGTCTGGCGGCAATAGGCCGCCAGTTCATCCGGGGTGTGAATTAAAAACACCCCCTTGCCCAGGGCCGATCCGCGCGCAACTTTGGCCACCAGCGGAAAACTGAAATCGGAGGGGATGCGCGCCATCTGGCGTTTGCCATAGTAAACCCGGGTGCGCGGATGGGGGACCCCCAGCAGATCAAACAGGGCCGTCTGTTTGATTTTGTCCTGGACGCATTTGTAGGTGTGGTAGCTGGGAAAAAGCGCCTTGCCCATGGCGTCCAGCAGGTCGGCATAAAAAACCGACGGGTAGTAGATCTTGGGGGCCTTGAGGATGGTCTGCCGCTCTTCGGCGGTATAATCACGAAAGTTGGATTTTACACCAAGGGTGCGGACATTGCGGCAGCGGCGCAGCCGCTTTTCCAATGCAATCGCCTGGGGCACGCTTACCTTCCGGCCTTTTATATCGATGCGCGCACCGATCAAGGGCTTGACCACCCTACCCTGGCCGCGCGGCCTCGATCAGTACTTGGATGTCAGTGGCCTGCCTGGCGGATGGTCCCCAAGGCAGGCAATCGTTCCGTCCTGGAAGCTCAATCAATCACTCGCGACGACTTCGGCGGAGGGATTTGAAACAGTGTCGGTGCAACCGGTCTGTTGGGACGCAGCCTGGCCGTCTGGAACTCCAGACGGCCCTTGGCGCTTTCCACAAGCAACCGGTGCGGCACACGAAATCCATCGACCATACGGCTGTCCGCCAGCCACGCCTGATAGCTGCGCTTACCGTGTATATTCAGAAGCTCGACCCCCGCCAAGGTGCGGTCTTGCGCATCCACCCAAAGCCGGGCCACCGTTCCTTTGAAACGCCGGTTCAGCCGGATGGTCAGCATCCCCTCTTCCTCCGCTTTCTCCAGTCGGGCGGAATGGTAATCGATAACCGGCGGTCGTCCGATCATCAACCGGTAAAGGTCCTGGCAGGACATGTCGACGGGAAAAATCTGGCCGAGACTGCTGCTGCCGATGCGCTTGCGGTAGTATTTGCCTTCGCTATGGGCCATGGCGGTCAGATAGGACTCGTTGCAGGCCAGGGAGAGGGCCGGCAATCCAAAGGGCGTGCGGGCATCGAAACGCACCCGGCCCGGTTCGGCACCGGCCCAGACAGCCCGGTTGAAGGTGCGGCGGCTGCCATCCACCGTCATCGAAACCTTGCCGATCCATTTCCCGGCGACCAGGTCCGTATTGGCAGCATACAGCGCCGTCACCAGTTCCTGGGTGGCATCACTATCGTACTGCGGCACTAGCGGTGCGCTCATCCCGGCACACCCTCCGAGCCCCATGACCAGCGCCATCAGCAGCAGCATACCGATCGGGGAGGGTTTCAAACCGGGCGGGATGACCCCACGGGTGCGGGCAATTCCGTCGCCGTCTATGGATGGCATTGCGAACCGGCGTCTTCGCAAGACTTAGCGATCCTCGTTTTGCAAAGCGTCGATCTTGGGCTGGATTTTCTGGCGTTCACTCTCCTCCTCACGCAGGGACAGTGACCTCAGGTAGTACTTCAGGGCGTTGGCTTTATCATCCAACTTGAGGTAGGCATCGCCGACATGTTCGATGATCACGGGATCGTCGGGGACCAGCTCGGAAGCTTTCAGCAGCCATTCAAGCGCTTCCTCGTAATTGCCCTTCTGGTAAAACACCCAGCCAAGGCTGTCGGTGATATAGCCGTCGTCCGGGCGTAGTTTCAGGGCCCTGCGCACCAGCGATTCGGCTTCATCGAGGTTGATGCCCAGATCGGCATAAGTATAGCCCAGATAGTTGAGCGCATTGGCGTGCTCGCCGTTGATTTCGATCACCCGCTGCATGGCCGCAATGGAATCTTCCTTGCGTTTCATTTTGTCGTAGACCACCCCCAGGCGGAAATGGGCCTGCTCGCTGTCAGGAGCCTCCTGAACAACTTTGAGCAGGTATTGCTCGGCCATTTCGTATTGCTCCGTCTCCTCATAGTAGTAGCCCACATAAAGCAAGAATTCCGTATTGGCCGGATCCTTCTGGAGGGCCTTCTTGAGGTGGGCAATCGCCTGGTCGTGCTGTTCGCCTTCAGCGAAGCGGGAAGCGATCTGAAGCGTGGCCTCATTGAAAAACCGGCTGTCCGAACGGACCGAGCGGAAAGCCGCCATGGCCTGGTCCTGCAAATTCAAACCGTTCAAGACGACGCCCTGCAGGTAGTAGAGGTCATTGTAATCGGGATGCCGGGCGATGATATGGGTCACCAGAAAGTTGGCCTCGCGGTAGCGCTCGGGTTCGATATAATACCGGTAGATGCCGCGGATCAGATCGTTCTGACTGGTATCGGCGGTATACTTGCGAAGAACCTCAACGGCCGGAGGCTCCTGGCCGCTATCCCGGAGAAAAAGCGCATACCCGAAGATGGCTTTGTTGTTCTGTGGGTTTTCCCTGAGCAATTCCTCGTAGAGCTGGATGGTTTTTTTCTGATGATCACCCTGCTTGAGCTCGTTGCTGTAGAGTTCGATCAATTCAAAGCGCGCACCTTCCAGCTCCGGTTCGATTGCCAGGGAACGACGGAAGGACTTTTCAGCCGCCAGCGGCTCGTTGCGCTGGCGGTAGATTTTGCCCAGAAAGAAATGACCGGCGTAGGCATCGGGAAAGCGTTCGATAAAGCGATTGAAAATACCATAGGCTTCGTCCCATTGCGCATCCGCAATGTAGAGATTGCCCAGAAGCAGATAGATGTCTTGATTGTCCGGATCCTGGTCCAGAATCCGTGCGTAAATGATTTTGGCCTGATCATTCTGTTTGCGGCTTTGGAGCAGACGACCGATCAGATTCAGGGCCTCGATGTCGTCGGGGTGGTCCGCGATCAGCTCTTCGAGGATGGCCAGGGCGGCGGTGTCGTTCTTGAGCTGCAGGTGCAGCACCGCCGTCTCCCGCTTCAACAGCCGTGACTCGGGATCGAGGGTCATGGCCGTCTGCATGTGTTCCAGGGCCGCATGCCCCTCGCCCTTGGCCCGTAAAAGCTGGGCTTGGGTGTAGTGGTAATACGCATTGGCGCGGGCATCATCGCCGGGAGTTGCCTGCAGCGTCTTGCTGGGGGCCGACGGCATGCATCCGCCCACAAGAATTATGGCCACCAGCAATACCGTGGCCCATCCAAACCGAGGGTTTTTCATTATTTCACTTTCTATTTGAATGCCGGCGGCCGGCGTGTATTCCGCTCCGCCCGTCGACATGACGCCCGAATAAATTTTAGTCGGCTTCCTGGCCGTCGGTATAGGCCGAAAAATCCGGGATCTCACGTTTGAAGAATTCCCGCATCTTCTTGATGATGTTTTTCTCAACCTGCCGCACCCTTTCGCGGCTGATCCCGTACCGGTCGCCGATCTCCTGAAGCGTGACCGGCGTATCGGAAAATATGCGCAAATCGAAAATCTCTTTTTCGCGATCGGTCATGTTCTTGCGAAATTCATCGATTTTATTGTGCAGCAGAACCTCGATTTCCTTCTTGGCGACCTGATCTTCGGCGGAAACGCTTTCCGTGCTCAGAAATTCGATCCGTTCGGTATCCGAATCGTCCTTGAGGGGGGCATCCAGCGATACGTCCCATCCGTCCAGGCGCTGATCCATATCGACGATTTCTCTTTCCGAGACCCCCAGGCGCTCGGAAAGTAATTTGGGTTTGGGATCGAAGCCCTGCTCGATGAGTTTCTGTTTTTCTTTCTTCAGCTTGAAAAACAGTTTGCGTTGTCCTTGCGTGGTGCCGATTTTCACCAGGCGCCAGTTGTCCATGATAAATTTCAGGATGTAGGCCTTGATCCAGAAAGAGGCGTAGTAGGAAAACTTCACATTCTTGTAGGGATCGAATTTACGAACGGCCTGCATGAGGCCGATGTTGCCTTCCTGGATCAGATCGAGCAGATTCTGCATCCACACGCGCTGGAATTCGAGGGCAATCTTCACGACCAGCCGCAGATTGGAGGTCACGAGCGAATAAGCCGCCTCTTTGTCGCCATGCTCCCGTACGCGGATGCCGAGCTCACGTTCCTCTTCCCGGGTCAGCAGGCGATAATTACTGATTTCCGCCAGGTAACGCTGCAGGGGATCGAACTTGACCAGGGCTTTATCGGCGCTCGCCGTGGCTTTGGCCTTGGCTTTGGCCTTCTTGGGGGTGACCGCATCAAGTACTTGGGGCTGCAGACTTTTCTTGCGGGTACGCTTTTTCCGGGCTGCCGTTTTGGTCGGCGAACGCTTGGCGGCTTTGGCCGCCGGCTTCTTTTTGGCCGGTCTGGAAGCTGGTGCGCGGCCGGGCGCTGTTTCGGCGGTCTCCGCTGAAGCGGTGGGGCGTGGCATGGGTTTTTTTCTGCTTGGCCCCCCCTTTGTCTTGGCGGCCGGCTTCTTTTTGGCGGCCGGCGGTTTGCGCGACGCGGTCTTGACGTTTTTTTTCTTTGCTTTCAGGGTCATGGTGTCTTTACTTTGATTGCTAACCGAAGATTTTGGGGCCGCCCGGTGACGGCCGTGTTAACGCGGGATGACGGCGGGATTTCATACGCTTGGGCTGGCTTCATGAAGTACCGCGGTTCGGTCAGGCTTTACTTGTCCCGGTTCGATTTCTGTGGACAATAAAAAAGGCTTATGCTAACGAGCGATTTCATTCAGGCGGCCGGCGACGACGCGCTCAACAGCTTGGATGGCCTTGTTAAATACGCGGTGGTATCGTCATTACAAAATGCGCCTGTAGCTCAGTTGGATAGAGCAACGGACTTCTAATCCGTAGGTCGCAGGTTCGAATCCTGCCAGGCGTACCATTGCCATGGCGCCCCTCGGATTCCACAGCCGTTTCCGCACGTGCGGTCAGCATGATGCTCTCATCGGCCCTATAGAATCAACCGGACCCATCATTCGCCCTGATCCAATAGAATCCGAAACATATCACGTTCGATTAAGATAAGTCAAAGGTATTTCGTCCAAACTAACTTTCCTCGCCTGCCGTCGGTAATAAACTGTATTTACAATAAAGATTTGAATTGGTACAAAGCAGAAGACAACCTTAGCAATGAAAGCAGGCCCTTAAACCGGCAGGCCGGGATTCCGGCCGTAGACCTTCTCCACCTGACGACGACCGGATGCGGCTGACACATATTGGCAATGACTAAAAACCGCGACAACCGAGACGAAAATTCCGATTTCCGCAGCCTGTCGTTTGACGTCTGTACGGTCAAGGCCTTGATGGCCTCAACCAACCGTTACAAGACGCTCTTTGAAAGTGCCGGTGATGCCATTTTCGTGATGGATTTCAAAGGTCAGATCATCGACGGCAACCGGGTGGCCTGTGAAAAACTAAGGTTATCACGCCACGACATGCTCAATCAGACGACGATGGACATCATTTCGCCCGAGCATGCCCCTTTCTGGCCCGAACGCATGGATGAACTCCGCCGTCTGCGGCACATCATATTCGAAACGGCGCTCAAGGCCGAAGATGGCACCATCGTGCCCGTCGAGGCCAGCTGCCGGGCGATCGAATACGACAATCAACCGGCCGTGCTGACCATTGCCCGTGACATTACCGAGCGTATCGAAGCGGAAAAAGAGAAAGCCAAACTTCGCTCGCAACTCCGGCAGGCCCAGAAAATGGAAGCCATCGGCACACTGGCCGGCGGGATTGCCCACGACTTCAACAATATTCTCCAGTCGATCTTCGGCTACACCGAGATCGCCAGTATCCATGCCAGCCAGGGCAAGGATCCCAATGAGGCCCTGGACAATATTCTTACGGCCAGTCAGCGCGCCAAGGGGTTGATCAACCAGATTCTCTCCTTCAGTCGCCAGAGCGAGCAGGAGAAACAGACCGTCCAGATCAACCTGATCGTCAAAGAAGTTCTCAAACTGATTCGGGCGTCACTGCCCGCCACGATCGAGATCAAAGGGCGCAACCTGAACAGCGACGCCGTGGTAGAGGCCGATCCCATTCAAATCCATCAGGTCATGATGAACCTCTGCTCCAATGCGCATCATGCCATGCGCGAAGGGGGCGGTGTCCTGGAAGTCAAACTCTCCGACATCGACATCGATCGCGAGAAGGCCGCGCAGTGTGGCGGCATCCAGGAAGGGCCCTATATCGAGCTGACCATCCGGGACTCCGGCCATGGCATTCCGACCGAATACATGGATCGCATTTTCGACCCCTATTTCACCTCCAAAGAAAAAGGGGAAGGCACGGGTCTGGGGCTGGCGGTGGTTCACGGCATCATCAGCTCCCATGGCGGTGCCATCACGGTCGAAAGTGAAATCAGCAAAGGCACTGCTTTCCATGTGATCTTTCCTAAAAAGAATAAAATCAGCGCCCAGGATAAACCGGCCGCGGTCGATGCCCCGGGGCGCCAGGAAGGCACCGAACGCATTCTGTTCATCGACGACGAACCCGCTCTCATCGATATCGGCAAGGAGATTCTCTCCACGCTGGGATACGATGTGACCCCCTGCACCGCCAGCGATGAAGCCCTTGACCTCTTCAAGGCCGATCCAGAGCGTTTCGACCTGGTGATCACCGATCTGACCATGCCGAAAATGACGGGGGATCTTCTGGCCCAGGAACTCATGCGGATGCGACCCGAAATACCGGTAATTCTCTTCACGGGATACAGCGATCTGGTTTCGCGGGAACGGTTCAACAAGTTGGGGATCCGGGACTGCCTGATGAAACCCCTGACACGCAAGGACCTGGCCGAATCGATTCGCCGGGTGCTGGACACACCGGCCACAGACACCGAGAAACCGGCGGAGGGCGATTGACCCCATGTGACCGGCTGCCTAGCGGCAGCGCGGTGACGGGTAGCGAAAAACCATGGTGGTCCAACTCCTAAAAATGGCCGCGGTGCTGATCGCGGCCATTATGCTCGGCAACTGGTTTTTCCAGGAAGTCAAATCCGCACGGGCCCGGCAAAAGCCCTGGTACACCCCTTACCTCACCCCCCCCGGCATTGCCATCCTGATGATCGCCGTTGTTCTACCGCTGGCCATCTGGTATTGGCGCCAGCCTTGAGCCGTGTGCCCCAGCGCCGGCGCAATCGCTAGGCTGGCGGCCGCGGCATGGCCTTATCTCGCATGGGGCGCGATGCTGCCCGCTTTACTCGGCGGGAGGGTCCGGGTCAGCGGGTGCGCCTGAGGATTCGCCCCGCGCCCAGAGATAGCGCCCATACTTATGGTATCCCATCACATTCGTCATGCGCGGATCGATTTGAACCGGCGTGGTGCGAATGTTGCCGGTAACGAGTGGCTGGAGGTGGGGAAATAGTTCTTTACACCCGCCGCCGGTCAGCAGAATCGCATCCATGTCCCAATCCCCCGACCAAATCCGGTCCAGATCGCCGGCAACGGTGGATGCCAGTTGTGTATAAATCTGGTCCCGAATCTTGGCAAAATTGAAGCCCTGCCCGCGCATCTTGATGGTGCCATTCTGAACCGCGCGGTAAAGGCGGTACAATTCCACGTTGACCCCGCTGTTTTCCCGCAGTTTGTTGGCGATAACCGTATAGGCCTTGGAAATACCGGTATCCATGGTACGGCTGCTGCGCTCGACATAGCGCAGGCGGTCGATCACGGTGTAATCCGTTGTTCGAAAGCCGATATCGACGACACCGATTTTTTGCTTGGCCAGTTCGGTGTCGACAATTTCTCCGCTGTCGTTCATGAGCTGATTGAGCAGGCTCCCCATGGGCTGAGGCAAAAGCTGGACCTGGTCGATCTGGATCTTCTTGGTGATGCGGCCGCCGTCCGGGCTGTGATAGGTGATTGTATGCCGTCCTTTGAGGGCATCGCGGAAACGGTCATGGTACTGCCGGTAGAACCCCACCGGCAGTCCGGAGACGATACTGATGGGGGCTTCCGGCACTTCTTCGGTTTTCATGAACAAGCCCGCAACGGTGAGCGCGAAAAGCCGCGCAAAATCCGCGACCATGCGTTCCTGATCGAGGGTAAACGCCACCGCATCCGATTGCTGCTCGGCCAGATCACCGATGAAATAGGATTTCCCGTCCAGGGTCACGTGAAAATACTCGGTCAGCGAGCGTTCCTGGAAATCGACCCAGAACTGTATTTCCGTCGCGTCGCCGTAAATGGATTTGAATACGACCGATTCCTGGCCGTCCGTGGCTTTGGTGAATCCGAATCCCACATCGATACCGATGATTTGCATACCGGCCTCCCCGGGCGTTGGAGATGGAAGTAAATGTTGGCCGCGCGAACATGCCAAGCGGGCATTGTCCCCCGGACGGTGAATGATGGCGGTGCCGCTAAGGAATGCCTGCGCGCGTTATGTATAACGAATCGACCGCGGCAAGTCAAAATCGCCAGGAACACTAAAATCTTCCCCAGGCGCCATTCAGAAACGTTTGCCCGCTGCCGCAGCCATGATCCGGAAGGGCAGCTCGACGACGAATTCGAGCACGAATCCTGCCAGGATCAAAACGACGATCGCCGGTGCCTTGAGAAATTGCAGGCGGTCCTTGAGGGATTGATATCGGGTCGTCATACGCAGCATCCTCGAATCCGTGGTCTCAATGCGGTGGGCGCGTCACCAAGCGCCGGCAGCCATAACATCTCGAGGCGTCGAACGCAAGTATCGCCGGGCGGGAGACCAAAAGCGCGGCCTGCAATTGACAGGACCTTTGCGGCGTGATTGAGTGAAATTCTACCCCTAATCCGGCAGGAGGGCCTTCACATGAGCATCAACCGCATGAATCTCGTATTCCTGGAGAACCTGGAGTGGTTCGACGAAACCGGCCAGGAACTGGTGCACCGTCTCCCCGAGGAAGGTTCGGGTGAAATCAAATACGGTGCCCAGATGACCGTAAGGGAGAATCAGGCCGCCGTATTCTATTACAAAGGCAAGGCGCTGGAAGCATTCGGCCCGGGACGGCATACCCTCAAGACCGGTAATATCCCCATTCTCACCAAAATCGCCAGCCTGCCCTGGGGGATGTCGAGCCCTTTGCGGGCGGAGGTCTACTTCGTCAATATGAAGACCTTCACCAACCTCAAGTGGGGCACCCGCGATCCCGTGGCCTTCAAGGATTCGGAACTGGGGCTCATCCGCCTGCGGGCCTTCGGGGTTTTCAACCTGCAGGTCCTCCAGCCGGTCCTGATGATCAACCGTCTGGTGGGAACACAGGGCATCTACACCACCGAAGCCATCGAGGAATATCTCAATCGGGTAATCGTGTCGCGCTTCAACGACTACATGGGAGAGACGCTCGACTCCATCATCAATCTGCCCTCGCAATACGACGAGTTGTCCACCGGCCTGGTCAAGCGGCTCCAGGAAGACTTCACCCATTTCGGTCTGGGCCTCTCGCATCTTTACATCAATGCCGTCACCCCGCCACCCGAAGTCCAACAGGCCATCGACGATCGCAGCCGTGTGGGGGTTTTCGACGACATGAACAAACTGATGCAAATGAAAGCCGCCATGGCCATGGAAAAAGCGGCCGCATCCGAGGGCGATGCCGCCGGGGCCGGCATGGGCGCCGGCATCGGTTTGATGCTGCCGGCCATGTTCGCCCAGTATTTCGGGGGGCAGGCCCCTTCCAGGGACCCGTCCACCCGCGAGGCCCAATGCCATGAATGCACGGGAACGCTTCCCGCCGAGGCCCGTTTCTGCCCCCACTGCGGTCACCAGCAGTTGGTCTTCCGCCAATGCATCCAGTGCGGCAAGAACCTGACCCCCAACGCCCGCTTTTGCTCGCGCTGCGGCCAGGAGGCGGAAGCGCAACCGGCGGCCCGCACCTGCGGCCAATGCGGTGCCGAGAATTTAAGTGATGCGGTCTTCTGCGTGGCCTGCGGTGAAAAGCTCTAATCTGCGCATCGACTACCAGTGCCCCCAGTGCGGCGCCCCGGCGGAACTGGCCGAAACCGACCGCCTGTTCAACTGCGTCTTCTGTCGGGTCAAATCCTATCTATTGGAGAGCGGGTATTTCCGTTATCGACTGCCTCACAAGGCCCCCGCAGGCCAGGAGCTGATCTATTACCCCTACTGGCACTTTCGGGGCATGCTGTTCGCCTACAGCCCGAAGGGCGTTGCCCATCGTTTCGTTGATGTCAGTCACCAGGCGGCCGTCTCCAGCCATTTCCCCGTGTCGGTCGGGCTGCGCAGCCAGGCCCTCAAGCTGCAGTTTGTGTCGCCGGACGTTCCCGGCTATTTCATCCACCCGACGAGCGATGCGTCCGCGGCCGCAGCCCAGCTGACACAGCGTTTTGCCCAGGAGTCCCCCTCGCCGGTCGTTCACCAGGCCCATGTGGGCGAATCGCTGAGCATGATCTATGCGCCCTTCTATATCGGCAATGGCCTGTACGACGGCGTTCTGAACCGCCCTACCGGCAGCCGCCTGAAAGCCGAAAACCTGGCGGACGAGCTCCCCGGCGGGGCGCCTGACTGGCGGATCCGCTTCCTGCCCACCCTCTGCCCGGCCTGCGGGTGGGACATGCAGGGCGACCGCGATGCCTGCGTGCTGATCTGTCGCCACTGCCAGTCGCTATGGCGACCGGGACGCGACCGTTTTGAGCCCGTGGGCTTTGCACGGGTCGCATCCCGCTCGGCGGATGCGATCTATCTCCCCTTCTGGCGCATCAAAGCCGAAGTCCGCGGGCTGGCCCTCGAGAACTATGCCGACCTCGTGCGCGCCGCCAACCTGCCGCTGGCCGTGCAGCCCGGGTGGGAAGCACTTCCTTTTCGCTTCTGGGCGCCGGCCTTCAAGGTGCGCCCCGGGGTGCTGCTTCGTCTGGCCCGCGCCCTGACACTGGCCCGGCCGATAACGCGGATGGACGACCGGATTCCCGAACAGGGGGTGCAGACGGCCAACCTTCCCGTCAAGGAAGCGCTGGATACGATCAAGATCAACCTGGCCGGCTTCCTGCGCCCTGCCAGCCGGGTTCCCGATCTGTTGCCGGCCATCGACGTGCGCCCCCAAAAATATCTTCTCGTCTACCTGCCTTTCGAGGCCCATCACCACGACCTGGTCAATACCGAATTGAACATTGCCGTCAGCCGCAGCCATCTGCGGCTGGCCGCCAACCTCTAGCCTGTCGTGGCCGGTTGCCTTCGCGGCTGGCGTTTAAACCCCAATTGCCCCCCTGGCATTTCAAACGGCCGATTCGAGTGCATGCGGGCGATTGGTCGCCCGCATGGAGACCGCAGCGCGTCCGGCGGGCTTGAACGTTGGGGAGAACACAACCGTCCTCAGGGCGAGATGGCGGTGGTCAAGGCAAAGGGCCGCAATCAATTGTCTCCGGGTATCAGCAGTGACTCAGGGCGTACCCGGCATCACGCAGTGCCTGTTCGACCTCGGTCACATGGGCTTCACCGCGGGTCTCGAGTTCGAGTTCGACCACCGTCAGGTTGATGGGCAGGTCCCGTCGGCTGCGGTTATGGTAGATGTGCAATACGTTGGCGTTTTGGCCGGCGATGAGCGCCAGCAGACGGGCCAGGGCCCCGGGCACATCCCGCAACTCGACCCCCACCCGCATGATGCGCCCGCTCTGGGTCAACCCCCGGCTGATAATCCGACCCAGAAGCGGGCTGTCCAGGTTGCCCCCGCTTATCATCAGGACCGCCCGGTTCCCCTTGGCGAGCCTGACTGCACCGCTCATCAGCGCTGCCAACGGGGCGGCACCGGCCCCTTCGGCCACGATTTTCTTGCGTTCCATGAGCAGCAAAATCGCGGCGGCAATGCGATCTTCGTCGACACAGACGATCTCGTCCACCTTGGAACGAATGATTTCGAAGGGGGTCTCCCCGACTTGCCGGACATTGATCCCGTCGGCGATTGAAGGCTGGCTGGGGACACAGGCCACGGCCTGTTTTTCCAGCGCCGTCGAGGCCGAAGGGCAGGCGGTGGTCTCCACGCCGATGATCCTGACCGCGGGATTCAGATGCTTCACGGTCAGCGCGATGCCGGCGATGAACCCCCCGCCGCCCACCGGCACGAGGACGGTGTCGACGTCGGGAAGATCCGCCATGATTTCCAGTGCGATCGTCCCCTGTCCGGCAATGATGTCAGGGTCATCAAAGGGATGAATAAAGGCACGCCCCTCCCGCGCCAGCCGACGGGCCGCGGCAATGCTCTCGGATACGCTTTGGCCCTCGAGGATCACCTTGCCGCCGTAATTGCGGGTGGCCTCCTGCTTGGAAATCGAGGCGCCCTGAGGCATGATGATGGTGGCGGGCACACCCGCCTGCCGGGCGGCCAGGGCGACCCCCTGGGCATGGTTCCCGGCCGAACCGGCCACGACACCGAGGGGCGGCAGGCGCTCGCCCCGGGCCATGATCGTGTTGAGTGCCCCTCGGATCTTAAACGAACCGGTTTTCTGGAGGTTCTCCATTTTCAAGTGGATTTCAGCGTCGAACATCTGACTCAGGGCGGGGGAATATACCAGCGGCGTCCGCAGAATGCGGTCGCGGATGCGGCGGTCGGCTTCGTACACAGCCTCGAGGTTCAGCATGGTCGTCTCTCCCGGTGCGTTGTGGTCCCGTTCAATGATAAGACCTTTTCGTGCATCCGTAAGCCGCCGACAGCCAGGCGGGTCGGCCGTTGGTTCGCCCGGGTTTCGATCCGGCACCCTGTTCGCCCCGTTGTCATGGCCTCGCGGTCCTGGCGGGGCGCAGTTCTACCGGGAGTCGCGGATGATGCCGCGCGAACTGCGGCCGTCGACCTTGATGATCATCGGTCTTTCGAGCCGGATATGGGACAGGTAGCGTGTGACCCGCATGACGGGATGGGAGGCAAACCAGCCGGGCTTGATGAAATCGTCGCTGTCGGCGGTGATGTTGAGATAACTCATACCCAGCGATGTCAGGTTGTGAAAAAAATGGGACCCCTGGGACGGATCGACGCTGAGCGCCTCGTGGGTTGTCTCGACAATGGCGGCCGCCCCGGAGATATCGGCCCAGTTTACCGGTATGCCCAGCCAGGGGTCGGCCGAGCCCCAGCGCCCCGGTCCGATCAGGAGGTAGCGCTCACCGGCTTGGCTCAATTCGGCATTGATGCGCGCGATCTCCTTGGCGATGGCGGGTGTTTTGGCCGGGTCGAAATCCGTCGGTTTGACATAGACGATATCCACCAGGTCCGCAATGATCCCGTTGCCCAGTGCATTTTCCGAATAGCAGAAAGCATGCTTGCCATCGTCGTCCCGGATGGCGACATCGGCGGTCTCCGCCCGACCGGCCATGGGTCGAATCTGAAGGATGGACATTTGCGGGCGGCCATCGGCTTCCCCGGGGGTGTGGATGCAGAATTCGATATCCACGGCCCGGCCAATGCCCTTTGTTCCGACGGCGAGGAGTGCCTTCAAGATCGCGGCCAGCGGCAGGGCATCATACTTCAAAACGGGCGCGAAGGTCACCAGCGGATAGCCGCCGGCCACGTTGGCGTCTTTGACGCGGTGTTCTTCCGGCAGGTAGGTGCTGGCGCTCAGGCGCATCAGATCCGGCGGGTCGCCGTCGCCGATTTCCCGTTTGACCAGCGTGGCGTCGGCGTCGATGCCGAGCGTCAGGGGCGAGGCTTGCATCCTCAGCCCGTAGTAGTGGCGCTGGGCATTGTCGAGCATATCGTCGACGGTCGAGAACTGCGGCAGGTGCTGAGGGTAGCGCGGGCAGAAGCGCAGGGTTCTTTCGCCATCCACAACCGATTTTCCCAGGCCCACAGCGATATTGGCAATCCCGTCCTCCGGCTGCATGGGCGCTGCGGGATAGTAGTTGTAGGACTGGGCCACACCTGAGATGGCCGGCAGATAGAGGTCTTCATGCTTCTGGCCGATGAGGGTTTGAATCACCACGGCCATTTTTTCTTCGTCCGGCTTCTGCTGGGTGCGCGCTGCAAAGGCACGCGGCTCCTCGAAGAAGGTGGAAGCATAGATCAGCTTGATGGCCGTCATGAGCTCGGCCAGGCGCACCTGCCGATCGGCATGATCATTGGGCAGCATGTAGGTCTTGTAAATGCCGGCATAGGGACGTGAAAGCGAATCCTCCAGCAGGCTGGAGGAACGCACCGCCAGCGGCTGCGCCATCCGCGCCAGATAGGCATCCAGGTCGGCGACCGCTTCCTTCGGCAGCGGGGCCGCCATGAACCGGCCGGCGATCTCCGTGTCGGACATCTGCGTGCGGGCGCGGACCTGCAGCCCATTGGCTGCTATGAACGCGTCGAAAACATCGGTGGTCAGCACGAGGGCGCGCGGCACAACCAGGTCGATCTGCGGGAATTGATCCTTCCAGCGTGGATCCGGGCCCAACTGGGATGCCAGGAAAAGCAGACCACGGGCCTTGCCGCCCAGGGATCCCCGGCCGATCCGGTAGAAACCAGCTTCAAGGTCGAAACGCTCGCGGTCGAAATTGATGATCGTTTCCTGCAGCCGGTTTATGCGGCGCGCCTTGAGGAGGTCTCCCAGGAGTTCCCGCGATGCGCCCGGCGGCGCATTCTCCGGGGCGGCGATCTCGAAGGCCTGCAGCCGTTCGGCCAGCAGCAGTTCGCCCCGTGCGCGCAGCCAGCGGGTGAAGTCGTGACTGCGGATATGGTCCCACAAGACATTCGTGGCCAGTTCGTCGACCAGGGGCTCGAGCTGCGAGAGGGTCTCTGCCCGTGCCAGCACCCGACCGTCCGCACCCCGAATTTCCATGGGGCCGAAACCGAGCCGCTGCTGCACGAAGCGGCTGACCATCGCCGCGAGGTCTTCGCCGCGGAAATGCATGTCAACGGCGTCGGTGGCACCCACCTCGACGCCTTCCTGCCGATCGGCGTCCAACAGGAGGAAGGGCAGCGCCGGATCAATGCGGCGGATCTTCTGGAGTAGATCCAGCCCCGTGCCCGCATCGCTTCCATTGCCCTTTTCATCCGGCGCCGGCGAGACGCCGATCACGCCAATCAGGTAGGGTGCAAATGTATCCACCGCATCGACAGCCGATTCGTAATCCGTCGCCAGCACCACACGGGGACGCGCTTTGCGCAGCAGTCGGCGGACTTCCCCATCCCGCCCGTCCTGTACGCTCAGCGCAGACTGCGCCCTGATTTCGCGATAGACGAGCGGCAGCATTGCCGAGAGCTGGACGACGGCGCTGCCCGCAAGCAAAATAACAGGTACGCGGCCGCGCTGGGTGTCCTGGTGAACGTTGAGCATGTCTTCCGCGCACTGAATCATGGCCGTGACCTGATCCGCATCAGGAGACCAGACGATTACCTGATCCACACCTTCCGGTCGGGTCTCGCCCTGTCTCAAATGGCGCACAGCGGTCGGTTCGTGCACCAATAACATGACCGGCATCCGTGACCAGCGCTGTTTGATGGCCGCCCCCAGATCGGCGGCCTGGGCGTCACCGACCAGAAGCGTCGTGATCACCAGGTCGAAATCCTTCTCTTCAAGACAGACCATAGCCGTGGCCGCCGAATGCGCCCAGGTCACAGTTGGCGGGCGGTTATATTCGCGGTCGCGATAGAACGCTTCGATCCGCTCTTCGAATCTTATTTCCTGGTTGATGATGCAGGCATCGAAAAGGCTGGCAACAATAAGGATATCCTTCACGCGCCGCGACATCAGCATATGATAATTTTTAATGCTCTGCTCGTAAACTTCCGGTAGGTCGTCCAGTTGAATCGTCACCCGTCTTCCTCTTCTGTGCCTGATCGGTTCCGCCGGGATTGGCGCTGCGCGTATCGGCCACCACGCGGGCCGGCAAGCGCTGAGCCCCGTTTATTTGTCAATTGCCAGGCCGTGTCAAGTGATTTACGCCTTCCGGGGCACCGGTGCGCTGCGGGGAAACACAGGCCCGGGCTTGATTTCGTGCAGACCTTTGGCCTATAAATCGCGGCAACCGGATAAGGACCCGGCGCCGTGCGCCGATGGCTCACGCTCGAAACTTGAAAAGGAACCCATGACAAGGCCATTGCCATACCCGCAGCGCATCGCCCGGTTGCGCGCCAGTATGCAGGCCCTCGATCTCGATGCTTTTTTGGTCCTAATCGAGGCCAACCGGCGCTACCTGAGCGGTTACAGCGCCGAGGACGGGCAATTCGACGAAACCGCGGGCGCGCTGATCATCGCTGCCAAGCGCATGCTGCTCATCACGGATTCGCGCTACGAGCTCCAGGCCCGGCAAGAGGCCGGCGGCTTCGAAGTCGTGTGTCAGCGCGACGGTCTCCTGGATGAACTGGCCGACCGCTTCGTCGAACTGGGCCTGGGCCGCATCGGTTTCGAAAGCGTGCGCATGTCGGTCAAGCAGCATCTTGAACTGGAAGCCAAGATAGGTGAGGCCGAGACGGAAATCACGCTTGTGCCCCAGGTAGCTGTGGTCGAAAAGCTGAGGGGCTGCAAGGATGAAGCGGAAATCGCCGCCACCCTGCGAGCGGTGGCCTGCGCCGAAAGCGCTTTCCGGAAACTGCGGGGTGTGCTGGCCCCCGGTATGACCGAAGCCGAAATCGCCCGCATGCTGGAAGATTTCATGCGCTCCGCGGGCGCCGAAGGCCCGTCCTTTCCCATCATCGTGGCGGCCGGAACCAACAGCGCCCGGCCGCACGCCGTTCCCGGTCAGCGGCGACTGCAGAAAGGCGAACCGCTCCTTTTGGACTGGGGGGCACGGGTCGACGGCTATTGCTCCGATATCTCACGGACCTTGTTCTGCGGCCCCCCGGATAACACCTTTCTGGAATGCTACCGGACGGTACAGCAGGCCCAGGCAGCCGCCATCGATGCCATCCGGGCCGGCGCCTCCGGACGTGCCGTCGACGCCGTGGCGCGCACCATCATCCGTGAAGCCGGATTCGCCGGCCGGTTCGGCCACAGCCTGGGCCACGGCACCGGCCTTTGCATCCACGAAGCGCCCCGGCTAAGTCCCCGCAGCGACGATACGTTGGAAGCCGGCATGCTCGTCACCGTCGAACCCGGTATTTATCTACCCGAATGGGGCGGCATTCGGCTTGAAAACCAGGTCCGGGTGGAAGCCGATCGGGCGGTTGTCCTCAACTCTCTCGATCTGGAAGACTTCATCCTGCCGGCCTGAGATTGCTGGCGGTGCGCATTTCCCGGATTGCCGGGAAGACGCGATCGCCCCAGCGATGGGTTGAAAGGATTGCGAAGGGCCGCATGTCCAGATCCATTCCCATGGCACCTGACCACCTGGACGAGCCGATCGAGCGCTATCTCGTCTACCTGACCGTTGAAAAGGGCCTGGCCCCCCGAACGCGGGAAGCTTACGGGCGGGACCTCATGCGCTTTGCGGCCTTTTTTCGGGACGAGGGACTTCAGCGCTACAACGAGACCGACCCGGCGGTCATTCTCAAGTACCTCATCGATCTGCGGCGCAATGGGCTCGAGGCCCGCTCCCGTGCCCGGCATCTGGTTGCCTTGCGAGGTTTCTTCCGCTTTCTGCACCAGGAAAAAATCACCACCAGCGATCCGACCCGCCTGATCGAACTTCCCAAAGCCGGTCTGCATCTGCCCTCCGTCGCCCCGGTCGACGATATCCGCCGCCTGCTGGCCGCGCCGGATGTCAACCGGCCGAAAGGGAAGCGCGATGCGGCCATGCTCGAACTGCTCTACGCCGCCGGACTGCGGGTCAGCGAACTGGTGGCCCTGGCGCTCAACCACCTTAATCTGGAAGCGGGTTTCGTGCGGGTGGTCGGCAAGGGGGCCAAGGAAAGGATCGTCCCCATCGGCCGCAGTGCGCAGGCCGTGCTTCAGGTCTACCTGGACGACGGCCGCCCAATTCTCCTGAAGCACCGGACCAGTCCGTATGTCTTTGTGGCCCGGCAGGGGCGTCCCATGACGCGGCAGGGTTTCTGGAAGCTTATCAAGAGATACGCCCTGCAATCAGGGATCACCTACAACATCAGCCCCCACACGATTCGCCATTCCTTTGCCAGCCATCTCCTGGAAGGCGGGGCCGACCTGCGGGCCGTCCAGGTCATGCTGGGGCACGCGGACATTGCCACCACCCAGATTTATACCCATGTGACCGCCGAGCGCCTGAAAGCCGTCCACCGCCGGTACCATCCACGCGGCTGACCGGCGGGTGGTTGTTGACAGCCCGATTTGGTTTGCATTAAGTTGCGCCATTTTTAGCCCCGCAAACCGTGGAAATCCGATATGCAAGCTATTATTCCGGCCATGACCACAGCCATCGGCACCTGGCAGCCTGAGCAGGATGAAGCCCCTCAGGAGGGGCGCTATGCCCTGGAAGCAGCCCTCCTGCAGGTCGCGAACCCGTTGTATCTCATACGCAACCAGACGCAACTGGCGGTCGCCAGCAGCGGTCGGGCGGTGCTGCGCTTCAAGGACGGCAGCCGCGACGATACGGTGCCGCCGCATTGGCCGCTGGTCGCCTGGGTCCCGCCAATGTCACCCCACAGCCTGGGCAGCGCCACTTTCCGCCATGCCTTCGGGCTGCGTTATGCCTATGTCATGGGGGCCATGGCCAATGGCATCACCTCGGTCGAAATGGTGACGGCCGCCGGAAAAGCCGGCATGATGGCTTTCTTCGGGGCGGCCGGCCTGACGCCCGACCGGATCGAACCGGCCATCACCCGGATCAAGACGATGCTGCCCGAAGGTCCCTTTGGTTTTAACCTCATCCACAGCCCGCACGAGCCCCATATGGAAGCGGCGGTGGTGGACCTCTACCTGCGCCACGGCGTCCGCAACATCAGCGCCGCGGCTTATCTGCGACTCACCCTGCCCCTGATCCGTTATCGCCTGCATGGCATCCATCGCGATTCCCAGGGGCGGATCGTCTGCCCCAATCGCGTGGTGGCCAAGGTCTCCCGCGTCGAGGTCGCGCGCCAATTCTTCTCGCCCGCCCCTGAAAAACTGCTGGCCCGCCTGGTTCAGGATGGATCGATCACCGCGGCGGAGGCGGAAATGGCCCGCTCGGTGCCGGTGGCATCCGATCTCACCGCAGAGGCCGATTCGGGCGGCCATACCGACAACCGTCAGGCGCTGACGCTCCTGCCCACGATGATGGGGCTGAGGGATGAAATCGCAGCCCGTTTCAACTACACCGAACCGATTCACGTCGGTCTGGCCGGCGGAATTGCAACCCCGGAAGCGGCTTCGGCAGCCTTCGCCATGGGGGCCGACTACATTCTGACGGGCACGGTCAATCAGGCCTGTGTCGAATCGGGCACATCGGATCTGGTGCGCCAGATGCTGGCGGAGGCCCAGCAGGCGGATGTCACCATGGCGCCAGCGGCCGACATGTTCGAGATGGGCGTCAAGGTCCAGGTGCTCAAGCGGGGCACGATGTTTGCTCTGCGTGCACAGAAGCTCTATGATTTCTACCGCCATTACGCGCGTTGGGAAGATATCCCCGCGAAGGACCGCGCACTTCTGGAACGGGATTTCTTCCGGTGCACCTTTGAGGAGGAGTGGCGCCAGACCTGCGATTTCTTCAATCATCGCGATCCGCGCCAGATCGAGCGGGCGGCGCAGGATCCCCGGCACCAAATGGCGCTGGTCTTCAGGGCCTATCTGGGTAAATCCTCGAAATGGGCCAATAGCGGCGAAGCATCACGCCAGATGGACTATCAGATCTGGTGTGGTCCCGCGATCGGGGCCTTCAACCAATGGACCCGGGGGTCATTTCTGGAAAAGCCGGAGCGGCGTGAATGCGTCAGCGTGGCCCTCAATCTGCTGCTGGGGGCGTCGGTGGTGGCACGCGCCGGCGCGCTGCGGCAGCAGGGTGTATCCCTGCCGGCAGGCATCGATAAATTCGAGCCCCTGCCGCCGCACAAAATACAGGCATTGTTGTCGGCTTCATCCTGACGGCGTATCGCCATCGTGCCGGGGAGGCTACCTGACCGTACAATAGACGCCCATCAATCGGGCCAAGGCAAAATCACCCTGGACTTCTCATCATTTCAACAGACAGGCAAAGCGATCCGCGAGTGCGGTGATGTCCAGGAGACTGCGCACCGGCGGATAACTGTCGGCGTTTGTATTCGTTGCTGGTTTGAGGCTCGTTTCCGTATAGGTTTCCTGCCAAAGAGGCGGGTGGCCGTCCGTCACCTGCCGGCGTGCTTCGATTTTCCTTATCCGGTAGGCCAGGATACCATTCCCGCCTGTCGGCGCGACCGCCCGGCCCAGGATATGGATCTCGTATTGCTGGCGGGCAGGCTGTTCGCCGCCGTTGGCGCTGCAGTGCCTGATGAGATGGCCGTCCGTAATTTTTCTTTTCATCCAACCGTTGAGTTCCTTGAGCACCTGCCGGGCCTGCGGAATCGAGAAACCCAGGCCGGCCACCAGAAATCCGCCCAGATAGACGCTAAAGGCTTCGCTCGGGCTGAACTGACGGGCGTAACCGGATTGGAGCCCGCCCAGCGGATCGGGCGGCAGGAACTCCCGCGACCATCGTTTCCAACGGTTCAAAGGAATGGAGAGCAGGCGGGAAAGTTCCCGGCTGGAGTAGAATCGAATCATGTCCTGCTTGTATAGTTGTTTAACCAATATGTCAACTTGGTTTTAGCAAACAAACCCTTGCAAACACTGGCTTTTAGTATTATATGGACTGGTTCAATCTGTTAACATTACCATCGAATCGATATAGATATGGCCAAACATACCCAACGTTCAACACCGGTGGCCGTCATCGGTCTGGGATGCTTCTTCCCGCGTGCCACCGGAACGCATGCCTACTGGCATCTGCTCTATCACGGCAAAGACGCCATCACGAATGTCCCGGCCTCGCATTGGTCACCGGAAGATTATTTCGATGCGGACCCCAGTCGCAAGGACCACGTCTATTGCCGCCGCGGGGGCTTTATATCGCCGATCGATTTCGATCCCACGGAATTTGGCATCCCCCCGTCCAACCTCGAATCCACGGATTCATCCCAGCTCATCGGACTAATGGCGGCCAAAACTGCCCTCGAAACGGCGGGATACGGGAGCGATGTCGACTTTGACCGTGATCGCACCAGCGTAATCCTGGGCGTTACCGGCACCCAGGAGTTGGTCATCCCCTTAAGCTCGCGGTTGAGCTGGCCCAAATGGAAAAAAGCACTAAAAGACGCCCGGGTAGATCCGGTCAAAGCCCGTCAGGTCATGGAATCGCTGGCCGATGAATACGTCGAATGGCAGGAGAATTCTTTTCCCGGTCTGCTGGGCAACGTCGTGGCTGGCCGCATCTGCAACCGCCTCGACCTGAACGGTACGAACTGCGTGGTCGATGCGGCCTGCGCCAGTTCGATGAGTGCCATCAATCTGGCCCTGCTGGAGCTCTACACCGGCCGCAGCGACATGGTTGTGACCGGTGGGGTCGATACGCTCAACGATATCTTCATGCACATGTGTTTTGCCCGCACACAGATTCTCTCCCCCACCGGAGATGTCCGCCCCTTTTCACAGGATGCCGACGGTACGGTGCTGGGCGAAGGCGTGGGCGTGCTGATCCTGAAACGGCTGGAAGAGGCCGAAAGCGACGGCGATCGCATTCTGGCCGTCATACGCGGCATTGGCGCCAGCAGTGACGGCAAGTCCCAGAGCATCTATGCGCCCCGGGCCGAAGGCCAGCTCAAAGCCCTGCGCCGGGCCTATACGGCCGCCGGCGTCGAACCCCGGTCGGTCGATCTGATCGAAGCCCACGGAACCGGCACCCGGGTGGGTGACAAGATCGAAGTTCAGGCCCTCAAAATGCTCTTCGATGAGGACGGCACCCGCCGGCACTGCGCCCTGGGCTCGGTGAAGTCCATGATCGGCCATACCAAGGCCGCAGCCGGTTCGGCCGGCCTGATCAAGACCGTTCTGGCCCTGCATCATAAAATTCTGCCGCCGACCCTCAAGGCCGAGACGCCCGATCCGGACATCGGTTTGGAGGACAGCCCTTTTTACCTCAACAAGACCGCGCGACCCTGGTTTCGACGCCATACGCAGCCTCGTCGGGCCGGCGTGAGCGCCTTTGGTTTCGGCGGCAGTAATTTTCACATGGTGCTGGAAGAATATCAGCCTGAACGAACCGCCGTGTCCTGGGATGGTTCGATCGAAATCATGGCGCTGGCGGCCGAAACCCAGCCGGAACTCATGCAGGCGCTTGGCGCCGCCCGGCAGTCGCTGGAGGAGACCGATGGTTCGACCGGCCTGCCCCATCTGGGGGCCCGGTTGCGGCAGGCATTCGATCCCGACGCGCCTTTCCGGCTTATACTGGTATTGCAACGCGAAGAGGACGACAGCGGACCGGTGTGGAACTGGCCTGCGGTATTCGAAGAAGCGACCCAGGCGCTTGAGACCCACGGCGACCAGCCCTTCTGGTTCGGCCGGTCCTGTTTTTTCGGCCAGGGTCCGATACCCGGCCCCGTGGCTTTTCTCTTCCCGGGCCAGGGCAGCCAGTATCTGCACATGGGCCAGGACTGGGTCGCCTGGTTCCCGGAAGCGCTGGCGGCGTTGGAATCTGCCGACGGACACTTCGGCCAGGACACCCCGCTGACGGATTACATCTATCCGCCCGCTGAAGCGGGTCAGGCCAAAACGCGTGAAGAGGCCCTGCGCAACACGGCCGTGGCCCAGCCGGCCATCGGCGCTGTCAGTGTGGCCATGGAAAAAGTGCTGCGCCGCTTCGGGGTCCGTCCGGAATTCACGTGCGGGCACAGCTATGGCGAGCTGGCGGCTCTCTACAGCGCGGGCTGGATCGATGAAGCGACCCTCTACAGCCTGTCCGTCCTGCGGGGACAACTCATGGCCGCCGCCGGCGGTCCGGACGGTGCCTCCAGCGGCACCATGCTGGCGGTGAAGGCGCCGCTCGAAAAACTGGCGTCCCTGCTCGCGTCCGATGATCTGGATGTCGTCCTGGCCAATCGCAACAGCCCCAGCCAGGGTGTCCTTTCAGGGTCGGTCGAGGCCATCGCCCAGGCCGAAGCCGCCTGCAAAAACCAGAAATTCCGCACGATCCGGCTGCCCGTGGCGGCCGCCTTCCACAGCAAATTGATGCAGGAGGCCCAGGCGCCTTTTGCGGCCGCGCTTGAGAATACCCGCTTCGAACCCAGTGAAACCCAGGTGTTTGCCAACACCACCGGAAAACCTTATCCCCTTGACCCTGAAGCCATCAAAGCCATCCTCGGGGACCATCTTCTGAATCCCGTCAATTTCGTAGATGAAATCAGCAATTTATACCAGGCGGGCGTGCGGATATTTATCGAAGTGGGCCCCAAAACCGTTCTCAGCGGCCTCGTGCGACAGATCCTCAAGGGGCAGCCAATCCACGCCCTGGCGACCGATGCCGGTAGCGGACGCACTTTCGGCATCGAAGATCTGGCAACCCTTCTGGGGAAACTGGCCGCTCTGGGCGCATCGGTCGATTTCTCCCAATGGGAAGCCCCCAACGGCAACCGGCGGCGTTCACGCATGCAGATCCCCATTTCAGGCGCCAATTTTCGCAAATCCCGAAACCACCAAAAGGCCGGCGCCGCTGCCGCGGGCGGCCTGCCGGACGCGTCTCGCCCTGTGGACATCGCGGTGCCGCAACACCGCCCGGCGCGCGCTGAAAACGATCCCCCCGCCGTCACGGCGGGCGTGGCCTTCGACCCGTCGCAGGCTGCAGACGACAGCGCCCGGCCCAACCCTAACGACGCACCAGCGACCATGAATAATATTAATACCGGCTCCGATTCCCGCCTCGCGGATACGTTCAACCTCGTCCAGCAGGGGCTTCATTCCCTCCAGTCCCTCCAGCAGCAGACCACCGCGGCGCATCAGAAATTTTTGGAAACCCAGCAGCAGGCCAGCCGCACGCTTCAGGAAATGATGGCCAGCACGCGACGTCTGGCCGAGACGCTCATGGGCGCCGGGCAGCAGTCGCCGGAACAGCTGTCACGCCTTGCAACGCCGCCGTCTCCGGGACAAACCGCTCAACCGGTCCACGCCACCGAAGCCCGTCCTGCGGAGGCCCCTTCATCTGTGCAGGTGTCCGCGCCGCCGAGCGCCAATCCAGGGGTGGCGGTTCCCCCCCCTGATCAACCGGCGCCGGCGCCGCCGGATCCGCAGCCGACCTCCGGGACCGAACAGGTATTACGCCAGGTGGTCAGCGAGCTGACCGGCTATCCCGAGTCCATGCTGGGCATGGAAATGGATCTCGAATCGGATCTGGGCATCGATTCCATCAAGCGGGTTGAAATTCTTTCAACCCTCGAGGAGCGACTGGCGTCCCTGCCGGATACCAGACCTGAAACGATGGCCGGTTTTCGGACCCTGGGTGAGGTGGCCGCATTCCTGGGCGCCTCGCCGCAGGCGCCCGCGCAAGAAAAACCCACCGCGCGCCGATCGCATCCACCCGCGGCGTCTCCGCTGGCGGACGAAAATGTGGCCGCCATCCTTATGTCCGTCGTCAGTGAACTGACCGGTTATCCGACCGACATGCTGAATCTCGACATGAACGTGGAATCGGATCTGGGCATCGATTCCATCAAGCGCGTCGAAATCCTTTCGGCGATCGAAGACCGCCTGCCCGACCTGGCCGCCGTGACCCCCGAGGAAATGGCCGATCTCAAAACCCTGGGGCAGATCGCGGCCAAATTGGCACCGGCCGCCGGGGCGACCAAACCGACGGCGGTATCCGCCCGCGACGCGGCGCCACCCCCTGCAGGAGGTTCGGTTGCCGAAACGGTTATGGCGGTGGTCAGCGATTTGACGGGCTACCCGGTTGAAATGCTGGCCCCGGAGATGGAAATCGAATCCGATCTGGGGATTGATTCCATCAAGCGCGTTGAGATCCTGTCGACCCTGGAAGACCGCCTCCCTGACCTGCCGAGCGTGGCGCCGGAAACGATGGCCGAACTCAAAACCCTGGGACAGATCATCGCCCACCTGGGTGCGGCGGATCACGAACCGCCGGTACATCCCCCGGCCAAGACGCCGGCAGCGGATTCCCCGCCGGACGCCGCCCCGGTCGCGTCGACCCTCCGCAGGGTGGTCAAAGCCGTACCGGCTGAGATTACCTCGGACCCGCGTATCAAACCGCCTGCCGGCCGCCGGGTCTATCTGACCACCGACAAGGCCGGCCTTTCCCACGCCCTGGCCGAAGCTCTGGCACAGGCGGGTTTGCGCACCGTTCAGATTTCAGCGGACATTCTCGCGCATCGCGATCAATTACCCGATGCCTGCGGCCTCATCATCGTCGGCGATGCCGAGGCCGAAACAGGCGACAGGAACGGCGACGACCAGGCGCTTGCCGGGCATGCCTTTCGATTGATGCACCATCTGGGTCCCTCGCTTCAGGAGGCAGCGCGGCAAGGCGGCGCTTTTCTGGCGACGGTTGCGCGCATGGACGGCCAACATGGTTTCGGCGACGGATCACTGGCGCATCCGCTTCAGGGGGCCCTGGCCGGTCTTGCCAAGACCGCCGCCCTGGAGTGGGAAGGGGTCACCTGCCGGGCGCTGGATGCCGCATCCGACTGGCGGGACAACCCACGGATCGCTGAAATGGTGGTGGCGACGCTTCTTCAACCGGCCGCCGCGATGCCCGTCGAGATCGGGCTCGCCCCTGACTGGATCTGCCGGCTGGCGCTGGATGCAGCCGCTGTGAGCGCAGATGCGCCGGACCCCATCGATCTGCCCGACCACGCCGTTGTGGTCGTCTCCGGTGGTGCCCGCGGGGTGACGGCGGCCGCGGTGATCGAACTGGCCCGACAGCGCCCGCTGACGTTCATCCTCCTGGGCCGATCCGACCCGCCGATCGACGAACCTGCCTGGCTGCACGATCTCAACGGCAAGCGCGCCATCAAAGAGGCCATCATCACCCATGCGTTCGAACGTGAAACGCCAACGCCCCAGGCCGTCGAGGCATACTACCGGCGACTGATGTGCAATCGCGAAATCAATGCCACCCTGGCGGCCGTGGCCGCTACCGGTTCGACCGCGCGTTACTACGACGTGGACATCGGCGACACAGCGAAACTGGAGGCGGTGATCAATGACGCCCGCCTGGTGCACGGTCCCGTCAAGGCCCTTATCCACGGTGCCGGAATTCTGCGGGACCGCCTCATCGTGGAGAAAACCCCCGAGCAGTTCGCACGTGTCTTCGACACCAAGGTAAAAGGGCTTCAGAACCTGCTAAGGGCCACAACCGAAGACCCACTGGGATGGATCATCCTGTTTTCATCCGTGGCCGCCCGCTTCGGTAATGTCGGCCAGGCTGACTATGCCGCCGCCAACGAGGCCCTCAACAAAATCGCCCAGTCGGAGTCGCGGCACCGCCCGGCCTGCCGAATCAAGTCCATCAATTGGGGCCCCTGGGACGGCGGCATGGTTTCGACCGCCCTGAAAAAGGCATTTGCGCGCCGCGGCATTCCACTGCTTCCCCTGGCGGCCGGCACCCGCGCCCTGGTCAGCGAAATGCGTGCCGCCAGCGATGGTGCCATCGAGGTCGTCATCGGCGCCGAGATACCGGCCCCTGATGCCATCCCCCATGCGGAAGCCAAACCGATTTCGAAAGCACCGCCGGAGGAAGTGAAGATCACCACCGCTTACCAGAGCGAAGTCAGCCTGGAGCGCTATCCGATCCTTGACGACCACCGTCTGGATGGCAACCCCGTGGTGCCGATGGCCTTGATTGCTGAATGGCTCGGCCACGGTGCCCTTCACGATCACCCCGGTATGTTGCTGGCCGGCCTGGAAGACATGCGCCTGCTAAAGGGGATCGTTCTGGAAAACGACCGTCCGCGTCCCATAAGGGTCCTGGCCAGCGGCAGCGATGTGGTCCCCGAGGGCTATAAGGTACGCCTGGAGCTGCATAACGGCCAGACGCCCGAAGAAGGCATGATCCACTGCCGGGCGACGGCCCTGGTATCCGACCGGTTTCCCGAACCGCCGGTCTGCACCATTCCCCCAAGCCTGACCAAAGACGACTATGCCCGTCCGCCCAAGGCCATCTATGCCGACATCCTTTTCCACGGCCTTCAGCTGCAGGGGCTGCGGCGGGTGGCGGCCAGTTCCCCCGACGGCATGCGGGCCGAAATCGACACGGCGCCTAGGCCATCCCGGTGGATCAAAAATCCGGCCCGCAATCACTGGATTGCCGACCCCCTCGTGATGGACGGCGCTTTTCAAATGGCCAGCCTGTGGTGCTACGAACAATCCGGAAAAGTATCACTGCCCAGCTACTTTTCCGCCTATCGGCAGTACTGCCGCCGTTTTCCGGCCGGAAGTCTTCAGGCCGTGATGGTGACACGCGAGTTGACGCCCCACAAGATGATCGGGGATTTCTATTTTCTGACCCCGGATCAGAAAGTGGTTGCCACCATCCATGGTTTCGAAGCCATTATGGATGCGCAATTGATGCAGGCTTTCAAACCGGGGCGGTCCCACGCGGCCTGACCGGCGGCACGGCTGTCGGCACGCCGCTGGCCGGCCTTGCTGATCCCGGGGTTGCATAAGATGCCGATCGATGGCAGGGTGAGACGCATGATGCCCCTGGCGTCAACTGGGAATTGATCATCACTGTCCGCGTTGCGCCACGATGATCCGGGAAGGTTCGGCCGCCCTACCGACCGCAATGACAATGACACGACCCATTGCCCTCATCCTGATGATGCTGCTCCTTGGTCCGATGGGATCGCTGGAAAGCCGGGCCCAAACGCCCGCCACCAGTTCTCCGGAGGATCTACGGCTGGCGCAAGCCCTGCTGTGCGAATCCATCGAAAGCTTCAAGCCGGTCAACCGCAGCGTCGTTTTCCCGGTGTCCCAGGGAACGGTCATGTGTTTTACGGATTTCGACGTGGTCCCGCGCGAAACCGAAATCTACCACGTTTGGATCAAACGCGAAGTGCTCGTTTACCGCAAACGGCTTGTTCTGAAACCGCCACGCTGGGCCAGCGTCAGCAGCATCAAACTGCGCGAAGCGGACAAAGGCCCATGGCGGGTCGAAATTCGCGACGCCGACGGCCGCTTGTATGCCACCCTCCGGTTCAGCATTACGGAATAGCCCATGCCCCCGTTCATGGACAACCTGATGGGCACCATCCGCTGGCAGGATGTCGTTGACATTCTCCTCAACAGCTACATCCTCTTCCGCCTGTACATCCTCCTGCGCGGCACCCGCCTTTTCGGATTTGCGGTGTTTATTGCCTTGCTGCTCATTTTCCAGCGCGTGATTTCCTACTATGGCATGATTATCACCAACACCGTCTTGCAGTATTTTACGGCGCTGGTGGCCATCGGCGTGCTGATTGTCTTCCGCTATGAAATCCGCCGCATCTTCCAATCGAAGAGCATCCGGGACATCCTCTGGCGGGTCGGCATCAAACCGGTAAAGACACCCGTTGAAATCATCGCCGCCAGTGCCTTTGAGATGGCCCGTCGCAAAATCGGGGCCCTGATTGTCTTTCGCGGCCATCAGCCGGTCGATGGTCTGATCCAGAGCGGTCTGCCCTGGCAGGGCCAGGTGTCGCGCGCAATGATCGAGAGTATTTTCTGGCCCGACAACCCGGTGCATGACGGCGCGGCCGTCATCGAAGGCGACCGGGTTGTCGAGGTTTCAGGCATTTTACCGCTTACGGACCGCAAGGACCTGCCCAGCCGTTTCGGGACCCGGCATCGTGCCGCCGTGGGACTTACGGAAATGTCCGACGCGCTGGTGTTGATCGTTTCCGAGGAACGGGGGGCGGTGGAAATTGCCAAAAACGGCGAGATCGAGGATATCGGCGATCCACGCAATCTCGAGGATCGTCTCCGGCTGCACCTGGGGCTCGGGCGCGAGGCCGACCGTCCCGACCAGTCCAACCGCTGGTCGGTGGCGGCAGCCGCCGTTTTGTCGGTCGTCATCGTCAGCGGTATCTGGTCCAGTCTCTCGCTGGGCGTGGTGCGGACCCTCATGACGATCAATGCACCGATCGAATACATCAAAGGCGATCCCAGCATGGAGATCATCGAAACGTCCGCCACCGCGGTCAGCATCCAGGTCAGCGGCACACGCGCCCTGATCAACACCATCAGCCCGAATCAGGTCAAAGTCCGGTTCGACCTGACCGACGCCCAGGCCGGCCGCAACATTGTCACCGTCAAGGAAGACAACGTTTCCCTGCCACCGGGCGCCAAGATCAAAAAGATCGAGCCGCCCAGTGTGGACATCATGATCGATATCCGGGGCCGTAAGAAACTCCCGGTTCAGGTGGACTGGGAGGGCCGCCTGCCACCCGGTATCCTGGTCTATGACGTGGAAATCATACCATCCCAGGTCGAAGTCAGCGGCGGTCAACTCCTGCTCGATCAGGCGAAGACCGTCTACACCGAAAAAGTGGTCGTGGACAAACTCAAGACCTCCGGTGAAATCGAAGCCGGCATCGCCCTCTCGCCGGCATCGCTCAAACTGGCCCCCCAACAGCCCGACAAGGTGCGCATCAAATTCAACCTCGCGCCGCGCCGCTGACAAGCAGAAAAAGCCTGATCGATTCAGGTTTCGATTAAAAAAGGTTTCGGATGTTTTGCTTGACTTTGGGTTATTAATCCGTCAAACAAGATGGTGGCGAACCCCCGGTTTTGGCTGCGGGTCGGTTTCGGGAGCGGGGTTACCCGCGCCAGGCATCATATTGACGCCTGAAATCCGGAACCTGCTTTACACGGGGAGATTGTGACCATGGCAAATGGGATTGTGAAGTGGTTTAGCGACAAAAAAGGTTATGGTTTTATCGAACAGGAAGAAGAAGGCGATGTTTTCGTCCACTTTTCGGCGATTCAGATGGACGGATTCAAGACCCTGTCGGAAGGGGACCAGGTGACATTCGACATCGAACACGGTCAACGGGGCCCCGCTGCCAAAAACGTCGTTCGAACTGAATCCGCCTCATCGGGTCGGAGAGAAGAGGAGTTGGATGCCGTCTAATAACGGCATCCGCCAGTCCGTTTCATGCTTACCTGCAGTTTCAAACGCCCTCTCGGGAAGCCTGCCCGCACAGACTAAGCCAAGCCAGCTTTACGTTTGATGCGCATCAGGCCCGGGCTGTTATGCAGGTACATCAAAGGTGAACACATACCCGCAGCCAAAAACCGGGACTCGATCACATCGAACAGAACAGGGCGGTCCGGCCAGCGGAATCGCTTCGCTTCCGCTTCCAGGCGCTGCCAGTCGTGTCCGGCCTGCGGTTCCGCCGCCTTCATTTCCTCCAGGGCCCGATCACACAGAAACATCTCACACCCAAGCGGCTTGATATGCCAGCGGCACCCGTTCGCGCCCAGGTAGATACATTTCATATCAAGACGCTCGTCCCGCAGCGCTTCCATCAGATCGGCAAGTTTCCGCGGCGGTGAAAAAAGCGCATTGATGACCAGGTCCGCAAAAAATGTGATGATGCCGTCCTTGTTGCAGCAGGCGCTCAATTGGCTCTGGAAGCAGGCCCGGGTGCAGATGGCCTGCAGATGGTGACGCTGATGATGCGCAACCGTCTTTCTGAAGGTGAGATAGGCGGCACACATCGTCCGCAGCCGGTCGCGCTCCTCGGCGGAAACCTGCTGCAGGTGTCGGATCACCATTTCCTGGCTATGCGCTTGCTCTTCGCGGTACGTGCTCATCGCTTCTCAATCGGCCGACAGCGGCCTTCCCCTTTAAAATCGAGACCGGGTTTCGACGTCTAATGGATCTCCTGGACTTTGTCAACTGCCTCGCGGGAGACAATGCGGCCTCCCAAAGGATGCCGCCCAGGATGAATGACTTGCCATCCGCTTCGCAATTGGTTAATAGTTTTCGGTTTATTTTAAATATGGCCCTATCGCCTGCAACGTTTTAGCCGAATCGAGATATATGCCCCCAAACCACGCCATTGCCATTGTCGGCGCGGCCGGTGTCTTTCCGGATGCCGATGACCTGGAAACCTTCTGGCAGAATATTGCGGCCCGGCACTGTGCCATCGCACCGGTTCCATCTTCGCGCTGGGGCGTGCCTGCGGACCAGATTCATTCCGCCGATCTCAAAGTGGACAAGATCCGCTGTCTGAACGCCGGTCTGATCGACAGGATTCCCTATGATCCGGAATCTTTTAACCTTCCGACGGGCCTTGATGCGGCCCTGGATCCCCTGCAGCGCCTGGTGCTGACCGCCGGTCGGGAGGCCCTGGCGGACTGCGCTGGACAAGGGCTGAACCATGAACGCACCGGCGTCGTCCTGGCCTCGATCGCGCTGCCCACCGAAACGGCTTCGGGGCTGAGTCGCGACGTGCTGACCTACCTGATGGAGACCAAACTGTTCCCATCGTCCCCGCCGCCATCCGCCCCGGTGATCGACACCGCCCGGGCCCTGGCCTCCCGCGTGACTGCTTTCCCAGCCGCCCTGCTGGCATCGGCGCTTGAACTCGGCGGCGGCACCTACACCCTGGATGCCGCCTGCGCCTCGTCCCTGTATGCCGTCAAGCTGGCCTGCGACGAACTGCGCGCCGGTCGGGCCGATGCCATATTGGTCGGCGGGGCGGCACGCACCGATGTTCTCTATACCCAGATGGGATTCACCCAATTGCAGGCCCTCAGTCCGACCGGTCGCTGCACGCCTTTTGATAGCAGCGCCGACGGTCTCGTGGTGGGTGAAGGCTGCGGCTTCATCGTCCTGAAACGACTTGAAGACGCGCGCCAGCAAGGCGATCGCATCCATGGGCTGGTGGCCGGCGTGGGCCTTTCCAACGATATGCGCGGCAATCTGCTGGCCCCCGATACCGAGGGTCAGCTGCGCGCCATGCGGATGGCGTATCAGCAGGCGGGATGGCGTCCCTCCGATGTCGACCTGGTTGAATGCCACGGCGCCGGCACGCCGCTGGGCGACCGCGTCGAGCTCAAGAGTCTGGCGGCGCTGTGGCAGGACGAAAAAGCGCTTCCGGGACAGTGCCCGATCGGATCGATCAAATCCATGACCGGCCACCTGCTTACCGGCGCCGGCATGGCCGGTCTGATCAAAGTGCTGCTGGCCATGCGCCACGAAACCTTGCCGCCCTCGCTGGGATTCGAGCGACCACTCCCAGAAAGCCCTCTCGAGGGTGGCCCTTTCCGCGTGCAGACCGAAACGGCACCCTGGAAGCGAAGGGGCGAGCATCAACCGCGGCGGGCGGCGGTGAGTGCGTTTGGTTTCGGTGGCATCAATGCCCACCTGCTGGTGGAAGAATATATTTCCCCTG
>JASJCD010000125.1 GCA_030066135.1 Desulfobacterales bacterium | reverse complement strand
AAATATAAGACCGAAATTGGTATTTTACAACAAAACGACGTTAATTTTATGGGCAGGCGGCGAACGTCGGCGACCCAAGAATGGGACCAAAGCCCGGGCAGGGAAGCGGCCTAATCCGCGGATTGCTCCGGCGGCCCCGAAGGTGTGAGTGTTTTGCGCGGCTGGCGGCCAATATCACGATGGGTAATCTCGACATCACGTCCCTGGCTGCGGATGTGTTCGAACAGGCAGCGCGATATGGCGACCGAGCGGTGATGCCCGCCGGTGCATCCAACCGCGATGGTGAGGTAGGCTTTGCCCTCCAGCTCATAGAGCGGTATCAGGAAGTCCAGCAGCGCCTGGTATTTTTCAATAAAGGCCTGGCTGTTGGGATCGCTCAGCACAAAATCGCGTACGCGCGAGGACTCCCCGTCCAGCGCCTTGAGCTCGGGCTGGAAATAGGGATTGGCCAGAAAACGCACGTCTACGAGCAGATCGGCCGACGGCTGCTGGCCGTACTTGAACCCGAAGGACACCACATGGATCTGCATCCGGGGCAGATCGTCGCTGCGAATCCACTCACGCATGGCGGCCTTGAGCTGATGGACGCTGAAGGTCGAACTGTCGATGATGTGATCGGCTTTGGCGCGCAGCGGGGCCAGCTGTTCCCTTTCGTGCTGGATGACTTCTTCCAGGTTGGCGCCGCCTCCCATAGGGTGATGACGCCGCGTCTGGCTGTAACGGCTCAAGAGGGCCTGCGTGCTGGCTTCCAGAAAGATAATCTCCAGCCGGTGGCCGGCAGCGCGCAGAACATCGAAGACGGTCTGGTGCTGGGCGATGAAGTTTTTCTCGCGGGCATCCATGACAAATGCCAGCCCGCTTATCTCGCGGCTGCGCTCGAAGGGCATTTCCAGGAACTTGGGCAGAAGGGCGACGGGCATATTGTCCACACAGTAGTATCCGGCGTCTTCCATGACGTCGATGGCCGTGCTCTTGCCCGACCCGGACAGCCCGGTGATGATGAGGATTTTAAGGGGCATCATGATTCCGAGGCGCAAAGGATATGCTGCTGTGCGTGGTACGGCTTGGGCTTCCGCTTCTAAAAGTCTTCGTCTTCCTCGCCGAGAATGGCGTAGAGTTCTTCCGCGCTGGTGGCTTCCATCAGGCGTTCCTTGAAAGGCTCGTTCTTCAGGATGCGGGAAATGCGGGCCAGCACTTTGAGATGCAGCCCGGTGGAATTCTCGGGGGTAATCAAAAGAAAGAAAATGTGCGTCGGCCGGTTGTCCATGGACTCGAAGTCAACGCCCTGGCGGCTGATGCCGAAACCCAGCAGTAGATTGTCCAGGTTCTTCAGCTTTCCATGCGGTATGCCGATACCCCCGCCGATGCCGGTACTGCCCAAGCGTTCCCGCTCGTGCAGGACCCGTACGATTTCGTCGACCTCGATATTCGCAATGCGGGCCACCGGCGTAGCCATTTCTTCCAGAAGTCCCATTTTGTCCCGGGATTTCAGGTCGGCAATGATGGTTTCAGGCGTGAGGGCGTCGAGAATTTTCATTTGGTCGATTTACGGCAGCGGCTGAGGGTATATTTTGCAATGCGGCGCGGATTCCCGCGCCGCCCCGTGTGGTCGGAGGTCTAACTGCTTGGCTGAATCAGACCGAGATCGCCGTCATGGCGGCGATAGAGTACATTGATCTGATCCGTACGTGCGTTGGTGAAGACCAGAAAATTGTCGCTGGTCAGGTCCATCTGCAAAACGGCTTCGTCTACATCCATCGGTTTGTAGTCGATATTTTTAATTTTGACCTGCTTGGGCTGATCGTCTTCCAATTCCATCGCCCGCGCGGCGCCGCTGTTGGTCTGAGCCTTGGCCTTGGCTTTGGAGCGACGCTCACGGGTTTTTTCCTTGCCCTTTTTGATCTGTTTCTCAAGTTTGTCGAGTACCATGTCGATGGCCGAATACATATCTTCGGTTTCTTCGCGGCCGTTGATCGTCATCCGGTCCCCGTTGATGTTGATTTCGGCGATGTGTCGGAATTTTTCAACCCGCAGGACGACATTGGCGCCGGCCGGGTTGTCGAGCAGGCGGTCGAAGCGGTTAAGCTTGTCGGAAACGTAGCTTTTGAGATGTTCGGAAGAGTCCAGGTTTTTAAATGTTACCGATGTCTGCATATTTGCCCTCCTTATATCTGTTTGCGTTTATTGGACGGCAAGACGCCAAGAATCTCCCGATATTTCGCAACCGTACGGCGCGCTATTTTGATATTGGCCTCCTTTAGTAGTTTTGCAATTTTATCGTCGCTGTAGGGCTTGCGGGGATTTTCGTTGGCAATGATGTCTTTTATCTTCTGCTGCACGCTGGCCGAAGCGATTTCACCGCCGTGGCTTTTGCGAATGGAACTGTTGAAAAAGTACTTGAGCTCAAAGATACCCTGGGGCGTGTAAGCATACTTGTTGGTCGTCACGCGCGAGATGGTCGACTCGTGCATCTCGATATCCTGGGCCACGTCGCGCAGGACCATGGGCTTGAGATGGGCGATGCCCCTTTCAAAGAAATCCCGCTGGTAGCGCAGGATGCTCTCCATCACCTTGTAGATGGTCTTCTGGCGCTGATGAATGCTCTTGATCAGCCAGGCCGCGGAGCGCATTTTCTCCTGGATATAATTCTCCGCATCGCCCGGTAGTTTTTCTTTCTGGCTCAGTGATTTCTTGTACAGGGCGTTGACGCGCAGTTTGGGCATCCCGTCGTCATTGAGCATGATGACGAAATCGTTGTCGACTTTATAGACGTAGATATCGGGAACAATGTACTGGGGCGTTTCGTCGCTGAATTCACGCCCCGGGCGGGGCTCGAGGCTGCGGATCACATTGACGGCCTCGACCACCTCGTCGAATTTGACCTTGAGCGCCCGGCTGATCGCTTTGTAATTTTTGTTTTCGAGGTGGTTCATATGGTTTTCAATGATCGCCGTGATCAGCGGGGTGTCGATGCCCAGGCGGTGCGCCTGGATCAGGAGACATTCCCCCAGATCGCGGGCGGCAACGCCAACCGGATCGAAGGACTGCACCAGCTCAAGGGCATCCTGAACCTGCTCCGGGCTGGCCCCGCTGGTCAGCACCAGATCTTCGAGGGGCACATCCAGGTAGCCGTCCTTGTTGAGATTGCCGATGATCAGGCTGCCCAGCTCCTGCTCGTATTCGGCCGGAAAACTCATGGCCAGCTGCCAGATCAGGTGTTCGTTCAGGGATTCTTTCTTGGATATGAAGGCCTCGTAGCGCGGGGCGTCCCGGTTTTCGGTCTCGAAACTGGTGCGTCCGACCGAATTGTATTCATCGATGTAGTTGCTCCAGTCGATATCTTCCGGGAGCTTTTCGTCGATGGTGACTTCCTGGTTGTCGACGCTTTCCGGTTCGGTTTTTTCGGCCGGCTCGGCGTTGCGCTCTTCCTGCTGGGTTTCCTGAACCTCTTCGAGGGCCGGGTTTTCTTCCAGCTCCTGGTGAATCTGGTCCAGCAGTTCCAGACGGGATAGCTGCAACAGCTTGATCGCCATCTGAAGCTGGGGCGTCATGATCAGCTGCTGGGTGAGCTTGAGTTGCTGTCTTAATTCGAGTGCCATATCAGAGTCTGAATTCGTCCCCCAAATATATTCGCCGGGCCGTTTTGCTATTGATGATTTTCTGGGGCGGCCCGGATTCAATCACCTGGCCGTCGTTGAGAATATAAGCCCGGTCACATACCTCAAGCGTTTCGCGCACATTATGGTCGGAAATCAAAACCCCGATACCGCGCTGCTTCAAGTGGCCGATAATATTCTTGATATCGATGACGGCCAGCGGATCGACCCCGGCAAAGGGCTCATCCAGCAGAATGAAGGCCGGATCGATGGCCAGGGTGCGGGATATTTCCAGACGGCGTTTTTCCCCGCCCGAAAGGACCGCGGCGCGCTGACCGGCCAAGTGCGCGATTCCCAGTTCTTCAAGCAGCATTTCAGCGCGGGCCTGGCGTTCGTTCCGGTTGATCGGCAGCATTTCCAATATAGCCAGAATATTATCACGAACCGTCAGTTTGCGAAAGATGGAAGTTTCCTGGGGGAGGTAACCGACGCCTTTGCGGGCACGAATGTGCATGGGATCACCGGTGAGATCATCCGATCCGATGCGCACCTGGCCCCCGTCGGGCCGCACCATTCCTACCACAAGGTAGAAAGTGGTTGTTTTTCCGGCCCCGTTGGGTCCCAACAGGCCCACCACTTTTCCGCTTTCCACCGCCAGGCTGACTTCATTGACGACTTTGCGTCCCCCGTATTGCTTGGTCAGGTTTTCGACGGCAAGGACGGTCATCTATTTCGTCCCTTGATCGGTGGTTTCAAGCGGGTGCGCCTCCATAATGTATGTTACGCCCTGATAATTCAGGGTTTATCGTCCTCTTCGGCGGCCGGAAAGATGGTCGCGGTGACCCGGTCGGCGGGATTGCTACGACTACTCTCAACTTTAATACGATCCTCGTTCCTGTAAAGCGTTATTTTCGATCCCACGATCTTGTTGGGGCCGTCGATCACCGTCGATTTCTCGCCGATCAACTGCAGAGTCTCCTCGTCGGCGAGATAGACGGCCTTATTGGTTGTGGCCTTTCGCCCGTCAAAGATGATGACCACATTGCCGCGTGCCTCGATTTTCTCGATCTTACCGCTTTCCGTTGCCGCTTCGGCGGGTTGCCCGGTTGGCGAGACGCGGTAGCGGATAAAAAGTTCGTCCGTGGTTACGACCGTCTCGCCCTGAACCACCTTGACGCTGCCCTTGAAAATAAAATGGCGGTTCTTGTTGTCGGCTTCCAGGGTGTCGGACGTGATATTGATCTTTTCGGTGCTGTTCAGCGGTGTGCTCAGCGGTCGCCCCTGCGCCCTCAGCGTGGCCGCAGCGAACAACGGCAGCAGGAGAATGAATACCAGCATGAGCCGGCAGGCGGGTTTACATGGTGAGTTGATCGGCGACATCGATTTTTCCTTCAACAGCGCCTGTGAACAGGGCCGTTTCCGTAGCCAGGTCCACCTGCATGCGGTCGGCGCGCAAATCGAAGTTGCGCCCGAGGATGCGAACTTCGGATGGGCTGGTGATGTGACGGGTTTCGTGATTGTATTCAATCCTCTCGGTCAGAAAGGTCTGGTCATCCTTTATAATGCGGACGCCTCCGACGACCTGTATGTCGTTTTTCGCGGTATTGATGGTGCCTTCTTGTCCTTCCAGATGGACCTGGCCGCCACCGTCCATAAAAAAGGTGACTTTGACGTCGTTGAAAACCGCTTCTTTGGTGTTCTCCGAATATTGGGCCGAAGATGCCTCCAGCACCCACTCTTTGCGGCCTTCGCGCACGGCCGTGTGGCGGACCTCGCCCAATACGATGTTGGTGCCTTCCGGTATGGCCTCGATAATCTTGGCCGGGTTTTCACGAAACTCGCGGTATTTGAAATAGCCCCGCACCAGAATACCGGCCAGTATTAAAACTCCCAGAGCAAGGGAAATCAGCAATATTTTTTTTTTGGAGCGCATGGGCCGCAGTCGAGCCATCGTCTGGCAGGCGACAGGGCGCTGGGCGTGGGAACATCCTCGTCGAAGCGCCGGTCCATGCAATCGGGGCGTGGGATAGCCCGGGGGCTAAGACCGGCGGGGCGTCCTGGCGGCGCCGCAGCCATACCTGTCGTCTGGTACATTGGCGAAACTCTGTCGGTTCGGCGTTTGGTCGCGCCTTTAATTTAAGGTGGGCGCCCGACGCTGGGCAGTCCTTTATCTTGCGGTCCGGTAAAAGTCAAGAAACGAAACTTTGCTTGATTATCGGCGCTTTACCTGTTAGCAATACCGGATCATGCGCGATTGGGGAGTAAGCTGAAGCAAGTGAAATCAAAGCAGAAAATGAGCAGGCCCGTGCTGTTGAGCGTCCTTTTGCTGCTGCTGGCGACACCGTTGGCGCTTGTGGCCATCTGGCGCATGGAAGGCAAAGCCCCGTCGGTCGAGCACGATCTGGTCGAACCGGCCATCGGCAAGACCGCCCGCACCGTCAAGGTGGTCATCCAGGAGCGCGGCCGCGGTCTCAAGACCGTCCAAGCGGCCGTTTTGCAGGCCGGACGCGAAGTTTTGCTGGACGAAGTCAGCTTCGAAGGCTCCATGCTCCTGGCCGGCAGCGGGGTGGATGCCCATCAGCTGACCCTGACCCTCGATGCGGCCGCCCTCAAGCTGACCGATGGCGAGGCGGTGCTGCGTATCCGGGCCGATGATTTCAGCTGGCGCAACTGGTGGAACGGCAACCAGACCCTGGTGGATATACCGCTCACCATCGATTCGAAACCGCCGGCCATAACGGTGCTCAGCCGCTTTCACTACGTCAACCAGGGCGGCAGCGGGCTTCTGGTCTATCGCCTCAATGAGCCCTGCCCTCGCCACGGTGTGCTGGTGGGCGATCATTTCTTCCCGGGGTATCCGCGCAGTGCCGGCGAAGCGCTGACCATGCTGGCCTTTTTTGCCGTGGGCTACGACCAGAAGCCGGGCACGGCGATCAGGGCCCAGGCCGTCGACCGGGCCGGCAATGAGGCCCGGGCCGGCTTTTCCTACCGCATACGGGCCAAACGCTTCCGCAAAGACGTCCTGAATATCTCCGATCGCTTCATCGAGCAGAAGATGCGGCCTCTGCTGGAGGCCGGCGGGCAAGCGCCTGCCGACCCGAAGGAAGTGTTTCTGGCCGTCAATCGCGACATGCGTAAAAGCAACACCGAGACCTTCACCGCCCTGGCCAGCCAGGCCACCCCGGTCATGGCCTGGGAGGGCGTCTTCATGCGCCTGCCCAAGGCGGCCAATCGGGCCCAGTTTGCCGACCACCGTGTCTACAAGTACCAGGGGGCCATTATCGACCGTCAGGTGCATCTCGGGGCCGACCTGGCCTCGCTGCGGCAGTCGCCGGTGCCGGCCGCCAACAACGGCCGGGTCGTCTTCGCCGGCAATGTCGGGATCTACGGCAACACGGTGGTGATCGAACACGGCTTCGGGTTGTTCAGCCTCTATTCGCACCTGAGCAGCATCCAGGTAAACACCGGCGAGCAGGTGGCCAAAGGGCATGAAATCGGCCGCACGGGCATCAGCGGACTGGCATTGGGCGACCACCTGCATTTCGGCATGATGGTGCATGACACCCTGGTCAACCCGATCGAATGGTGGGACGCGAAGTGGATACAGGACAATATTACCGCCAAGCTGAAGCCGGCGTCCTGAAAACGGACCGGAACGTCATTGGCCGGCACAGCGCGTGCCGGGGCTAACGGAGAAAAGAAGCACGATGGGCAAACACAAGGTAACGAAGACCTACGATGACATCAACCGCAAGATCAAGGCGGGCGAAGTGGTCGTGGTCACGGCCGAGGAAATGATCGACATCGTCCAAACCGAAGGCAAAGTCGAGGCCGCCCGCCGGGTGGATGTCGTCACCACCGGGACGTTTGCCCCCATGTGCTCTTCGGGCGCCTTTATTAATTTTGGCCATACCGTACCCGCGATCAAGGCCTCCAAGGTATGGCTCAACAATGTGCCGGCCTACGGCGGTATTGCCGCCGTGGACTGTTATATCGGCGCCACTGAAGCCTGCGAGGACGATCCGCTCAACCGGGTCTACCCCGGGGAGTTCAACTATGGCGGCGGGCACGTGATCCAGGACCTGGTGGCCGGCAAGGCTGTCCATCTCAAGGCCCAGGGCTACGGCACGGACTGCTACCCGCGCAAGACGCTCGAGAAGGAAATCACCCTCAAGCAGATGCCCTACGCCCAGCTGTTCAATCCGCGCAATGCCTACCAGAACTATAACTGCGCCGTGAACCTGTCGGCCAAGACGATTTATACCTACATGGGCGCGCTCAAACCGCGCTGCCAGAATGCCAATTATTGCTCCGCCGGCCAGCTCAGTCCGCTGTTCAACGACCCCTACTACAAGACCATCGGTTTGGGGACACGCATTTTTCTGGGCGGTGGCATCGGCTATGTAACCGGCGCCGGCACCCAGCACAAACCCGGCGCCAAGCGGACCCGCAAGGGCGTGCCGCGCTCGCCGGCCGGCACGATCAGCGTGATGGGCGATCTCAAACGCATGAGTGCCAAATGGCTGATGGGGGCCAGTCTGCAGGGGTATGGCTGCTCCCTTTCGGTGGGCCTGGGCATACCCATACCGATCTTGAATGAAGGCCTGGCCGCCTACACGGCGGTGGCGGACGAAGATCTGTTCACCCAGGTCGTGGACTACAGCCATGACTACCCCCAGGGAACGGGCGAGACGCTGGGCGAGGTCAGTTATGCCGAGCTCAAGAGCGGTTGCATCCGGATCAACGGCGAGGAGATCGCCACTGTTCCGCTGTCGAGCACGGTCAGGGCCCGCGAAATAGCGCTCATGCTGAAAGACTGGATTGCCAAGGGTAAATTTTTACTTGGCGAGCCCCAGACGACGCTGCCGGGCAGTTAGATGGGCGCGTCGGCGCATCGGCCGCGGCCGGCATCCCGAAACGCCGGCGGCAAGCAGGCGTTGCGCACCTTCATCGCCTTCAAACCGCCTGAAGATACCATTCGTCGCATCGACGCGTTGCAGAAGCAACTGCGGGCCGAAGGCGTCGGGGCCCGGTGGGTGAAGCCCGCCAATATCCATCTGACCCTCAAATTTCTGGGGGATACGGATCCGGCCCGGGAGGCGGATATCCGCACGGCCATGCAGGCGGCGGTGGCGGACCAGGCACCGCTCGAGCTGGCCACGGCAGGACTGGGCGGGTTTCCCCGGCTTGCCCGGCCCCGGGTGCTCTGGCAGGCCGTGATGGGGGACAGCGAACGCCTGCAGGTCATTCAGCAGTCGCTCGAAGCCCATCTGGCCCCCTGCGGTTTTCGGCCTGAACGCCGACCCTTTCGCGCGCATTTGACCATCGGCCGTGTGCGCAACCCGAAACGCTGGCGCCCCGAGGAGACGGCGGTTTTGAAAGGCATGCAAGACCTGCCGCCCCAGCCATTCACGGTGGATACCCTAACCTGGTATCAGAGCCGGCTTGAGCCCGGGGGCGCCGTCTACACGGCGCTGGCCTGCGTGCCCCTGAGCGCCGTCGGACGATAAATGTCGACCGTGTGAGTGTGAACGCGCCAACGCGCAACCCTTAGAAACTGCCTGCAGATATGAGCAGATCGGATGGTCCAGGAGGAATTTATGACGACAGCACCGGATAAGAACAAAGCGGTCGAATCGGCCATGACCCAGATCGAACGCCAGTTCGGCAAGGGCGCCATCATGCGCCTGGGAACAGACGCCGTCACGCAGGTACCGATCATTTCCAGCGGTTCGATCGCGCTGGACAAGGCCCTGGGCATCGGCGGTCTGCCCAAAGGGCGGGTCATCGAGATTTTCGGGCCCGAATCTTCCGGCAAGACGACCCTGGCCCTGCACGCCGTGGCCGAGGCCCAGCGCGCCGGCGGGATCGCCGCCTTTATCGATGCCGAACACGCGCTCGATACGACCTATGCCCGCAAACTGGGCGTCAACTGCGATGAACTGCTGGTATCCCAGCCGGACACCGGTGAGCAGGCCCTCGAAATCGCCGACATGCTGGTGCGCAGCGGGGCCATCGACATCATCGTTATCGATTCGGTGGCGGCCCTGGTGCCCCGGGCCGAAATCGAGGGCGAAATGGGTGATTCCCACATGGGGCTTCAGGCGCGTCTCATGTCCCAGGCCCTGCGCAAACTCACCGGCACCATCGGCAAGACCATGACGGCCGTGATCTTCATCAATCAGATTCGCATGAAGATCGGCATCGTTTTCGGCAATCCCGAAACCACCACCGGCGGGAATGCCCTCAAGTTCTACTCCTCGGTGCGGCTGGACATCCGGCGTACCGGCGCCATCAAGGAAGGCCAGGAGGTGGTCGGCAACCGCACCCGGGTCCGGGTGGTCAAGAACAAGCTGGCACCGCCCTTTCAAGAGGCGGAATTCGATATCAGCTACGGGGAGGGCATATCCAAGACCGGCGAGATTCTGGACATCGGCGTGGATTGCGGGGTGATCGACAAAAGCGGTTCCTGGTATGCCTACAAGGGGGAGCGCGTCGGTCAGGGGCGCACCAACGTCAAGAATTTCTTCGCCGACAACGAGGATATTTACAATGCGGCGCTGCAGGAGATTCGCGAAAAACTGGGGTTCGCCGAGAAACCGGAGGAAGACCGCGAGACGGAAGCCGATTAATGCCCGGGCCATCCGGGGTGTAACAAGTCTCGGCCGCTGGCGGCAGCAGCCGAACTTTGGGAGACCAAGCTTATGACGGGTAACGAAGCACGCAAACTATTTCTGGACTTTTTCGAAAAGCACGACCACCAGGTGGTGCGCAGCTCTTCACTCGTTCCGGCCGACGATCCGACCCTTCTGTTCACCAACGCCGGGATGGTGCAATTCAAACGGGCCTTTCTGGGAGAAGAGAAGCGCAATTACGTGCGGGCCACCACATCGCAGAAATGCGTGCGCGCCGGCGGCAAGCACAACGACCTCGAGAACGTGGGCTACACGGCCCGGCATCACACGTTTTTCGAGATGCTGGGCAATTTCTCCTTTGGCGACTATTTCAAGGAGAAGGCCATCGAATACGGCTGGGACCTGCTGGTCAACGGTTACGGCCTGCCGGCCGACCGTCTGTGGGTGTCGATCTACCTGGACGACGACGAGGCGGCCGACATCTGGCACCAGCAGATCGGTGTGCCCACCGATCGCATCGTGCGGCTGGGGGAAGAAGAGAACTTCTGGGCCATGGGGGACACCGGTCCCTGCGGCCCTTGCTCCGAGATCCATCTGGACCGCGGCGGTGCCTGCGGCCTTGGCAACCCCGACTGCGGGGTCGACTGTGACTGCGACCGCTTTCTCGAAATCTGGAACCTGGTGTTCATGCAGTTCAACCGCGACGCCTCCGGGAAGATGGAGCCGCTGCCCAAACCCAGCATCGACACCGGTCTGGGGCTGGAGCGGACCTGCTCGGTTCTGCAGGACGTGGACACCAACTACGACATCGACCTGATGGTGCCCATCATCCGCCGCACCGAAGAACTGGCCGGCCGTGCAGTGGGCGAATCCCGTGAGACCGAAGTGGCCATGAAGGTGATCGCCGATCACAGCCGGGCCACGGCCTTTCTGATCGGCGACGGGGTGCTGCCCGCCAACGAGGG
>JASJCD010000124.1 GCA_030066135.1 Desulfobacterales bacterium | reverse complement strand
CCGCAGACCGCGGCCGATGCGCCGATGGTGAGCGGCACCCCGGCCAGGTAGGATACGCCGAAGCCGGCCACGCCGCTTAAGGCATAGATCGCGAACATGCGGTAGGGACCGTACTCCCGGGCGGCCAAACCGCCGATCTGACGCAGGACGAGCATGTTGAAGATAATGTGCAGCAGGCTGCCATGAAGGTAATTGGCGGAGATGAGGGTCAGCCAGCGCAGGGTGTGATCGACGGCGGCAATGCCACTGACTTTGAGCATGACGTGATCGATGGGTATCCGGCCGGTGGCGCCCAGCAGGGAAAGGCTGCTGCTGGAGGGCGACAGAAAGCCCATGGGATTGATCGAGAAGCTGGCCTCCCGCAGGTTTAAAACCAGCGACAGCACGAACAACCCTACATTGGCCCCGATAATCACGGCGATTAGCCTGTCCGGGTCGTTGAACCCCCGGGTCCACCAGTTGGCTTTCAGGAGTGAGCCGGGGCGGGAAATGCCGCAGTAGGGGCAGCGGGGCTCGTCGCTGCTGATGAGCTTGCGGCAGTTGGGGCAGAGCAGGGAATTGGGGCGCGGTTTGTTCATGGTGTGCGCATCCGTCTCATGGGGCTTTGTTCTCCGTTGTGGTCATTATGCCGCCACGTCTTCGAATGACTGTCAACATAAGGACTGTATCCATGATGCCAACCTCAGTGGGCCTCGGACCAGTTGGCGCCCACGGCCAGGTTGACCTTGAGGGGTACGGCCAGCTCCCAGATGTCTTCCATGGCGCTGCGGACCATGGCGCCCACCGGATCGATTTCCTCCGGCGGTACTTCCAGAACGATTTCATCGTGGACCGAGAGCAGCATACGGGCCTGAAACGATTTTTCCAGCAGGCTTCGGTCGACCTCGATCATGGCCAGTTTGATCAAATCGGCGGCCGTACCCTGGATGGGCGTGTTGACGGCCGTGCGCTCGGCAAACTGGCGCAGGTTGTGGTTGCGGCTGTCGATCTCGGGCAGCAGACGGATGCGTCCCAGCAGGGTGCTGGTCTGGCGCGTATCGCGGGCCGTCTCGATGGTCTGGTCGATAAAAGCTCTCACCCCCGGGTAGCGTTTGAAATAATTTTCGATATAGGTCTTGGCCATCTTCTGGCTGATGCCCAGGTCCTGGGCCAGGCTGAAGGGGCCCATGCCGTAGATGATGCCGAAATTGATCACCTTGGCATGGCGCCGCAACTCATCGGTAAGCGCTTCCGGATCGATTTCGAATACTTCGCAGGCTGTGCGGGCATGGATATCTTCATTTTCAGCAAAGGCCTGGATCAAGGTCGGGTCCTGGGCGTAATGGGCCAGGATGCGCAGCTCCACCTGGGAGTAATCCGCCGAAAGGATCTGCCAGTTCTCGGGGGGGATGAAAGCCTCGCGGATTTGGCGGCCTTCCGCAGTGCGGATGGGGATGTTCTGGAGGTTCGGATCCGAGCTGCTCAAACGCCCGGTGGCGGTGACCGTCTGGTTGAAAGAGGTGTGCACCCGGCCGGTCTCGGGGTGGATAAGGTCAATGAGGGCGTCGACGTAGGTCGATTTCAGTTTGGCCAGGCCCCGGTGGCGTAAAACCAGGGCGGGCAGTTCGTGTATCTCGGCCAGCTTGGTCAGCACTTCGACATCGGTGGAGTAACCCGTCTTTTTCTTGGTTTTCTTCTGGACCGGAAGCTTGAGTTTCTCGAAGAGCACCTGCCCCAGCTGCTGGGAAGACTTGATGTTGAACACCTCGCCGGCCAGGGCATGAATGCTGGCTTCGAGCGCTTCGAGCTGCTCCTGGAACGACCCCGACAGTTCCCGCAGCCGCCCGGTGTCCAGCCGCACCCCGTTCATTTCCATGCGCATCAGAACGGGGATCAGCGGCAGTTCAACCTTGGTCATCAGGTCGTCGAGCCCGATGGCTTCAATGCGAGGCGCCAGGATCTGGCAGGCCAGCAGGGTGATGTCGGCGTCTTCGCAGGCATAGGGCACGGCTTTGTCGAGGGTCACCATGTCGAAGGTGACGCTCCGGCGACCCTTGCCGGCGACGTCTTCATAGGCGATGTTCTTGTGACCCAGAAAATCCAGGGCGATCTGGTCCAGGCCGTGGGAGCGCTTGGAGGGGTTCAGCAGATAGGAGGCGAGCATGGTGTCATAGCCGATGCCCGCCAGCTGGATGCCGTGGCGCGATAATACGATGGCGTCGTACTTGATGTTCTGGCCGATTTTTTCGACGGCCGGATCCTCGAGCAGCGGGCGCAGGCGATCCAGAACGAGGCCGCGCGCGAGCTGCTCCGGGGCGCCGAGATAACGGTGACCGCAGGGGATGTAGAAGGCCGTATGCGGTTCAATAGCCACCGAGATTCCCACCAGTTCGGCGCGCATGGGATGCTGGGAGGTGGTCTCGGTGTCCAGCGCAAAGCGGCCGGCGTCTGCCAGTTTGGCGATCAGGTCTTCCAGGGTGTCGGCGTCCATAACGGCTTCATACCGCTTTTCAGGGCGCTCGCCTGGTTCGGCAAATGCCTGCTGGAGCTGGCGGAATTCGAAGGTCTGGAAAAGCTCAGTGAGTCGGGCCTGGTCCGGCGTTTGATGCACGAAATGATCGGCGGCAAAGTCAAGCGGCGCTTCGGTCTGGATGCGCACCAGGTCGCGGCTTAAAAATGCCTGGTCGCGGTAGGTCTCCAGGTTGGCCCGCTGTTTGGGCTTGGTGATCTCTTCAATATGCGCGTAAACGCCGTCAACACTCTGGTAGGCCTGTATCAGGGCCATGGCCGTTTTGGGCCCGATGCCCGGCACGCCGGGTACATTGTCGGCCGTATCCCCTGAAAGCCCCATGACATCGATCATCTGTGCCGGCTCGAGATCGTTGTCGCGGCGGAAATCCGCCGCCGTGATGCTGCGGTCTTTCATGGGGTCCCAGATGGAAATCCGGTCACTCAGCAACTGGACGAAATCCTTGTCCCCCGTCACCAGTACCACTTCGAAGCCTTCGGCCGCGGCCCGGCGGGCTGCCGTCCCGATCAAATCGTCGGCCTCGAAGCCTTCCATCTCCAATACCGGAATCCGGAAGGCGGCGGTGACGTCTTTGATATGCGGGATTTGCGCCGCCATGTCATCGGGCATGGGCGGGCGGTTGGCCTTGTATTCGGGATAGCGTTCATGCCGGAAGGTGGGGCCCTTGGCATCGAAGAACATGCCCACGAAACCGGGCTGGCGCTCTTCGATCAGTTTCAGGAGCATGCGCGTGAAACCGAAAATGGCGTTGGTGGGAAAGCCCTTTGAATTCGTCAGGCTGCGAATGGCATGATAGGCGCGGTAGATGTAAGCCGTACCGTCGATGAGGTAAATCCGTCTGGCGTTTGCCATATTGCGCTCCCGGTAAAGGTGGCCAGCGCCGTCCCGTTGACTTCGGCCCTTAAATACATATAGAAGCCAAGGCCGAATCCAATTTGCCGATTGGCGGCTACCGGGCCGTAGGCATATCACTCCCGCAACCAAACAACAAGCAGGGACCGGCGATGCCGCCATGGTTCCTGGAAGGTGTATGATCCGATGACTTCCGCAAATGCCAACCGGCGACGGCGGAGAAGGCGCACCCCCCGGGCACACGACTGCCACTGCTGCCGGCAGCACGCGCCCTTCTGCTGGCAGTGCCGTCAATGCGGCTTTGCCATCTGCCAGGCCTGCATGGAAGAAAACTTCTGGGGGCTTTCCTGTAATGGGATTACCTGGGTCTGTCCGGACTGCGGGGCCTCGAACGGTTTCGGCAATCAGTAATGACGGTCTCGTAAAAAGTCCGGTATCGGCGCTATGCGTAGCCCTCGTCATTGCGGGTTACCGGCGTACGCCTCATTCCTCGGGCCTCGCATGCCGTATCTCGAACCCTTTTACGAGACCGTCTGAAACATGACTTTTTACGAATCCATCAGTAGTTCAGCCTGAAGGGCTTGTTTCGGCCGGGAGGGTCAGGGGCGCAGCAGCGCAAACATTTCCTCGAGGTTTTCGATGTGATGGGTGGCCTTGAGATCGGGATCGCCATAGGCCACGAAGGGAATACCGGCCGCTGCGGCCGCCTGTTCATCCACGACGGAATCGCCGATATAGAGCGCCTCCACGGGCGCCAGCTCGAAATGCGCCAGGATATGATTCAGAATGTCCGGGGCCGGTTTGGGCGTCGGCACGTCCCGCGACGTTACCACCAGGTCGAAAACGTCCTCGAGACGATGCACCCGCATGACCTCGGCCATCGTATCCGCCCGGTTCGTGCCCACCGCGGTTTTGATATCCGGTCGCAGTGATGCGAGCAGCGGGACCAGGTGGGGTTCGATCTCCATCAAATGGATGAATTCGCTGTAGCCCATCTGCAGGCGGTAGGTCTGGGCCGCCTCGGCCAGCCCCGTACCTTCGAACAGATAGTGCATGGCTTCGTCGCCGGTGGCCATGTGGCAGTACTTGAACTGTTCGGGCGTGAGCAGGGGACGATCGAAGTGCGCCAGGATCTGGTTGTAGTAGGCTTCGTTGGCGCGGTTGGTGTTGAACATCACGCCATCGCAGTCGAAGATGGCGGCCTTGAGGTTTGAAAAGGTCATGGTGATTTCTTCGGATTTTCGGGTTTGGTGGCAATGCTCCCGCGGACTTGAACGGGGATTTTAGGTCTCAAGGTGCTGTCTGTGATTAGATACAGTGTGTCATAATAGCGACCTTTTTCGGTCCGGGTGTTTTCGACATCGACAATATAGGTTTTGCCCTGGGGGGTATCCTTGGCTTTCCAGGCGATTTTGATGTTGTCGCCATGTTTGGCCTGGACGCCGGTAATGGCAAATGGATGTTTGCGCGAGGGCACGATCGTCAGGCGTCGGCTCAGCGGTTCACCCAGATAGCCGCGGATAATGATGTGTTCGGGTTTGATCTGGGCGAACGGGTCCACGTGGCCGCTTACCGTGAGCGCCAGCTGTGGACGGCCCGGATCGTTGGAATGGATGGTGGCCTTTTTTTTCATATAGTGGCCGCCGAAGCCAGTGGTGTTGACCTTGATACGGATTTTGCCCTCGCCGCCGGCGGGGATCAGTCTCGGAAACGAGACCGCCGTGCAGCCTCAGCCGGTACGGACCTGGTCGATGGCCAGGTCGCCGGTGCCGCGGTTTTCCAGCAGAAAATCGTGGATCACCTCCGTGCCTTCCAGCACGCGACCAAAATCAAACAGCGGTTGGAGCACGTTCAATTCCGGCAGGGCCGGATCGGGCTCATTTTGTGCGGCGAGCGCCTGTGCGCCGGCGGCCAGCAGGCCGATGATTCCAAGGACCAACGCGAGGTTTCGCAGTTTGACATTCATTTATAAAGGACTCCTTCGAGTTGCCGTCCGTAAATGGAAGGGATGGACTGTCATTTACTTTCGACGATATTTTGATGGCATGTAAGCAGGCTGATTATAACCCTTACGATCAAGCCTGCAAACCACAATCTACATCATAAAGAGGGGATCGACGTCAACGAATACTTTGACGCCGCCCCGTTCGTAGCGGGGACCGTCGCCATGGAGCAGGTTGCGAACCAGACGGTTCAATCCGGCGGCGCTGGGCCCCCGGAGCAGGATCTGCCAGCGATATCGTCCGGCCATCCGGTGCATGGCCGCCTCCACCGGCCCCTGAATAACGATGCGGCCGCCTACCTGGGATTCACGGGGCAGGCTGGCCTGGATGGCCTGCCCCAAGGCCCTGGCTGCCTGGGCTGTCCGGTTGGCATCACGGCCCGTGACCAGCAACTGAACCATGCGGCAGTAAGGTGGATAGCCCAGTTCGCGGCGGTACTCGATCTCGTCCGTATAAAACCGGGCGAAATCCTGCTGGCGGGCGGCGGCGATGATGAAATGCTCGGGCGTGTAAGTCTGCAAAATGACACGCCCGGGCCGGTCTCCGCGTCCGGCGCGTCCGGCCACCTGGGCCAGGAGCTGAAATGTCCGTTCCCCGGAACGAAAATCGGGAAAATTGAGCGTGCTGTCGGCGCAGACCACGCCCACAAGGGTGATATTGGGATAATCGTGTCCCTTGGCCACCATTTGGGTGCCGATCAGAATGTCGATCTCCCCCCGGCGCAGTTTTTTCAGGATGCTCAGCAGCCCGCCTTTGCGACGGGTCGTATCGCGGTCCAGCCGGGCCACCCGGGCGGACGGGAAATAGCGTTGCAGGAATTCCTCCAGTTTCTCGGTGCCCAGGCCGTAGCGCCAAATTTTGTCGGAATTGCATTGCGGACAGTTGGCCAGGGCCGCACGGCTGTATCCGCAATAGTGGCAACGGTAGGCATTGGCCCGCTGGTGATAGGTCAGGGTGATGCTGCAGTGGCGGCATTTCAAGGTGGTGCCGCAGGCCGAGCAGACGGGGTAGTTGGCATAGCCGCGGCGGTTCAGGAAGACCAGCGTCTGCTCCTGGCGTTCGAGGTTTTCCCCGATGGCGTCGAGCAATTCCGCCGTAAGGTATTTGCGCACCCCGCGTTCATTTTGAATCTTGCGCAGGTCCAGGACCGTTACCGCCGGCAGGGTCTGGTCCTGGACCCGGTGGTTGAGGCGGATACGCTTGAACTTGCCGCGCTGGTGGTTGAAGTAGCTCTGGACCGAAGGCGTGGCCGAGCCGAGAATGACCGGACAGGCGCTCATGCGGGCGCGCACGGTGGCCAGATCGCGGGCACTGTAGCGCAATCCGGTTTCCTGCTTGTAGGCGCCGTCGTGCTCTTCGTCCACCACGATGAGGCCGATGTGCTCAAGCGGCGCAAAAATGGCCGAGCGGGCGCCGATGACGATGGGGATCCCCTGGCCACGAATACGCTGCCACTGATCCAGGCGCTCGCCGGTGGACAATCCGCTGTGCAGGACCGCCACCTGCTCACCGAAGCGGGCCCGGAAGCGGCGTTCGGTCTGCGAAATCAGGGCGATTTCAGGTACCAGGACCAGCACGTTTTGACGGCGGCGGATGGTCTCGGCCGCCGCCTGCAGGTAGATCTCGGTTTTGCCGCTGCCGGTGACGCCGTCCAGCAGGATGGCGGCGAAACCCTGCTCCCGGGCAGCGGCGATCTGTTCGAGGGCCGTCTGCTGTTCGGCCGTCAATTCCGGAGGGTGATCCGGTAGAATGGGGTCCCCGAACGGATCACGGTATACGGCCGCCTCCACCACCTCTACCAGGCCGCGCCGGGCCATGGTGCGGACAATGGCCGCCGCCCCCGGAACCGTTTGGCGGATGACCGCCAGCGGTAATTCGTCCTGGGTGTCAAAAAGCGCCAGAATTGCCTGACGCTGGGGCGTCATGCGGATTCCGGTGGGGGGCGAAGGAACCCGTCGAACCAGTTTGGCCGTTTTGGGTCGTGTACGGCCGCCGCGCAGCGCTTTGCGCCGCACGACCCAGCCGCATTTCACCATGGCCTGCAAAAGGGCCCCGGGTACCGGGCGATCCAGATGGCTCTGCAGGTCTTTCAAGCGGCAGGCCCCCTTGCGCAGGCATGCCAGAATGTCGCGCTCCAGTGATGAAAGCCGGCCTTCGTGGGGCAGGGGGCAGGCCTCGTCGTTGATGGCCAGGAGGTTGTATTCGTAGAGGTTGAGGCCGCTGGGCAGGGCCCCGCGGATCACTTCGCCCAGGGGGTGGAGATAATAGTCGGCAATCCAGCGGAAGAACGGGATGAGGGCCTCGGAAAAGAGCGCCTCGCTGTCCAGGAGATCGATAACATCTTTGATGGTTTCCGGTCGGGTTTGCGCGGCCGAACCCAGAATGTACCCCGTGACCCGCCGGCTGCCAAAAGGCACCAGAACCCTGCAACCGGCGGCGGCCCGGGGGCGCAGCGCCGCCGGCAGGCGGTAAGTATAGGTCCCGAATACGGGCAGGGCCGCCGCCACTTCAATATATAGGCCCAAGTCCTTCGTCATCTCACCCCATTGTCTTCCCGTTTGTTTCTAACATCTCACCTTCGCCCCGGCCGTAAAGGCACACGCATTTGCGCGAAGGGTATGATGCGGCCACAGTTCAAGGCAATAACCAGCGGCGGCGGTCGATCGCAACCCTGTGAGCGTGGCGGCGACCGGCGCCTTTGTTTTCCAAAGGGGGGCTGCCCCCCCCCTGCCCACGGGATCCGCTCCCTGGCTTCGGCAGCGTGCCGGCACACCCTATACCCATGGGTCTCAGATGGGAATTGTGAGTGATTTGAAGCCTTTTTCCTTGACACTTCCGAGGTCATTTTCTACTCTGATTCAAAAGCCGCCCAAAAAAAATCTCACGCGGGACACGTTATCTGCCGAAATGCAATATAGAAGTGTCCCGCCGGGGTTGCAAGCATGATCCCAGGCGATCGTTTCCGGGAGGTCGCCGTTGAATCCGCGGGCAAAAAAACATCGCGGGCAGAACCCATCACCTGACGGTGTTTCCATCTTATCGCAAGGAGGCCATACATGCCTAAACGCTTTCCTAAACTGATCGCAGGCCTGCTGGTGATGGCGTTGTGCCTGTCGCCCATTAGCGCCTTTGCTGTGGATGATACCGAAATCTACGTCTTCAAGCGTGAGCCCCAAGGCCAAGGCATGGCGGGTGATATTGCCATTATCCGGCCAATCTCCATTGGTTGTTTGATCGTGAGCACCGGGGCCTATCTGGTCGCCTTGCCGTTTGCCGCCCTGGGCGGCAATGCCGAGGAGACCACGCAGAAAATGGTGGTCGAGCCTTTTAATTACACCTTTCGGCGGCCTTTGGGCGATTTCTAGGTAATTTATCGCCACCGCGATGTCCTCAAACGGTGGCTTAAACGGGGCTGATAGCGTTTTAGACACCCTGCGGGCAGCTTGGCTGTTGCCTGCGGGGTGAGGTGTATCCGGGCATCGCCCGGCCATGGTTTTTTTTGGCCAAGGGGAGCATTGCGCTCCTGTTGGCTTTTTTGCGGACTTACTCAGCCACCACGGCCGAAAGCGCCGAAAGGGTGGCCGATAGAAGCATACGCCCATAACCGTAAAGGAGGGGGAACGTGCCGGTACACGTCGTCGATCATCCGCTTATCAAGCACAAACTCGGCCTTATGCGGGAGAACGATATCACCGTGAAGGATTTCCGCGATATCGCTTCCGAATTGGCAAGTCTACTGACATTCGAAGCCACCAAGGATCTGGAAACCGAGTCCCGCGCCATCCAGGGCTGGGCCGGGGAAGTGACGGTGGAACGGATCAAGGGCAAGAAGATTACGGTGGTTCCCATTCTGCGGGCCGGGCTGGGGATGATGGATGGTGTGCTCAGTTTGATCCCCTCCGCCAAGGTCAGCGTCGTGGGGCTCTACCGCAACGAGGAAACCCTGGAGCCCGTGCGCTACTATGTCAAGATGACAAGCATGATCGGGGAGCGTATCGCCCTGATCCTCGATCCCATGCTGGCCACCGGCGGCACGCTGATCGCCACCATCGATATGCTTAAAGAGGCGGGCTGCAAGAGCATCCGCGGTATTTTTCTGGTGGCCGCACCCGAAGGCCTTGAAAAAGTCGAAGCCAGTCACCCGGATGTGGACATCTATGTCGCGGCCGTGGACAAGCAGTTAAATGATATCGGCTATATTCTGCCCGGTCTCGGTGATGCCGGCGACAAGATCTTCGGCACCAAATAGCGTCGACAGGGATTTTGTGTGCGCACCGGCGCAACGGCCTGTGCCGGTGTCGGATTAACGACAGAAGGATGTAAACGAGGAGGATGCATGTCCCGGAATCATGCAGCGACGGATTACGTTTTTACGCTTAAAGACAGCCTTGTCGGCGCCCAGATGCTTTTCGTGGCCTTTGGGGCGCTCGTACTGGTACCCCTGCTCACGGGGCTCGATCCCAATGTGGCCCTTTTTACCGCCGGGGCCGGAACCCTTGTCTTCCAGCTCGTTACGCGGGGCAAAGTGCCCGTGTTTCTGGCATCCTCGTTCGCCTTCATCGCCCCCATCATCTATGGCGTTCAGACCTGGGGGATCCCGGCCACGCTTTCGGGCCTTGCGGCCGCCGGCATTCTCTACATCATCCTGAGTTTCATCATCCGCTGGGGCGGCACCCAGATCTTGCACAGGATACTGCCGCCGGTGGTCACGGGGCCGGTCATCATGGTCATTGGACTCATCCTCGCACCCGTGGCCGTCAACATGGCCCTCGGCAGGACCGGTGACGGGGCGGCCTGGCTGGTGCCGGAGAAAACCGCCATGATCGTAGCCGCGATCGCGCTCATTACCACCATCGTGACATCCCTGCTGGGCCGGGGATGGTTCAAGCTGATACCCATCTTGACCGGTATTGCGGTGGGTTATGCCGCCGCCTTTGCCCTTGACCTGGCCGGCATATCCGCTGCCATTCAGGCCGGCTTCGAGCCCGGGCAGTTGAAGAACTGGACCGCGCCCCAGCTCGTAAGCTTCAAGGCCGTGGCCGAGGCGCCCTGGTTCGCCATCCCCAATTTCGTTATGCCGGAATGGCACTGGGAAGCCATCATTTTTATCGTGCCGGTGGCCATCGCACCGGCGATCGAGCATTTCGGGGATGTTCTGGCCATTTCCGGGATTACGGGTAAAAACTACGTCGACGATCCGGGCATCAAGAACACCATGCTGGGTGACGGACTGGCAACGTCGCTGGCCTCTTTTCTGGGCGGACCGCCCAATACGACTTACTCGGAAGTATCGGGGGCCGTGGCCCTGACCAAAGTCTTCAACCCCGGGATCATGACCTGGGCGGCCATCACCGCCATCGTGCTGGCCTTCGTGGGCAAACTGGGGGCGCTGCTGCAGACCATCCCGGTGCCGGTCATGGGCGGCATCATGATTCTGCTTTTCGGTGCCATCATGGTGGTGGGCATGAACACCCTGGTGCGTGCCGGTGACGACCTGATGGAGCCGCGCAACCTGGCGCTGGTGGCCATTATCGTCATTTTCGGGGTCGGCGGCATGTCGCTCCCGCTGGGGGGCGAGGCCCGCCTGGGCGGCATCGGGCTGGCGGGCATTACGGGGGTCATCCTCAATCTGGTTTTGCCGCGATCCAAGTAGGATTGCTAGCGGGCAAGCCGCGGGCTTTGCGGCCGGCCGGGTACTCCGGCAGGCGCCATCAATCGGGAGCGATGGGGCTGAAGATTCTGCCCCCCGGGAGGACATGAATTAGGATGGGCGCGCACTGCCAATACCATCCCCAGCAGACAGCGCAGTGGTATTGCGAGCGCTGCCAGATCTACCTCTGTCCGGGCTGTGCCATCGAG
>JASJCD010000123.1 GCA_030066135.1 Desulfobacterales bacterium | reverse complement strand
GTGGTCAGGGTGCCACGGCCGCCTGCTGCATCCGGCGCCTGGGGGGACCGGTGCGCCTGGTGGGCCGTTTGGGGGATGACCTCGCCGGTGCATTCTGTCGGCAGCGTCTTGAAGACTTCGGCGTTGACCTTGGCGCGGTGCAGACCGTTATGGGCGGCCGAACCCCGGAGTCCTATATATTCGTCACCCGTGCCTCGGGACGGCGCACCATTTTCTACCAGCCCAACGACCTGCCGCGCCTTACACCGGCCGACCTCCCGCCGGAACTTTTTCGGTCGGCCGGTGTCGTCCTTCTGGACCCTGAAACGACCTACCTGGCCGCCCATCTGCCCCCGCGGGGTCCGGAGGCGCCGATCATCGTCTATGATGCCGAGCGCTGGCGCGAGGGGCTCGAGGCCATGATGGTCCGAGCCGATTTTTTTATTCCCAGCAGTGAGCTGTTCGCCGACCCGCACCTCGGCCTCGCCGGAAAGCTCTTCCCTGAAAAATTTGACCGCCTGGCCGCGCGGGTTGAAGGCGCCCTGATCGTCACCCGCGGCGGCAGGGGGGCCTATTTTCAACACGAAGGGCGCTTGTGCCGCATTCCAGCCCCTCGTTTGGAAGTACGGGATTCCATCGGGGCCGGCGATAATTTTCACGCTGCTTTCGCACTGGGCCTTTTACGTGGCTACGATCAGGTTTGGGCCATCAAGTTTGCCGTGGCGGTGGCATCACTCTCCTGCCGGGCCCATGGCGGACGCGCAGGTTTGCCCGGCAACGCCGAGGCCCTGCGTCTGGCGGAAACCCTGGGAATGGAAACCGTAACGGCCTGAGCACAGGGGCTGCGAAAACAGCCGTTCTCCTGATCCGGAATCCCACCTTCGGGCAGCCCCCAATCCAGGATTTATACTTTTCTCACCTGCCCCCCGGTGTCCCGCCGATCTTTATTCCCGCTGTTTCGCAGGTACAACCCAAGATGCAGATATTTCAGTTGTTTTAAATGATTACTGAAAAAGAAATCTACCATCTACAGGCTAAGGTTTTCTTCAAAGCGGCCGAAATTAACTATGACCCTATGATCGCGGCCGCCGGTCTGACAGCACCCGATTGCCCGGCGGCCGCGCAGCCAAGGAGCCCGCATGTCGACATCATCGCCTCCGCTGCCGCTGGATGCAGAACCAAAACGCCCGTCGGTGTCCGCCCGCGGGCTGTCCGCCGAGACCGAACACCTGGTGGCCTCGATTCCTTCCCTGCTGATCGGTCTGGACGATGAGGACCGGGTCGTGCTGTGGAATGCCCAGGCTGAAATCCTGCTCAACTGCCCGTCTGCGGCCGTGGTCGGCCGGCGGCTGATGGAAATCGATCTGCCCTGGGAAGGCGAGCGCGTGGCAGCCGGCATCGCGGCCTCGCATACCCACGGCGATCCGGTGCGGATCGAAGATCTCTTTTGCACCCTGCCCGGTCAGGATCCCCGTGTGCTGGGACTGACCGTACACCCCATGGCCGAGAACACCCCCAGCCCGTTGTGCCTGATTCTGATGGGCGCCGATATCACCGAACGCAAACAGCTCGAAGAGCAGCTCTCCCAGGCACAGAAAATGGAAGCCATCGGTCACCTTGCGGCCGGTATTGCCCACGAGATAAGTACACCGGCCCAGTTCGTAGGCGACAATACCCAGTTTCTGCGCGAGGCATTCGGTGATCTGCAGCAGGTCCTGGCGGTGTACGCCCAGCTGGCCGAGGCGGCCCGTCGGGATGGGACCCGCGCAGCCATCTTGAAGGCACTCGATGCCACCATTGCGGAGGCGGATCTGGAATACCTGGCAGACGAGGTCCCCAACGCCATCGATCACATCTTGAACGGGGTCAAACGCATCTCCAAGATCGTGCGGTCGATGAAGCTCTTCGCCCATCCCGGGGGCGAGGAAAAAGCGCCGGTGGATCTCAACGAAGCCATTGAAAGCACCATCGTCATCACGCGCAACGAATGGAAATATATTGCCGAGCTGACCACTGCCTTTGATCCGGCGTTGCCCCCGGTGCCCTGTCTGCGGGGTGAATTCAACCAGGTTATCCTCAACCTGATCACCAATGCCGCTCATGCGATCGCCGATGCCGCCCGGGCCGGGGTGCGTGAGAAAGGGCTGATCCATATATCGACCCAGAGCCATCCCGAATGGGCTGAAATCCGGATTCAGGACACCGGAACCGGTATCCCGGAGGCCATCCGCAACAAGGTCTTCGATCTGTTTTTCACCACCAAGGAAGAGGGCCGCGGTTCAGGCCAGGGTCTGGCCCTGGCGCATGCCGTGATCGTCGAGCAGTTAGGGGGGCAGTTGACTTTTGAGAGCTGCGAAGGCCAGGGCACCACCTTTATCCTGCGCCTGCCGCGGGAAGAGGAGCCCAATCCCCATGGATAGGAAACGCCTGCTTTTTGTCGACGACGAGTCCATGGTCCTCAAAGGTCTGCAGCGCTCCTTGCGCAGTATGCGCAAGGAATGGGAAATGGATTTTGTATCCAGCGGCCGCGAGGCCCTTGATCTTATGCAGACCCGCCCCTTCGATGTGGTGATTTCAGACATGCGCATGCCGGAGATGGACGGCGCCCAGCTGCTGGCATCCGTCAAGAAGGACCACCCCCAGGTGGTGCGCATCATCCTGAGCGGCCAACTCGATCGGGAGATGACCCTCAAATCCGTCCGCCTGGCACACCAGCATCTCTCCAAACCCTGTGATGCCGTGGTCCTCAAGGAGGCCCTGGCCAAAACCTTTGCCTTGAACCGGATCCTTTCGCATACCGGCTTGAAGAAAGTGGTGGCTCAGATCGACGCCCTGCCCAGTATGCCCACGATCTGCATGGAGGTCATGGAAGAAGTCCGGGCCAAGGAGGCTTCGATCCAGAAAGTGGCGGACATCATCGCCCGCGACCTGGGCATGGCCGCCAAAATTCTGCAGATGGTCAATTCGGCCTTTTTTGGATTATGCCGGCGGGTGACGGACATCCGCGATGCCGTCATGCTGCTTGGGCTGGATGCGATTCAATCCCTGGTGCTCTCGGTCAATGTCTTCGCGTCCTTCAATCGGGACAAACTGGGTTTCTTCGATTTCGAGGGCCTCTGGGCGCACAGTCTGGCGACTGGCGGCTATGCCAAACAGATCATGCAGGCCGCCGGTCAGCCGCGCGATGTGGTCAATGCGGCCTTCATGGCCGGTATGCTTCACGATGTCGGCAAGCTGATCCTGGCCGTGACGTTTGGTGAGGCCTACAAAGACCTTATCCAGGCAGCCGGTGAAAACGCCCCTTTGGAATGGGAACGCGAAAAAGAGGTCTTCGGCGCTTCACACGCGGAGATCGGGGCCTACCTGATGGGTTTATGGGGCCTCGAAACCACTCTCCTGGCGGCCATTGCCTTCCATCACGATCCGGGCCAGAGCGAGGTCGGAGCGTTCGGTCCCGTGGCCGCCGTTCACCTGGCCAACCTGTTCGAAAGGGAAAACGGCAAAGTTACCGGCACGACCGGCTGTGACGTAGACTATCTGAAAACGATCGGGGTACACCGCCAAATCGATGACTGGCGGCAGCGCTGTGCCGATCTACAAGGAGAAGTTGAATGAAGGCCCGAATTCTGCTGGTCGACGACGATCCCATGCTTCTGGCGGGGCTCAAACGCCAGTTGCGACGCGAATTCCAGGTGGTCACGGCCAGCGGTGCCCAGGAGGCCCTGACCGTCATGCGTGAGGATGGCCCTTTCTCGGTGGTGGTCTCCGATTTCCGTATGCCGGGCATGAACGGCATCGAGCTGCTTTCACAGGTCAAAGACCTTAATCCGGATACGGTGCGCATGATGCTCACCGGTTCGACGGATCTGTCGACGGCGGTGCAGGCTGTCAACGAAGGCAATATATTTCAATTCCATCTCAAACCCTGCCCTTCGGACACCCTCGCCCGGGCTATCCACGAGGGCATCGCCAAATACAGCCGCAAGGCCCGTCAGACATCGCACCTAAACGCATTCCGCAAGTCCATGGCCCAGGCCAGTGAGATCCAACGCAACCTGATGCCCAAGGACCGCCTGGCCGTTGAAGGGCTGCAGATGGCCGGCCGTAGTGACTGGTGCGACGAAACCGGAGGGGACTACTATGATTTCTTCACCCGCAACGTCGGCGGTAAGGTCTGTGCCGGCATCGTGGTCGGCGACGTAACTGGCCACGGTCTGCCATCCGCCCTTCTGATGACCACGGCACGGGCATTCGTACGCGAGCGCATCGTCAACAGCGGTGATACGGCTGAAATCGTAAGCGATGTCAATCGCCACCTGGTCCGTGACGTGGACGGGACCCACCGGTTCATGAGCATGTTCTACTGCGAGGTCGATCCGGCCGATTACCTTCTGCGCTGGACGCGTGCCGGTCACGATCCGGCCTTTCTCTACGACCCGGACACGTCTGCTTTCGACGAACTGGCCGGTCCGGGAATGCCGCTGCCGCTGGGAGTTCTGGAGGACACCCGCTACGAAGAGTCGGTCCGGGCCGTGGCCCCCGGTCAGATCATCGTGATCGGCACGGACGGCATCTGGGAGACCCGCAATGCTCAGGGGGAATATTTCGGGAAAAACCGTTTGATGAACGTCGTCGGCGAGAATGCCAGCCAGCCGCCACACACCATCGTGGCGGCGGTTCTGGAACAGTTGAATGGTTTTCGCGGGAACCTGTCGGTGGAAGACGACGCCACCCTGGTCGTGGTCAAAGTGGTGCCCTGAAATTAGAACTCATCCCAAAAATAATCTAAGTCCCCCTGGCGGTGTTCTCCGCTCTGCGGGATTCAGCATCTGGTTTAGATGTTTGTTGAAAGGCGTTTTGGCGGTCAGTTTAATACCGGTTTGCGAGGCCGGGCAGGGCGAGCATCCTGCCCGATGCCATTGCTGACCCCCTTGCCGCGGTCAAAAAAGTCGGCCGGGGGCAGAGGGAACTCCTGGCCGTCAGGCATCCATGAGATCAAGACACCGAGGGCGGCCATGATTTGAGACGGCTGCAGATCACCCAGATGCTCGACCGGGGCTTGCGCTGTGCCGCAGGCGCCGATAACGGCCTGCTTGTAACCGTGGTTCAGACAAATGGCCATCAGAAAACGACCCAGCCGGGCCAGCGCGGGCCGACGGGTCGACCCCAGAGAACGGCACCAGCGTTGGATCTCGCTATTGCCCAACGGTGGGAACTGGTCAAAGTCGTAGACCTCGAGATCGCTTGGCCGCAGACTGTCGGACTGGGCGCTCAATTGTTTGTCGAGCAGCGCGACGAGCGTCCGGCAGCACAGGAAAACCTGCCAGTTGGGCAAGCTGTCGATGCGATCCAGAATGTCGTCAGGATTTCCCGTTTTCATGGCATCAGGCTAATCATTGGCGGTAGGTGGATTGATATGAATTTATATATAATAAGCATGACCCATGCCATGGGAAGGGCGTTTCCTAAATCCGGCCGACCGCGTTGGAATTGCGCAATGAAATCGGTATGAACGCTAATAGCGCGATTGCGGCACTTTGGCAAAAAGCGCGCCGGACCGCCAAGGTGCTTGGCAGTCCGGCCGCCTATCGTCTTGGCAGTTCTGACAGGCGGCCCGCATCTTAAACGCGGTTATCCGATCGTGGCGGCCGTCTTCGCCGCCGGTTGCGTTCTCCAGGCATCGATTATCCCGGGCAAGGCGCGCCGCATCTGTCGAATCGCCTGGCGCAGGCGGTGTTCGTTCTCCACCAGGGCCAGACGCAGATAGCCTTCGCCCTCCTCGCCGAACCCGATGCCCGGCGCCACGGCAACATTGGCGGTTTCCATCAGGCGCAGGGCAAATGCCATCGACCCCATTTCCCGGAAAAGCGCGGGAAGCCGGGCCCAGACGAACATGCCGGCCTGTGGACGCGCGACATCCCAGCCCATCCGCTGCAGACCCTCGATGAGAATGTCGCGGCGCTGCTGGTATTTGGCTACCTGTTGGCTCACGGCGGCCTCGCAATGGCGCAGGGCCATGATACCGGCCACCTGGATCGCCGCGAAAATACCATAGTCATAGTACCCCTTGATCTTGGCCAGTCCGCCAATGATGTCGGGGTTGCCGACGCAGTAACCCAGGCGCCAGCCGGCCATGTTGTAGGTTTTGGAAAAGCTGCCGAACTCGACGCCGATTTCGCGGGCTCCCGGCGCCTCCATAAAACTGGGCGGGCGGTAGCCGTCGTAGGCGATTTTGGCGTAGGCGAAATCGTGAATCACCATGAAGCCGTAGCGGCGGGCCAGCGCCACGATGGCCTTGAAAAGTTCCGGGCTCGCCAGGGCGGCCGTGGGGTTGTGCGGGTAGTTGAGGATCAGCACCTTGGGCCGGGGAAAGACATGGCGACACATGTCGTCGATACGGCGCACGAAGGCTTCGTCGTCGTCCAGCCTGATCCGGATGACGCTGCCCCCGGCGATAATGGCGGCGTAGATGTGAACCGGGAAAGCCGGCGCCGGCACCAGTACGGTATCACCCGGACCGATCAGTGCCAGACAGAGATGCGAAATTCCCTCCTTGGAACCGATCGTGCAGATGACCTCGCTGTCACTGTCCAGTTCGACCCCGTAGTCCCGGGCGTAAGCGCGCGCGATTTCACGCCGCAGGCTGCGCAGACCGTCAGCCGCTGGATACCGATGGGTTTTGGGATCATTGGTAACCTCGCAGAGTTTGGCCGTGACCACCTCAGGCGCCGGATCGACGGGGTTGCCCATGCCCAGGTCGATGACATCGTCGCCCTGCCAGCGTTTTTCCATTTTCAACTTGTTGATCTGCCCGAAGAGGTAGGGGGGCAGTTGCGCCATTCGCCGAGCGAAGGTGACCTTAAGGGGATCGTTCATGGTGTCGTGCTCCTTATTCCAGGGATAGCGCCGCCGGAAAAGAAAACCCCGGACGGTCGGCGACCGGGCCCGGGGCAAAAAAAAGCCACGGACCTTAACCAGCCCGTGGCATTGTTGGATGAAGCGCTGTTTATGGCAGGCGCGCCACCGTCACCGGGGCTGGATCCCTGGCGGCGGCGGCCGCTGAATGGCGATTTAGGTACATGGCCGTTAATCTCACGTGTGATTGGATTGGCACCACCCTAACGGCTGCTGGCAACGTTGTCAATCCTTCCCTGCGCCGTATCATTGGGTTGTCGCCGTCGCCCTCCGCCCCTGCGTATGCCACACTTCAGGCCAGCTTCAGATACCGATGCCAACCGACCGGCAGCCGCCGGAGATCGTAGCCCACTGCGGCGCTGAAGGTTTGAAGGCGCTCTAAATTGCAGTTCACGCAGGTGGCGCGCCTGCCGGCAGCGACATCCACGACTTCCTGTTCCAGGAAAGCCCCCAGCGCCGTGGCGATTTCAGTCTTCAATGCCTGCAGAGCGAACTTTTCACGCGCCGCGAAACGGCAGAGCCGCCCCCAGTTGATTATACTGCGCTCAATCCCGCGATAGACCGGCTTGTCCCGCAGGCGCGCGTTCAGATCCCGCAGGATGATCCGCTGGTAGCGTTGGAGAACAGCTTCCTGCAAGCGGCGGATTTCCCCTGGCCGCAGTGTCAATCCCGGCCCCTCAGCATCCCGGGTGAGATAATGGACCGCATTGTGAAGGGCAACTTCCGGAATTTCACCGCTGCTGCGGATCATGATGAGTTCGTCCTCGAGAATGGTATGGCGACTATCGTCCGGCATTTTGGGATTCTCCAGGAAACTTATTCAGGATCGCTCTCTATCTTTGCGTTCATTTTGGCCCAGTTGTTGCTCTTTAAACCAAGACAGGCCCCGTCAGCTGCCGGAAAGACGCTCCACCGGCTGAAATGGGGATCAGATCGTGGTGTGATGTGACCTGTTTGATACATGCGTGTGTCTTTTTGAGCACAAAGCGATCTGGCAAGTGGCCCGACAGGCAGCAGCCGAAAATACCCATAGGAGAACCGCGACCATGCTGACCACCACCGACAATTTGCTCCTGAATCCCGAGGTCGACGTCCCCCGACAAACCAATGCACCGGCACCGATCATTCGCGAGAGAATTTTCGGCATTCCCATCGATCCGGAAGTGCTTTTTGCCGACGCACGTAATATTTACCGCGAGCGTATCGAAAAAAGGCAGCGGCAACTGATTGTCAAGCTATCCTTTTTGAGATCTTTTCTCCACCCGGGCGAGAAGGTTATCCTGGTCACCACAGCCTTCAGTCCGCTGGGTCTGACGGAGCAGCTTTTGACCGTCGGCCTGTTTCTCGATCTGGAGCGGGCCATCATCGTTTTTACGAATTATCGCATCCTGCATGTTCCGGTGGGGCGCTATGAACGCTACCGTCAATCCATCGCCCAGATACGCTACCGCGATATTCGCAGTATTAAACTGCAGCGGGGCGCATTGGAAATCGTTTACAAGAAGGGGCTTATCGAGAAATTCAAGGCCGTCGCTTACGCCGAGCGGCGTAAAATTGACCAGCTCCTGCCGGCGCTGCCGCTGACCAAGAAAGTGCTTTCACCATCCACGCGCACGCATCTCTGCCCGCGATGCGCCCGTCCCTTGATTAAGCCGACGGCGCCCTGCGCGCGCTGCGGAATGGCTTTCAAAAAGAAACCCCTGCTGCTGCTGGCGACCCTTTTCACGCCGGGCGGCGGCTATCTGTATATGGGGCACCGTCGCCCGTTTGTATATTTTTCGATTGCCGAGTCTGCCTTCGCGTTCGTGGTTTTGTCCATTCTCTGGCCGCAGGGGCCTGCAATTTTCGGGAACGGTTTACTCGGGATAGCGCTGACGGCCATGATGCTGCTACGTGGTCTGGCCTGGTTTCATTCCGCCCATTTGTTGGGAGAATTCATTCCCCGCCGCGCTTGCGGTAAGCCCCTGCGTCTTCTGCAGTCCCTGCGTCCATGGCGCCGGGCCGTGAGACAGCCGGCTTGACCAGATACCGTTGCGGGCCGGGCCAATGGACGGCAAGCGCGCCCCATGCTTCGCAAGCGGCTTAGGGCCCAGCGCATACTTCCGCAACAAAGGATCGCATCGAAAGCCGCAGACGTCAAAGGGGTTTCGGTTTCAGGGCCGCTTTCGATTAAAATTCCGCCGGCGTGAGCTTCACGCCACCAAGAACCGCGAACTGTCCCATGCCGCTTTTTCCCCTGTGTCCGCAAAGGCCTCACCCTGGAGGACACCTTTCCCACGGGCGCAGCAATACCTCGGGGTCGACCCCAAGTTCCAGGCCGATCGGGCCGCGAACGACACGCCCCATACTGTAATGGCACCTTGGTTGCCATGCCGCGATTGTTTGCCGTGCGCGTGTGTGGCCGACGGCTTTATTTTTTGACGATGACCCAGATGGCGTGGATGATGCCCGGTACGTAACCCAGGAGTGTAAGCAGAATATTGACCCAGAAATGCAGACCGATGCCGACCTGGAGGAATACGCCCAGCGGCGGAAGGATAATGGCCAATAGAATTCGAATGACGTCCATCGTGATCTCCTCGTTTGATCGCTTACGAAAAGGTTTCAGTCCCATCCATGCCGCCGGCGACGAGGCCTGCCCGCATGGACGGCCAGCGCCGCGAAGACATGCTTATAACCGTTGTGAACACCCAGTGCAACCGCCACCTGCAGGAGAAAAGGCAATCACGTCTTTTAATTTCGAACAGCGGTTTTCTGATGGGCGCCTGACGGTCGGTCTGGGGCTGCCCCAAGCTTTTATGCGGCCATTTCCTGTTTTTCCATTTTTCTGGTAGCTTGGCGGCGCATCGATTGGCGGTCACCTGATGACGATTTTCGAGAAAGGATAACGATGAAATCGTGGAGAACAAGGTTGGTGCTTGGACTGATGGGGCTGATGCTCACCGGCTGCACCGGTGACCTGGATTTCATCGTGCGCTTCAAGGCCGTTGACGGATTGCGAACCGGAGACCGGGTGTGGTCGGATGCGCAGACCATCGGTGCCGTGTCCGCGGTCGACTACAGCGATCAGGCCGATTACTTGGTCGCCGTAAGCATCGAACGGCAGTATGCCGAAGCCCTGGGGCAGGGGAGTCTATTCTATGTCGATACCGATCCCCAGGCGCCTGAGCGCAAGGCGCTGATGGTCATCCTGGACGCCTCCAATGGCGATCCGATTACGGACGGGCAAACGGTTGCGGGGACCGCCAGATGGGAAGCCCGCATGCAGCAGATGACCCGGCGGATGGAAGAGACCGTCTCTGGTCTGGCTGTGGAATTGGGTCAATACTGGCAGGATCTGCAAAACTTGTCGGCCAGCGAGCAGGTCCAGCGGCTCGAGCAGGAACTGGACCGCATTATTGCCGAGCTCAGGCGCCTGAGCGCTTCCGCCCGTCACGAGCTTAGAACCAACATACTCCCCCGCCTCCGCGAGCAGTTGGCGGAACTTCGACGAAAACTCCAGGCCCCGGAAAACGAGGGACAGTTTGATCGCCTCGAGGAAAAAATCGAGCGTATCGACCGGGAAATAAGGGTATGAAAGGCTATTTTGCCGGGCTTGGCCATGACGGGCATATGGCGCGATGCAACGCCGGGTTCAACATCGGTTGGGGCGCTGATGCGCGGATCAATCAATCCGGGGCCGATTGCAGCCGATTATGGGTGCGGCCATGGCCGCGCCTGGGGTGAATCGTCTACAGGCCGTTTCGCAGAGCTTGGAAAAACCGGTCGATATCGTCCACCGTGTTGTAGAGATGCGGGGCCACCCGGATGGCGCTGCCGCGCACGCTGACGTAGACACCGGCTTCCGCCAGCCGGGCCGGAAGATCGGCCGGGGGGGGATTGTTCAGGCGCAGACCAATCATGTGCGGGCTGCGGTATTGATCCGGCGCGGTCGTAAGCCCCATGTCGCGCGCCTGATCGGCGAGCTGATCGGTTTTGGTGCGGAGGGTCGCCGCGATGGCGTCGACTTCCCAGGTTAGAATCTGGCTTAGGGCCGCCGCCGCCACGGGGGCCAGGATAAAGTTGCTGGCCTCACCACAGTCAAATCGCAGCGCGCCGGGTTGATAGGCGTCGCGGTAATCCACGAGGCGGGCGAAATCTTCCGAGCCTTCGCGGTTGAGCCAGTTTTCCTCCAGGGGAATGCCCTCCTGCCAGCGTGGTGCGATGTAACAGAATCCATAGCTGTA
>JASJCD010000122.1 GCA_030066135.1 Desulfobacterales bacterium | reverse complement strand
CAAAACGTATACGAGTGGACGGATGAAAACGGCGTACGCCACTTCAGCAATACCGGTGCTCCCGCTGATGTCGATGAGGTTGGCACCACAGCGGAAAAAGTTGCCCCACCTGCCGTGGAGGAGCAGGAAGCGCAGGAAGCCGCTGGAGAAGAGAATGAGGTCCTTTCCAATGCACCCCCATCAGGATCATCATCCCAGACGGTTCGCGAACGGGCCGAAGAAGCGCAGCGCGAGCAGGTGGCCAAACGGGCCGAAGACGAGCGTCAACGCCTCCAGAACGAAATCAGTCAGATTGAACAGCGAGGTCTGAGCAGGACTTTCACGGAGGGCATGCGGGCAAACCAGTTGCAGCCACTGAGAGAGCAGCTCGCCCTGCTGGATGCCGATCCGGTTCAGTATTTCCGCATGAAACAAAGCGGCGCCTTCAACCAGGCAGGGCGAACTTCCGGCAACCGCGACCGGCGCGGCGGCCGCACCGGCGCCATGCGTGATGGCATGCGTGATACGCCCTAACAATCTGTCCCCCGCAGCCGGCGCCGCGCCCGCCATCATCGCTGAAAGAAGTGACGTGGTAGGCGCATTGCAGCCGGCCGTTTCTGATAGGCACGCGTTATTCACGGCCCGACATGTTAAAACCGCGACTGCAGAATCGCTTTGACCTGGTTTCCGTCCGCGCCTTGTCCGAAATGGCGCATGATATCCCCCATGGCCTGCATCTTGTTTTTATAACGGGAAAAATCGATATTGGACCTTATCCAGGCTTCGATATCCGCCTCCGACGCCGTCTGGGGGAGATAACGCGCCAGAATTTCGAGAAAGCCTGAGTCGCCGGCGTGGCCCTGGCGCGCCAGCACCTCTTTCTCGGCTTTATGCAGCTTCTTTAGAATCTTGATGACATCACCATCCGCGAGGGTTTTGCTGGGCATGCGGCCGAACTCCCCCATGATAACGCGCAGGGTGGCTGTCGTTTCGGTATCTTTGGCCTTCATTGCGGCCAGCAGGTCTTTTTTGATCTGATCTTGAAGCGCCATGGATGCATTCCCCTTCCTGGGACTTGGTTGGCACCATTTGGTTATCCCCGCCATAGCGTCATTTTGATCGCCCCCAACGGCGAACCTGATAGCTACGATATCGCGCTGTGTTTTAAAGTCAAGCCATTGCAAGCACCGCACGGATATCATATAGAAAGCTGCTTGAAATTGAGGCTTAGGGCCCCCAGTTGTCTCATGGCGCGACGTCTTCCCGGAGATAGCGGCGTATCCATTGAATACGCCATGTGAATACGCCATGGATAAGCCCCAACTTCGTGACGGGGCCAGGGGCCATCGGTGTGAACTTCCCTCGGGGGCTTTCCCTCGGGGCCGTAACTGCGGAGATGCAAGCGTTGAGCGTTGGAACACCGCCCTCCCGGGTAGAACTCCTGGCACCGGCCGGCAATTTCGAAAAACTGCAGCTCGCGATCCATTTCGGGGCCGATGCGGTCTATCTGGGTGGAAAAGATTTCAGCCTGCGGAGCCATACCGGCAATTTCGATCAGGATGAATTGGCAGCGGCGGTGGTCTATTGCCATCAGCGCAATGTCCGCGCCTATGTCACCTGCAACATCTACGCACGCAACAGCGATCTGGCCGGCATTCGCGATTTCCTGAGCGATCTGACGGCCATCCAGCCCGACGGCGTCATCATTGCCGACCCAGCTGTTTTTAGTCTGGCGCGCGAAGTTGCCCCCGCCATTCCAATCCATATCAGCACCCAGGCCAATATCACCAGTCTGGCATCGGCGCGTTTCTGGAAAAGGCTTGGGGCCGAGCGCATCAATGCCGCCCGCGAACTGAGCCTTGAAGAGATCCGGACAATATGTGCGCAAAGCAGCATCGGCGTCGAGGTTTTCGTTCACGGCGCCATGTGCATGGCTTACTCCGGCCGCTGCCTTTTGAGCAGCTTCCTTGCCGATCGTGACGGCAACCGCGGTCAGTGCGCACATCCCTGCCGCTGGCATTATGCCCTGGTGGAAGAAAAACGACCCGGCATGTATATGCCGATTGAGCAAACCGACCAGGGCAGTTTCATATTCAATGCCAGCGATCTGTGCATGCTCCCCCATCTCCCCGCGTTGATCAAGTCCGGTGTGGCGGCCCTCAAGATCGAAGGCCGTATGAAAGGCATCCACTATGTGGCGACCGTGGTCAAGGCCTACCGGGAAGCCCTCGACGCCTACTACCGGCTGGGAGCTTCGAAGGTTGTCCCGGAGGGCGGCCTCCGCGATCTGGAAGCGGTCAATAATCGCGGCTTCAGCACCGGTTTTTACTTCGGCTCCCCTCATCCGCCCCGGGGTGAAGACGGCGTGCCGGCGTCGCGCTATGAATACCGGCTGGTGGGCAAAGTGCTCGCCGACAGCCAAGGATCAGAGGTACACCTTGAGACCCGCAACCGGTTTTTCAAGGGCGACGCAGTTGAAATCATCAGCCCCGGACGCCCCATCGTCAGCAGCCGCATCAAATCCATCCGCGATGCGGATGGCAACTTGATCGAACGTGCCCGCCCGGGGTTCCAGGTCCAGGTAAGTCTTGAGACAGCATGCCGCCGATGGGACCTGCTACGAAGGGTTAAACCGCTCTCCGCCGGCACCGTACCCGCCCCAGAACCTTAACCGGAGAAAAGAACGTGCTGCTGGTTGCCGATAATCTTCAATTGACCCAGCCCGCGTTGGCCCGGGAATTGGCCCTGCAGGATGCGGCGGCCCTGGGTGCGCGCATCAAAGCACTGGTGGCCGCCGGTGCCGAAGCTATCGATATCAACACCGGACCGCTGGGGCGCCGGGCGGAAGAACAATTGGTCTTCTGCCTGGAAACAGCGGCGGCCGCCACCGACCGCCCGCTGATCATCGACGCGCTCAACCCAGCCGCCATACGCGCCGCACTGTCACGCGATGCGGCCAACCGGATCATCATCAACGGCTTTTCCCTGGAGCCGGCCCGCCTTGCGAATATCCTGCCGCTGGCGGTGGAATTCAATGTCGAAATCATCGGCTATCTGCTGGACGAGCGCAGCCAGGTGCCCTTGGGAGTGGAAGAGAAGTTAGGGGTTGCACTGGCGCTTTACGAGCAGGCTTTACACGCCGGGCTGCGCCCGGAACAACTCGTCATCGATCCCGTTGTGGCGCCCTTGAGCTGGCAGGATGCCGCCGCCCACAACCGCGCCTTGTTTCAAGTCCTGCAGCGATTGCCCGATATGTTGGGCTTTGACGTTAAAACCGCAGCCAGTCTCTCCAACCTGACCACCGGCCCGACCGCCCGCCGACACAAGGAGAAACTTGAGCAAGCCTTTGTCCCGATGCTGCTGGCCCATGGCCTGTCCATGCTGCTCGTGAACATGAACCACAAGCGCAGTGTGTCCATGATCGGGGTATGCCGCTGGATCTTGGATGAAGGTGTGTTTAGCTGGCAGCAGGTCGAGGCTCTTGCCGATCAGCGGGCGCAAAGCGACCGCAGCCATGGCGCCCGCTGATATGACGCACCAGGTAATTTCAGGAATAGATGACGTTGTAGGTCAGGGGCGGGTATTTCCAGACACCCGGTTTGGGGATGATATGCTGCCCGCCCACGGTCAACCAGGATAGATCGAATTTCATATCCCGCATCCGGCCGTCATCGGGCGGCCGGGCCTGGTCGGTGGGCAGATAGGTGGCCTGAAAGATGCAGATCCCCTTCTTCTTCTCGCGAAAAACAACATAATTCTTGCTGAAGGTCTGCTTGGATATGCGGTTGGCATTCGCGAGGGCCTCCATCTCATCGCCGCTCATGCGCATCAGGACGGACTTGGACACCCCTCGCTCGGAAATCCTGATAAGACCGCGCGTTTCACTGCTGCCGGCATAAACAGTTGAAATGCAGGAGAGCTGCCGCAGAAACTGTGCCGCCACAATGGCGGCCGTCCGACGACCGCCGGCCATCAAGGGCAACCCGTAGAATTCGAAGAATTTCTTCTGCAGATCTTCGGCGTATTTGTCGCCGCGTTCGAAAATATCCTTGGATATATAGCGCAGATCGCGCCCCAGGTTTTCAGCCGCATCGATTATGGGCCAGTCGACCCGGACGTGAAAGTGCGTCATGCAATACCGGTTACGGGCCTTGCTGGCAGGATCCCGCTGGATCAAGAGCGCATAGTCCACGGGCAGCAATGTTTTCAGGAAATTGGGGAAGGTGGTCGAATCCAGATATTTTTGATGGCGATCGTACTGATTGGACAAAGGCAGTGATTTGGAAGACAGCAGATTTGTCTTGGTTGTCTTGTTGAGCTCGAAAAACCGTATGTATTTGCGGTGTTCGGGCGGAATCGTATCTTCCACGAAAAGCACCAGGAAAGTATTCTGGCATTCGTATTCGACGTCGGGAATCCTGGCCCGCGGCTTGAGTTCACGACGTTCGACAAATGGAAAAGGCGTGCGTCGCTGCTGAAACTTCTCGTAGGAATTGATCAGGGCATACTGAACCATCAGGTTGTCAAGCTCATCACGCAACAGTTCGTAGTAGGAGCGTCGCAACCTGTTTTCGCCGCTGAGTTCTTCTCTGACTTTCCAGAAAGTCAATGGAGGCTCCCGAGGTTAGTCGAAGGTAGATGGCCTTAACAGATCGAACCTACCGAGATTAATAGCATTTATTTCCTGAAGCGTCAACGGGGCCCGGCGCGGTCGTTATCCAGTTTTTCAATCCATTTGTACAGACGCTCGCGATAGCGGTAACCCAAAAACAGCAAAAAGGCACAGCCCCCCAGCAGGGCGGCGAACACGCCGTACATGCGTTCGAATAGCACGGCCCCTTGCAGGCTGAGCATCAGGGTGCCCGGCATACGCCCGACGATCGCCATGATCAGAAACAGCTTGGTGGGCATGGCCGTCATCCCCAGGAACAGACAAAGGTAGTCTTTGGGAAACCCGGGAAAGACAAAAAGAAGAAAAACCACCAGGGCCCCCTGGTGGCGTACGTTCCGATCCAGTCGTGCCAGCTGCGCGGCGGGAACCAGGCGGCGGACGAAGGCGCGCCCCAGCAGCCGACCGAGCTTGAAGTTGATAAAAGAGCCCAGACTTAGGCTCAGGGTCGAATAGACAAATCCCGGCCCGGCGCCGAAGAGATAACCGCCGATGAATCCGGTGGCTTCGCCCGGTATGGGCGCCAGAATCACCTGGCCGATCTGTACGAGCATGAAGACGAACGGCGCCCAGGGCCCAAAGGAACGAACGAATGCCTGGGTCTGATCGCGGTCGATCAACAACGCGTACAGCCGTCGGGCATGGTATGCCACCGGGTCGCGAAACAGCAGGAGCAGCATCACCAGCAGGACCAGAAGCAGACCCGCCAGCCAATAGCGACGGTATGGTTTTTCTTCTTGCGACATCGTCAAAACGTCAGATGAAAATTGTTTCCCCCTCTCCACAGAGCGAGAGGCGTTGGGTGATCCCCCGGAACGGGGCTCAGAAACGTTTTCAGAATCTCGGATTGAGCATCCCTTGGCCCCGCGCCGAGCATCGGTGACGGGGCGGAAAAAGCGTGTCGGCTAGTCTGAGCGAAGCGCGTTCCGACCCGCGCCGGCTGTGTCAACCGCTATCTGAAGCAAGCCTCATGCCGTCAGGCAAGGCGTCCCGTGAAGCGAAGCGCGCAGCAATCGACCGATTGTGAGCACCCGAGCGAACTGGAAACTCACCAAATTACAATAAAGCCGATGAGGAATCCCGCAACGCGGGGCAACGCCGCATGGCGGCATGAGGCGCCGCTTCAAGGGGTGGTTGGGCGACGCGCAGGTTAAAGCGGGGCACGGGCACTTTCTTTTGGTTACTTTTCGTGGCGACCAAGAAAAGCAACAGAGACCATCAACGCATCGGTGGAACCTTTATTGGCCATTCATAAGATGAACAGGGTCTATATCCAAATTATTTTTTAAGTCCTGGGTTCTGAAGGCATCCGGGTATCAGGGATGGGTCTGGGCGCCCTCATGGGAAAGCGGCCGCTCCTGGCCCGGCCGGTCGCTACACGACAACCTCCGGCGCTTGGCACAACGGCGCATCATGGTTTTTTCTTAACCGGGTCAGCGGAGTCCCGCTTCTGCTGGAGCGCCTTCTTGCGTGACCAGCGCTCAAAAAACCCCATCCTGCCGGCGGCATAGGCCCGATCGACTTTTTCCTCTCTGACCTGGGCGCCGGTCTCACCCTGCATGGCGGTGCGCAGGCACTCGGTCTTGCAGTAGCAGACCATGCAGGATTCGGGTGTTTCCCGCAAACCGTCTTCTCCCATAGGAAAAACGCATTCAAGTTTGCCGTAGCAGTATGGGCGTTCCTCGCGGGTCATGGCATGCAAATCTCCAGCGCTTTCATGGCGATGGTTGCGCGTCGCCGCGCATTTGTTGAATCAGGCCGCTATCAGCGTAACTGTAATAGGTGCCGCTACCGATAATAATATGTTCATGCACCGTGATGTCCATAAGCAGACAGGCCTGCATCAGTTTCCGCGTCAGCGCGGTATCTTCAGGGGACGGCCGCGGATCTCCCGAAGGATGGTTATGGGCGAAGATCACGGCGGCCGCATGATGGTCAAGCGCCGCGCGCACGACCTCCCGGGGGTAGACGTGGCTGCCGGTGAGCGAACCCTCGAAAAGCGTTTGGACCCCGATAACCCGGTTGCGGGCGTCGAGAAAGACCGCCTTGAACTGCTCCCGTTTCTTGTCGCGCATGGATTGGTAAAGATAATCGAACAGGTCCCGAGAGTTGTTCAGGGGCACCTGGCCCTGAACCCGCTGTGCCAGGTAGCGCTCGCAAACCGCCGGAATCAGCTTGAGCCCCAGGAGATTGCGGGGGCCGATACCGGCAACTTCGCACAGCTCCCGCGGTGTGGCCTCGAGCACGGCGGGCAGGCTGCCGAAGCGCTCTAGAGCGGCTTTAGCCGCTGGTTTGCAATCTTTGCGGGGTGTCGCCAGCGTGAGCAGCAGTTCAATGACCTCATAGTCATGAAAGCCGTCCAGACCCGCACGGCGGAATCGTTCGCGCAGGCGTTCGCGGTGTCCTTCCATGCTGTGGGTATGGAGTTCGGCCATGCTTTCGATCCCGCGGCCGGTTATATCCAGCCACGTCCCGCCTCTGAATTCAATTGGGAGGTTGGGCTATTCGAGCTCTTGTTTCAAATCCCTGGTCATCAGCCGGTAAACGGCTTTTTCGGGTGACAGGCCTTCATACAGGATGGCATACATCTCCTGGCAGATGGGCATTTCCACTTCCAGCTTGCGCGCCAGGTTGTACACCGATTTGGCCGTCTTGACCCCCTCGGCCACCATGCGCATTTCGGCCAGAATCTCGTCGAGGCGCAACCCTTCCCCGATTTTTTTACCCACGGTGTGGTTGCGGCTCAGATCGCCCGTACAGGTCAGAATAAGGTCCCCTACCCCGGCGATGCCCGCCAGCGTACGTGGATCGGCGCCCATCCGTCGTCCCAGGCGCTGGATTTCAGTCAGCCCCCGCGTAATCAGGGCCGCCCGCGTGTTCAGTCCCAGTCCGAGTCCATCGATGACGCCGGCCGCGATGGCGATCACATTTTTGATGGCCCCGCCGATTTCGACCCCCACGACATCCGTATTGGTATAGACCCGGAAATAAGGGGTGACGAAAACGGATTGGACCATTTCCGCCATCCCGATGTCGGCACTTGCCGCGGTCACCACGGTGGGTGCCTTGCGGGCCACTTCCTTGGCGAAGCTGGGGCCGGAGATGACGGCCAGCTTGCTATCCGGCCAGCCCTGAAGCGTATCGCGGATAACACCGGACATGGTCAGGTGGGTCTGGTTCTCGATCCCCTTGGATGCGGTCACCAGCAAGGTGTCCCGATCAAGACAAGCGCCCATCTGTTCCGTGACCTGCCGCATGACATGCGATGGCACGACCACCAGCACGAGATCCTTGTCCGCCGCCGCCAGGCGCAGATCATTGGTCGGCCGGAGATTTTCGGAAAGCGTCACGCCGGGCAGAAATACCTTGTTCTCGCGATGTCTTTCAATCTGTCGGCAGACATCGGTTTCGAATACCCACAGATCGACGGCATACCCCTTGCCGGCCAGCAGGTTGGCCAGCGCGGTGCCCCAGCTGCCGGCCCCCACGACCCCCAGTCGAAGATTGTCACCCGAATTCTGATTCATTTGGCTCCTCGCGCAGGTTCGACGGCGGTGTCCGGCCCGTCCTCACCACAGCCGGTGGTTCGGGCCGGACCCGGATAGAGGATCAAGATTGCGCATCCTCATCCCCATCTTCGCCCGTGTCTCCGTTTTCGTCTTTCTCGGCCAGGCGCGCGGCGCCGATTACCCGCTCACCGGCAATGGTCTCGATGAGTTTAACTCCCTGGGTGTTGCGACCGATGACGGAAATGCCTTCAATCGGCATCCGGATCAGTTTGCCAAAATCCGTCATGAGCATGAGATCATCGTCGTCTTCCACCAGCAGAATGCTGACCACCAGCCCGTTGCGCTCACTGGTCTTAATTGTGATGACCCCTTTGCCGCCCCGCTTCTGCACGGGGTATTCATCCACCGACGTGCGTTTGCCGTATCCGTTTTCCGTAAAGGAAATCAGTGTCTGGCCGTGGGTCAAGACTTCCATTCCCACCACCTTGTCGCCGGCTATGAGATTGATGCCGCGAACCCCGCGGGCGACGCGGCCGGCCGGGCGAACGTCGATTTCATGAAAGCGGATCGACTTGCCCTGGGCCGTTCCCAGGAAAACGTTCAGGGTGCCGTCGGTGATGCGTGCACTGATCAGCTCGTCGCCCGGCATGAGGTTGAGGGCAATGATGCCGCCGGCCCGCGGACGGCTGTAAGCCATCAGATCCGTCTTTTTGATAATGCCCTGGCGCGTTGCCATGATGATGAAGTTACCGGGCTGAAAATCAGGCACGGCCAGCACGGTGGTCAGTTTTTCGCCGGCTTCGAAGTTCATCAGGTTGACAATGGCCTTGCCGCGGCTGGCCCGCCCGGCCTGGGGCAGTTCATAGACCTTGGACCAGTAGACTTTGCCGTTGTTGGTAAAGAAGAGAAACGTGTGGTGGGTGGAGGCGACGAACAGGTGTTTGACGAAATCCTCGTCGCGGGTCCCCATGGCCGTCTTGCCCCGTCCGCCCCGGCGCTGGCTCTGGTAGAGCGAAAGCGGCGTGCGCTTGATATAGCCCTTCTGGGACACGGTCACCACCATGTCCTCCTCCGTAATCATGTCTTCCAAGGTGATTTCGCGCGAGGCCACCCGGATTTCCGAGCGCCGGTCGTCGCCATAGTCGGATTTTATTGCCAGCAGTTCGTCCTTGATGATGTCCAGCACCAGTTTCTCGCTTCCCAGGATCTCCCGATAGCGGGCAATGTTCTCCAGGGTCTGGCGGTAGTCCTCGATGATCTTGTCGCGTTCCAGGCCCGTGAGGCGTTGCAGACGCATGTCCAGAATGGCCTGGGCCTGGATGGCGGAGAGCCCGAAATCGGCCATGAGCCGCTGTTTGGCCTCCGCCGGCGAGGTCGAGGCGCGGATCAGGGCGACCACGGCGTCGATGTTGTCCAGGGCGATCTTGTAGCCCTCCAGGATATGCGCCTTCTCCTCGGCCTTGCGCAGATCGAAACGTGTGCGCCGCACCACGATCTCTTTGCGGTGGCGGATAAAATACTGCAGGAGTTCTTTCAGGGTCAGAAGCTCCGGCCGGTTGTCGACGATGGCCAGGAAAATGACCCCGAAACTGCTTTCCATGCGGGTATGCTTGTAGAGTTGGTTGATCACCACGTCGGCGAACTGATCGCGTTTGAGCCCGATGGCGATGCGCATCCCGTCCTTATCGGATTCGTCCCGCACGAAGCGGATGCCGTCGATCTGTTTGTGACGCACCAGCTCGGCAATCTTTTCGACCAGCCGCGCCTTGTTGACCTGGTAGGGCAGCTCGTGCACCACGATGGTTTCGGACTGGTGGTGCTTGTCCTGCTCCACTTCGACGCGTGCGCGCACACGGATAATCCCACGGCCGCTGGCGTAGGCCTCGTGAATCCCCTTGGTGCCGTAAATGATGCCGCCGGTGGGGAAATCCGGTCCCGGAATGATGGCGAGCAGGTCCTCCAGCCCCAGGGCAGGATCGTCGATCAGGGCAACGGTGCCGTCGATGATTTCGCTCAGATTGTGGGGGGGAATGTTGGTGGCCATCCCCACGGCGATACCGGCCGATCCATTGACAAGCAGGCTGGGAATCCGGGCCGGCAGCACGGAGGGCTCGGTCAGCGTGCCGTCGTAGTTTTCGATGAAATCGACGGTTTCCTTGTCCAGATCCTCGAGCATCTGGTGGGCCACTTTCATCATGCGCACTTCGGTGTAACGCATGGCCGCCGGCGGATCGCCGTCGATGGAACCGAAATTGCCCTGGCCGTCCACCAGGGGATAACGCATAGAAAAATCCTGGGCCAGGCGTACGATGGTATCGTAAACGGCTGTGTCACCGTGGGGATGGTATTTACCGATAACATCGCCCACCACACGGGCCGACTTCTTGTAGGCCTTGTTCCAGTCGTTTTTGAGCTCGCGCATGGCAAAGAGAACCCGGCGATGAACCGGCTTCAAGCCATCGCGCACGTCCGGCAGCGCCCGGCCGATAATCACGCTCATGGCATAGTCCAGATAGGACTTTTTCATTTCGCGTTCGATGCTCACGGCGGGCAGATTTTCGTTGTTCATTTTCGTATCCCGTGAATTAGGTCTTTACCGGGCACCACTCGAATTCCGCACGGCGGGCCGCATGGTCGGGGGCGCATTCATTTTTCGGGGGCCACGCTGGCCTGATATTTGTGCTGATAGATGTCGGCCAGCGTCAAAAAGGCGGTCACCACGAGGGGACCATAGATGATCCCTAAAATCCCGAAGAGGTGGAGTCCGCCGATGATGGACAGAAAAACCAGCATGGTGTGCATCTGTACCCGCTTGCCCACGATGCGCGGTTTGAATAGATATTCGATTACAAGGGTTATCACAACGTAAAAAACGATGAAAAAGATTCCGGCCCCAAGGCGACCCGCAACGAAAAGAATGACTGTGGCCGGCAGGAACACGACGCCTATGCCCACGATGGGCAGAAA
>JASJCD010000121.1 GCA_030066135.1 Desulfobacterales bacterium | reverse complement strand
GATCGGAATCGAAGCTTTTCGCCGATGCTTTTTCAAGACCCGATGCCGATAGCGATTCCGATACCGACCCCGATTAGCGCAATCGGCGTGGTCATGTTGATCGGGGATCATAGCCGTACCCGGGCCGCGCCGATTATAATTTACCCGATATAGGTCCGCACCCCCGCCGGCTTCAACCCCACCGCCTCGGCATACCGCACCAGCGCCTTCCTGGCCGCCTCCCGATCGGCCGTCGGCACCTCGCGTTTACCGCTGCCGGCCTCGAAGTGGACCGCCTTCACGTGCAGCCGCCCGGCCCGGCGTTCGGCCTTGAGATCCATCCGGGCCACCAGTCTTTCTCCGGCCAACACCGGAAGACAGTAATATCCGTATACCCGCTGTGCTGCCGGTTTGAAGATTTCCAGAACCTGATCGAACTGAAACAGCTGTTTGACCCGCTGACGGTCCCAGAGCACCGGATCGAAGGGGGAAAGCAGCACACCCCGATCCCGGCGGGGACGCAGGCGATCCAGGCGGCCGGTCAGATCGCCATCCGCCACCCGCAGCCATCCCGGACGCCGTCTTCCATCCGGGCCGATCAGCGCGCAGGGCACAATGCGGCCGTCGGCTTCAAGCCGCTTGAGGGCTGCATCGATTTCCACTTTCAAATTACGCAGCCGCCAGGTTTGCGCCAGGGTCGCGGTGCTCGCCCAACCATGCCCCTGAAGCGCCAGTTCGAGCAGGGTTTCGATAGCCGTCGGCTTCGGAAGGGGCGTATCGCGCCAGCGGGCGGGGATCACTCGCTCGGTCAGGTCGAAAGTGCGCTGGAAGTTGCATCTTGCGCGGATGGCGAATTCGCCCGACGACCAGAGGGCCGTGGCCACCCGTTTGGCGATTTTGAGGTCCCACCAGCCCCGGCTGCCGCCACCGTCCATATCCACTGAGCGCAGCGGCCCTTCGGCTCTAATGCGCCGACGCAGATCGTCGGCCACCCGCGGATACTGGCCGATCAGATCGCCCCACCAGGGATGCCGGCGAAAAGCCCGACGCCGAAATTCAAAGAGCGGGTAGCGTTCCAGGGGCATCCAGCAGGCCTCGTGACCCCAGTATTCGAACAGGGGCTCACCCGGCTGTAGCAGGTCCTCGGCCAGGACCGGGTCGAAACCCTTGAGGCGCGAGAGCAGTACGATGGCATGACTGCGGGCGCCGGCCACCGCCACGGTGTCGAGCTGCAGGTAGCCGAAGCGCGCGATGACGGCGTGGGCGGCCCGGCGGGCCCGAACCCCGCGTCCGGCAGCACGGGTCGGCAGCCCGCTCCAGTCCGGCTTAAGCAAACCGGCCCGGACCAGCGCCAGGCGCCGGGCCTGGCGCGGGCTTACGGTTTCCACACGCGCCCCGCGGTCGCACCTCGCTTGGAGTGTTGGGGCCTGAGGACCGGCCGATCAATCGTCATGCCCGACCCGGTGAATCTTGATGACATTGGTGGAGCCCCTCTTCAGTCCCATGCCGATGACGAGGACGATCAGATCGTCGCGCGCGAGGAGTTTTTTCTCCGTCAGAAGATTCTCGCTGCTGGCAATCAGGCGCTGGGCGTTGTCGATGTCGGGAATGTACATGGGGGTGATCCCCCACAGCAGGGAAAGGCGATTGTAAGTCTCGGTGCTGGAAGTAAATGCGTAGACTGGCTCGGCCGGCCGCTGTTTGGAGATCTGCTTGGAGGTCTTGCCGGAAACCGAAAAGGCCACCACGCACCGGCCGTCGATCTCGTGCAGGATATTGACGGCCGACTGGGCCACGGCATGGGTCACCAGATCAGCCGGATCGCGCTCATACGGGATATTGTAGCGCATGAAAGGTGAGCTTTCGGCCTCCCGGGCAATACGCGCCATCATGCGCACGGATTTGACCGGGAAACGGCCTGAAGCAGTCTCGCCGGAAAGCATGACGGCATCGGTGCCGTCGATAATCGCGTTGGCCACGTCGGAGGCTTCCGCCCTGGTGGGGATCGGATTGGTGCTCATGGTTTCGAGCATCTGGGTGGCCGTGATCACCGGTTTGTTGCAACTCGTGGTCGCATGGATAATGCGCTTCTGGATCGTCGGCACCTGTTCGGGCGGCAGTTCCACGCCCAGGTCGCCGCGCGCCACCATGATGCCGTCGGCGACCGCGAGAATCGCATCCAGATTTTCGACCGCCTCCGGTTTTTCGATCTTGGCAATGACCGGAATGGCCGCGCCCTGCTTGTTCAGAATCGCTTTGATCTGCCGGAGATCATCAGCCGTGCGCACGAACGAGAGCGCGAAGTAGTCCACCCCGTTCTTGATGCCGAAATTGACATCGCGCTTGTCCTTTTCCGTCAGCGAAGGGGCCGACACATTGACCCCGGGAAGGTTGATCCCCTTTTTCTCCTTGAGCCAGCCGCCGTTTATCACCCGGCATTCCACCGTTCGCGACCGGGTCTTCTCCACCTGAAGCCGGATCAGGCCGTCATCCAAAAGAATGGTGTCACCTTTGCGGACGTCGGTCACCAGCGCGCGATAGGTGGTGGAAACCATGGCAGCGGTGCCGGCCATATCGCGGTTGGTGATGGCAAAAGACTGGTTGCGTTTGAGCCGCACGGGCTCGCCGTTCTCAAGTTTGCCCACCCGTATCTTGGGGCCCTGCAGATCCAGCAGAATGCCGATGGGCCGGCTCATGGTGCGGGAAATGGACCGGATCGTGCGGATGACCTCCACATGATCTTCGTACGATCCGTGGGAAAAATTCAGCCGGGCCACGTTCATGCCGGCTTCCACCAGCCTCTCGAGCAATGGCCGGGTATTGGAGGCCGGCCCGATGGTGGCCACGATCTTGGTTTTGCGGTTCATGCGGTATGCCTTTCGTTCAGATGGCGTTGTTTGGCCGTCTCGCGCCCGTCCGCGCCTCGCGAGCGAACGGGTTGTCCGCTACGCCGGCTCCTGCAGGCATCGGCGGGCCTCGAGGACACTATAGGTCTGAAAGATATTGCGGTCCACCCAGTTTGCGGACCCAGGCCGCGATTTCCCGTGCACGCCGATCGACATAGGCAGAAGGACGGGCGGCCGACATGCGGCGGGGGCTGGGCAGCACGGCCGCCAGCAGGGCGGCCTGGCGCAGGTTCAAACGGGATGGCGACCGCTGGAAGAACGTTTCACTGGCAGCCCCCGCGCCGTATATTCCCGGTCCGAATTCAGCCACATTCAGATAAACTTCGAGAATGCGCCGCTTGGACCAGAGCGTTTCCACCAGGGCCGTGAGCCAGGCCTCGAGCCCCTTGCGCACAAGGCTTCGCCCGGGCCAGAGAAACAGGTTTTTAGCCACCTGCTGCGATATCGTGCTGGCGCCGCGCATTCGCCCCCGATGCTCGCGGGTGGCCTCGACGATGGCCTCGAAGTCGAACCCGTGGTGCCGGGGAAACTTCTGATCCTCGGCGGCCACCACGGCGATCGGTAGATAGGGCGACATATCCTTCCAGGCGACCCAGCGGTGGTCAATTTGGCGGCTGTTGGCGATTTGATCCCGCAGCATGAAAGCGGTTGTCGGTGGCGTCAGCCACCGCCAGGGCAGCACCAGCGCGATACTCACCAGCAGACCGAGCGCAACCAGCATCAGCCCGCCGCGCCAGATGAGGCGCCCCACCCTTCGATACGCCGGGTCGGCAGGCGCGCGGCGTTTGAAGGTTCGGGTTTGCGTCGCTGAGGGCGATCGCTCGCGCGGGCGAAACCGAAAGGTCCGCGTGGTTGGGTGACTGCGTTTGGGCATTGCGACCAATGGTCCTCAAACCGATTTAGGAAACGGCGGACCGCACCGGTCGGTCACTCCCGGGCGATGCCTGCCGGATCTTCTCTGCATAGTCGATCCCTTGCCGGGTTACAAATGAAAAAGATATCCGCCGATGCGGCGTCGGACGCAACCGCCCTGCAAGGGGGTTGAAACCGGCGGGGCCTTGTGGCAGTCTGACGGCAGGTCAGCGGATACAGCCGTATTAGCACCTGAAGCCTCTGACCGGTCAACGCGCCTTCACGGCAGCCACTTCGAATCCTGTTCCCATGCCGGTCATGCCGCCACCCTTGACGCCCCGTTCCTACGTCCCCGTCCGCAACCGGTATCGAAGACACAGGGAGGAAGAGATGCGACGCCTGAATCGAAGAACGTTTATCCGCCAGACGCTGGCCGCCGGCGCCGCCGCTCTGATGGGCCACGGCTTCGGCAATGCTTTTGCCGCCGGCCTGTCGTCCCAAATGCCGGCCCCTCGGGATCGGGATCTCGTCGCCGTCAGCGGGGAGGATTACTTTGCCGCCACACTGACCGCCGTGGGGCAGCTTGGCGGCATCCAGGCTTTCGTTCCCCGGGGTGCAAGGGTGGGCCTGCTCGTCAATTCCCCGTTTAAAAACTTCGGCGCTTCCGTCAATCCGGATATCACCCTGGCCGTCATTCAACTCTGCCGCCAGGCGGGCTGCAGCGAAATCCGCTATCTCAAGGAACCGCACGACGGCTATTGGCAGCGCAGCCAGCGTTTCGCTCATTTTGAAGACTCGCTCCGGGAGCTCAATTATCTGGGGGACGACCATCGGCGGGTGGCAATCACTGGCGGACGGGTACTGGAAAGTGTCGAGGTTGTCGAAGGCCTGGAGGACTGCGACGTTTTTATCAACGTGGCCATCACCAAACACCACAAAGGGGTGCTTTACACCGGTCTGCTCAAAAACATGATGGGCCTGTGTCCTTTTTCCACCAACAGCTATTTTCACTGGGGAACGCTGAAACTCGGCTGGTATGCGGACCTGGCGCACCTCACCCAGTGCATTGCGGATCTAAACCTGGTCCGCCGCCCGGACCTGTGCGTTGTCGATGCCACCGCGTTCATTACAGCCAACGGCCCCTGGGGTCCGGGACCCATCAAAAAACACGGGAGCGTGCTTGCCGGCCAAGATCCGGTAGCACTGGATGCCTACGGCTGCACGCTGCTGGGACTGCGCCCCGAGGACGTTCTGATGATTCCCAAGGCCGCCGCGCACGGTCTGGGACGCATGGACCCCGGCGGACGGCAGCTTAAAACCATGACCCTTTGAGGACCGCCTCCCCCACATGCGAAACAACCGCCGATATCCAACCTTTCTGACCGTTGTAATGACCGCACTGGTCTTCGGCGCGTCCATGGCCATGGGTCTGCTCACCGCCGGACCGGGTGGGCCGACGGCCGCCTGTGCGTCCGAACGTCGTCCGGACCTGGCGACTTTCACCACGCCGCCCGACGGCTGGAAGACCACCGGGGCCCCGGCCACCGTGACCGGCGAGGCCCTGTTCGAGGTAATCAACGGCGGGGCCGAAATCTATTTGCAAACCGGCTTCCGGCAGGCCCGCTTCGCCACCCTGCAGAGTCCGGAAGACCTGGCCATCAATCTGGAAATCTATGAAATGACCGACCCGGAGGCCGCCCGCAGCATCTTCTCCCGGAAATCCGGTGATACCGGCGTCAAGGCGCCCTACGGCCAGGACGCCCGCCTGGAAGCTTATTATCTGAATTTCTGGCGCGGCCGCTACCAGATAACCATCGCGGGCTATAAAGCCACACCGGAAATCCTGGCCGCTATCCGGACGCTGGCCGCAACGGTTGATAAACGCCTCCAGGGCGACTAAGATAGCCACGAACAACCGCCATTCCCCATTGGAAACGTCATCTGACCTCTTTGCAAAGGAGAACACCCCATGACGAAAAAGATTCTTGTTTGGGCTCTGGTCCTCGCCTTTCTGGCCACAACCATGGGCTGCGCCGAGTGGAACCGCACCCAGAAGGGCGCCGCCATCGGCGCCGGGGCCGGGGCGGCCGCCGGCGGGCTGATCGGCTACGCGGCCGGCAACACGGCGGCCGGGCTGTTGATCGGCGCGGCCGTGGGTGGTGTGGCGGGCGCCTTTATCGGCAATTACATGGACAAACAGGCGGCTGAAATCGAACGGGACATTGCCGGCGCCAAGGTCGAGCGCATCGGCGAGGGCATCAAGATCACCTTTGACTCCGGTATCCTCTTCGACGTGGACCAGGCCGATCTCAAGTATGACTCCAAGACCGAACTGGGCCAGCTGGCGGTTATTCTCAATAAATATGAAGATACCAATATTCTGCTGGCCGGCCACACCGATTCGACCGGATCGGCCGAATACAACATGGGGCTTTCCGAGCGCCGAGCCCAGTCCGTGGCCTATTATCTGGAGACGGAGAACGTGAATGCAATGCGCTTGGACGTTCGGGGCTTCGGCAAGGACGAGCCGGTGGCCAGCAACGAAACCGTCGCCGGCCGTGCCCTGAACCGACGCGTCGAGGTGGCCATCTGGGCCAACGACAAGCTGAAAAAAGTGGCGGCGGCCAAGGCCGGCTAAACGGCCTGTTTTTATAAACCCGAGCCAAGGGCGGTTCGCATGCTGATGCGCGCCGCCCTTGAACGTTGCGCGCCGCATCGGCGGCACCCACTTGGGGCGACCATCGCGGCCGGCGGCCGATCAGCAATTCTCGCGTGTCTCCAGGCCTGAAAGGGAAACGGCCATGAAATCGAAAGAACTTGCCAAGATCAGATCCGTCATGGAGGACTACCGCCATTACAAGCTCAAATTCGTCCAGTTCGGACAGCACTGCGAGCAGTTGGTGCAAAACGCCAAGCTGAGCGAACTGAAGGTCGGGGAAATCAAAGCGCGCGAGATGGCCTGGTCCGTAATGGATCTGCCCATCACCGTACGTTTCGGGCTGGTGATGACGAAGGAGGGTCAACTGCTGGGCAAGATTGATTTCGAGAAATCGGTGCCGGCCGCCGGCGAGGCCGATCGCTCGATCTACACCCTGTATTTCGACAAGATGGGCAATATGCTCGAGGGGCTGGCCGACTCCTTCAGCACCCGGCGCATCATCGACGAGCACGATGTGCCCTACATCCTCTACGGCTTTCTCCAGCGTTTCCTGAAAGACCGCCAGCTCAAAGAAAAGGGTTAGCGCCGGCCGGCCGTCCGTGACTCCTTATGCCCGCGCGTCCACCCGCGCAAACTTATCCCGGTATTCCCGCGGCGATAGCCCGGTGGTCTTCTTGAACAGACGCCGGAAAGAGCTGCTGTCTTCGTAGCCTATCTTCCAGGTAATCGTGTTCATTGATTCCCGGGTGGTTTCCAGCCGTTTTTTGGCGGCCTCGATTCGCACCCGCTGCAGGTAGCCCAGAGGGGTCTCCCCCGTGGCCTTCTTGAAGCGCCGTTTGAAGTGCCGCGGACTGATACCCACCCGACCGGCCACCGCATCGATGGCCACCTCACCGGCATAGTTGGCTTCCAACCAGACCTGGGCTTCGGCCACGGCGGCATCCCCGTGGTCGCGCCGCAAATCGGGAAGGGCATAAGGCGACTGGCAATCCTGGTTGGGATCCACCAGCAGGGCTTTGGCGCATACGGCGGCCAGCTCCGGGGTACCGAACATTTCGATGAGATGCAGCGCCAGTTGGAAAAAGGCGGTCGCGGCCCCGGTGCAGACCAGGCCACCGTCAACGGTGAGCATTTTCTCCGGCTGGAGGTCTACACGCGGATAGCGTTTCCGGAACAGACGGGCGAAATGCCAGTTGGTGGTCGCCCGACGCCCATCCAGCAATCCGGTGGCCGCCAATGTGAATACGCCGGTGCACATGGCGCCCACCGGTGTGCCCCGGCGGTGACGGCCCGCCACCCAGGCATTCATTTCCACCGGAGGGGTATCCGCGACCGGCAGATGCGGCGGGACCACGATGAAATCGGTTGGGCCCACGTCGGCCAGCGCCTTGTGCGCCTGGGCCGCGATACCGCCATGGGCCCGAATCGCCCGCCCATCGAGGCTGACGATTTCGGTTTTAAACAGCGTCGCGTGGTCGTCCCGCTGCATGGCCCGATGCCACAAGTTGGCAATCGAAAGGGCGTCGATGAGGCCGGCGATGCCCGAAAAGAGGCATCCGTCAGCCGCCAAGAAAGTGATGCGGGACATCTTCCCTCCTGGCTAACGGGGCTTTACGTCAATCTCTCCAGGATGTCAGGTGTCGTTGTTAAGGATTCAGTGTTCAGGTGTCAGGAAATGGACTCGCCTCAAATTCCTGTTTTCCCCTGACACCTGACTTCTGACTCCTGACTCCTGACTCCTGATGCCTAACCAATCATGGCCTGATCGGCACGTTTTTAGGCATTTATGCCACTATTTATTTTCCACCGCAAGTGATATCAGGGTGACAGAATGAATACCGCAATCCAATCGCATCAACAGGGGGATCATATGACGGACGTCTACCAGCGTTTGGCCACCCATCTGGACAATCTGCCGGCCGGCTATCCAGCCACTGAAACCGGCGTTGAGCTGCGCATCCTTAAACGCCTCTTTACGCCTGAAGAGGCCGAAATCGCCATGGGGCTGGGCATGATGCCCGAACCGGTCGAGGCCATTGCCGCCCGGCTCGGGCGCGAAGCGGACATCCTGGGCCCCGTTCTCCATGAAATGTCGCGCAAGGGCCAGATCTTCCGCGTTTCCAAAAACGACAACCACGCATACATGGCGGCCCAGTTCGTGGTCGGTATCTGGGAATACCACGTCAACGACCTGGACGAAGATCTGATCCGGGACGTGAACGAATACATCCCCTACCTGATGAAAAAGGGCTGGACCGAAATTAAAACCAAGCAAATGCGCGTCATCCCGGTGGCCCAGAGCGTCAATGCCGAAATGAGCGTAACCCCCTATGAAGCCGCCGAGGAGATCATCCGGCAGCAGTCCAAGATCGTGCTGGCGCCCTGCATCTGCCGGCGCGAGCACGAAATGCTGGGCAAGGGCTGCGGCAAACCCCTGGAAGCCTGCCTGACCTTCGGCAGCGGGGCCTACTACTACGAGCAGAACGGGCTGGGACGTGAAATATCTCAGGACGAGGCCCTGGGCCTTCTCAAAACCGCCGAGGAGGCCGGTCTGGTGCTGCAGCCCTCCAATTCCCAGAAGCCGATGAATATCTGCATGTGCTGCGGCTGCTGCTGTCAAATTCTGAAGAACATGCGCACACTGGACAAACCGGCCCTGGCAGTCCATTCCAATTATTTAGTGGAAGTCATCGCCGAAGACTGCACGGCCTGCGAGACCTGTGTGGAGCGCTGCCAGATGGATGCCATCAGCGTCGAAGAGGTCGCCATGGTGGACCTCGATCGCTGCATCGGCTGCGGCCTTTGCATCACCGACTGCCCCACCGATGCCATGGTGCTCAAAAAGAAGGCGCAAAGCGATCAGTATCTGCCCCCCGGCAATACGGTGGAGACCTATATCAACATGGCCACCGAGCGTGGTAAGATCTGAATTTAGCCGCAGGCAGGGGGATGGAGAAAAAAACCGCCGCGGGCATGCCCGCAACGGTTCAAGAGGATGGATTCGGCACCTGGCATGCGTCCCTGACAAAGGGTGACGCAAAGCGGTTTCGGAACCTCAGTTCCCATGCGCGGGATCGTGTCGCCGGATGCAAGCGCCCGGCATCAGCATCGTCTTGTGAGCAGCCCGCAGAAGGTTGGAATGCTGTCCGCGCGCAATGAGATTCAGTATCGGCTCCTATTGCACGGTCTCGGTGCCCATCAGGTCGCGGTCATCGAAAACGAGTGCCGTGCGGCGATTGTCGTCCGAGTTGTGAAGCGCGATCACGGATTCTGCTATCTTGACGGCATAGGTCCGTATGGGGAAGAAATTCGGTGTTCGCAGCGTCGCCACCAGGTCGTCCAGACCCCGGTCAATCGAAGCGGTAATCTTGCGCCCGCTGTAGGATTCTTCACACAAAAACGCGTAGTCTTCATCACGCAGTCGCGATGCGTCCTTGTTGGCCAGATTCTTGTCGATAATGGCCATTTCCCGAATCGCAAATCGGTTTTTGGTCTTGTCGTGGGATATGACAAATTTTTGCAGCATACGTTGCCTCCTTGCGGGCTTTCGGTCGGATGATGCCGACGGCGGGATGGGGGTGCGAACCGCTAAAGCCGTGTCTTGAGGGTTTAAAGGTGGGATGGTTGCACGCGAACCTATCTCAAATGAAAACCAGGGAAACCGGCCGATGGGCAGCAACGCGAAAGCGGCGCGTACACGCTCTGTGTGCGCATTTAGCGCCGGTTTCGATCTCCGCCACAAGGATTTTGTGTGATTGATACAGGTTCAAAAAATTATCCCAGCGCGATTACAATTATAAGAATAATCACGAAATAGCGATTTGGCTATAGCGGCCGCTAAGAACCCGTGTGCTCCTGCAGGGCGTCGGTGGCTTTTCGCATCTTCAAAACGGTCGCCTTCCGCGGCAGGACCTGTCAGGGATGTATGCGCAGAAGCGTTTCAGTCAGGCGCAAGAAAAAACAGCCTGATCAGAAGGGCCGCGCCCAACCACAAGCCGGAACCGACGACAGCCCACCATGCCACGCGGGTCCAGTTCCGATCCAACCATTTTTTTTGCAGAAAAAATCCCACGGCGATGACGTGCATCGGCACCGGCAGGCTCAAGGCAAGAGCGAAAACCCCCCGAGCGGCAAGTCCTGTCGGCAGGGTTGGATATTGCGCCGCCAGACCGCCGGTGGTGGCCTGACAGATGACCCGACCCAGCAAAAAGAGGCCGGTCAGAATCGTGGCGTTGGCAAAAATTCTCAAGAGCATGGGCCGGTCATAGCACGAACACCCGTGCTTGGAAAGCTGCCGGGGCCCTCATCAGGCCCCGCATGGCAAATCCGTATTTCGTGTTTATGATCTCAACTGAAAACGAAGTGGACCACCAACCTGCTGATGCCGTGCGAAAGGAGCCCGCCCATGGCCTATTATTTCGAAACGGTCGAACCGGATAACGCTGAGGGAAGTCTCAAGACGACCTACGCCACCCTTCAGGAAATGTTCATGATGGTGCCCAAAGTCTTCGTGGCCCAAAGCATCCGCCCCGATCTCCTGGAACCCATTGTCACCTACGTCCAACGCCTGATGGTCGAAGACCATGCCCTTCCCCGCGGCACCAAGGAACTGATTGCCGCCCACGTATCCAAGCTCAATGCCTGCGCCTACTGAGTGGACGCTCACAGCGCCATGGCCATGGCGCAAGGCTACACCCGGGAAGAAGTGCAGCAAATTATAAACGATGTGGACAACTGCCCCCTGGTTGACGAAAAGACCCGCGGGCT
>JASJCD010000120.1 GCA_030066135.1 Desulfobacterales bacterium | reverse complement strand
CGCGATTCCGATCGGTCAATTCAGGCCTGCAGATGGCGCTCTAATACGGACAGCAAACGTTACATGGACCGACGTGAAGTCAAATATCACCTGGCAGGCTGGATCCTTTTTATCCTCTGCGCCTGCTTTTTCATTGCTTCCAGTATCAAAAACCTGGATACGCTGGCTTTGATCGGCAGTATGATTTTTCTTATTGCCTGCCTGGTTTTTATTGTTCCGCTCATCTGGCCGGAAAAAAAGGCGGAAGACGAAAGTCGGGAGGATAAGGGCTTGTAAACCGCAGGGTGTGCATCGATCGAAACGCCTCGCGCGGTGCGGGGCGCTTCATGGGGTTTGGCATTTATTGAAGCAGTGCAATTTCAGCTGACAACATCCAGGGTGTTCAAAAACTCGTTGGGTTCCACCTGAACGCCGGTCCACAGGGCGAAGGTGCGGCGTGCCTGGTAGGCCAGCGGGCGCAGGCCGTCCATGAAGCGCACCCCGCTGGCCGCGGCGATCTGCTCCCAGATGTTGATTTCACGCCCGTAGTTGAGATCGAGCAGGAGGTCGCAGCCTTCCAGTTTCAAATCGGCCACCAGAGCGGCAAATTCGGGGGATTCGTCCTCGGCTGAAACCGAAGTGGCATTGATGATCAGGTCCACGTCGACCGGCCCGGCACTGACGTCCTCGAATGTGATGGCTTCGCCACCCAGACGATCGGCCATTTCGATGGCGCGGATCTCGTTGCGAGCGGCGATATAGACCGCTTCGGCCCTGAGCCAGTTAAGGATGAAGACCACGGCCCGGGCGGCACCGCCGGAGCCAAAAACGAGGGCCCGCTTGCCCGGCACATCCCAGCCGATTTCCTCGAGGGTATCCATGAATCCGATGGCGTTGGTATTATAACCCTTGAGGGTTTCGCCCTCCCAGGCAATCGTGTTGACCGCCCCGATGATCTTGGCCCCTTCGGAGAGAATGTCGATGTGGGGAATCACGTTTTCCTTGTGCGGCACGGTAATGTTGGCGCCGGCGATATTGAGCGCCCGGATGCTGGCCACGGCCTCACCGATTTGTTCGGGCCGGCTCATGAAAGGCACATAGACGCCCCGCAGCCCCACTTGCTGGAAGACCGAAGTGAACATCTCCGGTGACTTGGAATTGAAGACCCGCTCGTCGCCGAATATACAATAGACCTTTTTTTGAATCTCAAAGGCGGCTTTGGGATTCTGGAAGTTTTGCCCCTCGTCAACCATCAAGCCCCCGCAACCTGATTGCCTGGCGGATGTACGCGTGCGTTATTGTTGGCGGACCGTGTCAATTGCTCCGGCTGCGATACCCGCTTGGATGCGCCCGGCCGGTGCGTTCCATCCTTACCGGGTCCAGTCCGGATGGGCGGCACCGCCCTGCCGGGCCTCGAGAGGAGGTGCCACCGACGCGCCCCAAAATTACTTTCAAGCGATATTGAGCAGACTTTTGAGGCTGTCCGTGATTTCTTCCGCCGAAGCCGGTTTGGGAAGATAGTCATCCGCCTCCATGCTCATGCCGTCGAAGTGACTGTAGCGCGTCGAGGTCACGTGGTCGGCCACGGCCGTTAGCATCAGGATGGCAATATCGGCAAAACGATCATCTTTTTTCATTTCGGAGCAGACTTCGTAGCCGTCCATTTCCGGCATCATGACATCGAGGACCACGGCATCGGGCGGGTTCTGGCGTATCTTCTCGAGCCCCTCCACACCGTTGTAGGCCACATCGACCTCGAAACCCTCTTTCTGGAGGTTCCCCTGTACCAGCAACGCAAAATCAGGTTCGTCGTCCACCACCAGAACGCGTTTTTTGTCCGTCATCGCTAACCTCCTTGTCTATTAGATAGCCGCCGGCGCAGCTGCCGCCGGTGGGCGCCCCGTGACTGACAGTCTTTTCGGGGTCAATAATTCCGCCAATCGTTCCTCCCCGCCAAGGGTGGAAATCTGGACACCACAGAAGCCTTCCTCCTCGAAGGTCCGGATGATCTCCCGGGCGATGCGCAGTGTTTCGCGGGCCTTGTCCTTTGCACCTTTAAGGCGGTTCAGGAGGGTTCGCGGGATATTCACGTGCTTGAGATTGCGGTCGATATAGCGGGCCATGCCCAGTGATTTAATCAGGAGCACGGTGGGTACGATCTTGTACTTGCGGTGATCGACACGCTGCAGAAATCCGGTAATCGTGTCCAGTTCAAACATGGGCGGGGTGATGAAAAACCGCGCGCCCGCATCGTAGCGGCGTTTCATCTTCTCGATTTCGAGTTCCAGGGCCTGCCCCTGAAGACATGGGTTGACGGTCGAGCCCAACAGAAACTGCGGATAGCCGTCCAGATCCAATCCGGCCATGTCTTTGCCGTTCTGCAGCCCGCTGATGGCATACAGCAGATCGAGATGGTCAAGATCGTGAACAGCGCGCGCCTGGCGGTGATCGCCGAAAGTGGGATCTTCCCCCGATATGGCCACGACATTGGTGATCCCGCAAGCATTGGCCCCCAGCAGATCGCCCTGCAGTGCGATCCGGTTGCGGTCCCGCGCGCAGACCTGCAGAACGGTCTCTATACCGCGGGTTTGCAAGAGCATGGCGCCGCACAGGGCACTCATGCGCATGATGGCATTGTACATATCGGTGACTACAAAGGCGTCGACCGATGCTTTCGCCTTCTGGGCGTTGTCGAGCATGAGGGAAACATCGGTTCCCTTGGGTGGAATCAGTTCCGCCAGGACTGCAAATTCACCCCCGTCGAATTTGCATTTGAGATGCATCCCTATCCCTCCATCAAAAGTTCGGACCGCGCATGGACGCGCGGCCGGTAGCGTCCGGTTAGGGACTAAAGCAAGTCTCGGGCCAGACGGCCCTGAATTCAAACCGGTCAATTTAGCTATAAAAATCAACATGTTCACATTCGCCTCATTTTCGGAAGCCCATTATGCCGCCATGGCAGAGACCTCAAAACACCTACCATTTTGGAACACTTTGCTTTACTTTTCATTTAAAATCAGCTATTTAATTCGCCGGTCCCATTTTGGCATAGTCCATTTTGGCATTATCTTCACACTGTACCCCTGCTGTGGCCGGCGGGATGACACCGCCGGTGCGGAACTGACCCTATCGAATGAACCGGGAAGACCGATGACCAACCGCATCCTCATTGTCGACGACGACCGCGACTACCTCGAAATCCTGATGCTCAAGCTCAAGAAAGCGGGCTTTGGCAACATTCTCTGCCTGGATCACCCCCTCGAGGCGGCCGCCCAGTTCGACGCCGGCGCAACCTTCGATATTGCCCTGATCGACGTCACCATGCCTGAAATGGACGGCATGGAACTGCTGGAGATCATCAAGAACACGAGCCCCAATACGGAATGCATCATGATTACGGCGGTCAACGATGCCCGCATCTCCGTCAAATGCCTGAAAAAAGGGGCCTACGATTACCTGGTCAAACCGGTGCGCGAGGAGGAACTGCTCAAAACCATCGAGAGGGCCCTGGAGCGCAAACGCCTCCTGGACATATTGGACATGGACAAGCGGGATGCCCTGCCCGAGGTTCAGAACAAGGACGCCTTCAGCCCGATCATCACCCGCTCCCGCAAGATGATCCGCATTCTAAAGGAAGCGGAACTGCATGCCGCCAGTCATTTTCCCGTTCTTATCACCGGTGAAAGCGGCACCGGCAAGGAACTGCTGGCCCGGGCGATCCATGCCGCCAGCCCCAGAGCCGGCAAACCATTCACACCGGTCAATATGGCCGCCTTGAACAGCAATCTCTTCGATGCCGAGTTTTTCGGTCACACACGGGGTGCTTTCACCGGCGCCGAATATGAGCGCACCGGCTATCTGGAGCAGACCAACGGCGGCTCGCTCTTTCTCGATGAAATCGGGATCCTGCCGCTGGAACTGCAGGGCAAGCTGCTGCGGGTTCTGCAGAATGGGGAATACATGAAGCTGGGCACGTCGCTGCCGCGCCAGACCGATGTGCGCGTCATCGCCGCCACCAACGAAGATCTGGATCGCCTCATCCGCAAACGCCATTTCCGCAAGGATCTCTATTACCGCATCCGCGGCGCCTGGCTGCACCTGCCGCCCCTGCGCGAGCGACGCGAAGACATTCCGGTGCTGATCGCCGCGCTGCTGGGAAGCACCAACGGGGGGGCCTCCCGTGACGCCATCAAGGAAGAGGCCCTGGACGTTCTGATGCAGTATGACTATCCCGGCAATATCCGCGAGTTGGAATCCATCATCCATTCGGCGGCCAGTCTGGCCCAGGGACAGCCCATCACCGTCAAACATCTGCACCCCAGGCTTCAGCCCAAGAAAGGCCTTGTTCCCCGGGAGTGTCAGCGGCCCGCCACCGAGGCCACGACCCTGGCCGAAGCGGAAAAATGCCATATCCTCCAGGTGTATGCCCAGACCAGCGAGAACAAGACCCAGTCGGCCAGGATCCTGGGCATCGGTCTGAACACCCTGCGCCGCAAACTCAAGGCCTACGGCGTGGGCAACGAAGAGAGCTGATCCCGATCGAGGGCTTGAATTCGCCGCCCGGTTCTGATTTAAGTGCCCATTGCTCCGCGCGGGGCGGAAATGGCGTGCGGATCTGTCGCCATGCAGCGTATCGATGCACAATCCGTCGGCATTCACCGGCGTCGGGATCGCTAGTTTTCGATGCCGGCCATCTTATGGAACCCGATGCCGATCCCGATGACACCCGGGAGGCGGGTTGACGGCGCCTAACACATTATCCAGACAACTTTCGGAAACGATCATGAAAGACGAACGCGGCCTCTACTACCACCCCTATCCCCAGAACCCCAAGACCCGCATGTACGTGCGCCGGCAGACGGACGACATTTACTTCCGCCTGTGGAACGCCGATGACCCCGATCTGTGGAAAGAGCACGAATGGGTGCCATACGGCGCGATCCGCAAGGCGACCTCCATGTACAAGAAAGGCGGCGACTTCGACCCCTCTCAGGCCTACGACATAAACGTGGCCCGCGCCCTGCTGGAAGAAGAGGGGCTTTAAACCACCGCTCCCGCTAGCGGTCTTCCGCCATGGCAACCGTCCAGATCAAGCTCAGCAATCGTCTGTATGTCCGCTCGGCACCGGAAGATCTGCTCGCAAGCCTCATCGACACCCTTACCCTGCCCAACCCCAAATGGCTCGAAAACGAGCGTATGGGGCGCTGGAACCGACGGACGCCCAAAGAGCTGCGCTATTACCGCAAGATGAGGGGCGGCGGGCTGCGTATTCCGCGGGGTTTCGTGGGCCAGTTGATGCGGCGCCTGCGCCGCGAAGGTATCGCCTACGACCTGATCGACAAACGCCGTGAGCTTCCAGCCGTGGATTGGCAGTTCAAAGGCCGGCTGCGGCCTTTTCAGGAAAAAGCCGTCCGCGACCTGGCCCGCAAGGAATTCGGGACCCTGAGCGCCCCCACGGGCAGCGGTAAAACGGTGATGGGCCTGCAACTGATCGCCGCCCGCCGGCAGCCCACCCTGATCGTGGTCCATACCAAGGATCTGGCGCACCAATGGGTCGCGCGGGTCGAACAGTTTCTGGGCATACCTCCCGATGAAATCGGCTGGATTGGCGGCGGGAAGCGCCGGCCCGGGGAGCGGATCACCGTCGCCCTGGTCCAGAGCCTTTACAAATGCGCGTCCGAAATCGCCCCGGCCATAGGGCACCTGGTGGTGGACGAATGCCACCGCACCCCCAGTCGAACCTTTACCGATGCAGTTACGGCCTTTGACGCCCGCTACATGCTGGGCCTGTCGGCCACCCCCTGGCGGCGGGACAAGCTCTCCAAGCTCATTTTCTGGCATATAGGGGACGTGCAGCACGAGATCGAACCGGAAGGGCTGGTGGCCAGCGGCGACGTTCTCAAAGCCGAAGTCATTCGGCGCGAAACCGAATTCAGGCCCTATTTCGACCCGGTCAGCGAATATTCCCGCATGCTCAGTGAATTGGCCGCGGACAAAGCGCGCAATATTCAGATCGTCGACGACGTGGCGGCCGCCAGCCAGGAAGCGGCCGGCGTCTGTCTGGTACTTTCGGACCGCAAGGCCCATTGCGAAAATTTGCGGGCCCTGCTCAAACTGCGCCACGGCATCACGGCCGGGGTGCTTACGGGCGACCTGCCCACGACCAAACGCCGGGCCCTGGCCGAAACCATGCAGACCGGGGAAGTGCGCGTCGTGGTCGCCACCGGCCAGTTGATCGGCGAAGGGTTCGACTGCCCGCGGCTGGAAACGCTTTTCCTGGTAACCCCCATCCGCTTCAGCGGCCGTCTGCTGCAATACCTGGGTCGTGTCCTGCGCCCCGCCCCGGGCAAAGAGCGTGCGCGGGTTTTCGACTACGTCGACGTCCACGTGGACACCCTGGTCAAAGCCGCCCGCGCCCGCCAGCGCGTATATGAGCGGTGAGCCCCCCATCGGCAGATTGCAGATTTCCGTCACAAGACAAAGAGGAATGATGTTACAGGCCCACGGGGCACTTTGATTGATGTTGGCCCCATCACACGGCCCCTGATTTCCGAAATGATGACCTTCAACGGGATCATCACCAGGCAATGCGCGTGACCCTTGGGAGCGTTCAATTCAACCCCTTGGCACGCGGATGCCACGACGATAATTGAAGACCCGTACATAAGGGTACTGACAATACCATTGCGGGTGTGATAGTTTGCGCAACCGGCGCACTGCGCCCTCTATGAACCGGTGTGGCAGGAATCGTGGGCCTCAACCTTGTGTGGCTGAAATAAATACTTGTTTAGACCCAGGCCCGCCCGAACAACGCGCCGTGACGCCAAGGCAGACGGGCCAAGAGAGACGCATGCATTCAGCCCCTACCGATCGACAACCCCGAGAAGCGTAGGATCAACACGCGCTTGGAGGATATGAGGAAATGGATATTCACGCCTGGATCGCTATCGCCACGCTGGTGGTGGCCATGGTGCTCTTCATCAGCAAGTTGATTCCCCTCGAGGCCACCGCACTCTCGATTCCCGTCGTCCTGGCGGTCACCGGAACCGTCAGCCCGGCCGAGGCCGCCCTCCGCGGGTTCGGCAACAACGCGGTGATCGCCCTGGGGGCGATCTTCGTTCTCTCGGCCGGCCTCAAGGAAAGCGGTGTGGCCACACTGATGGGAAGGATGCTGGAACGATTCGGTGGCAAGAAGGAGTGGAGCCTGATTCTGCTGATCATGATCACGACCTGTGTCCTGTCGGCGATCATGTCCAATGCCGCCACGGTTGCCGTTTTCCTGCCGGCGGTTCTGGTGCTTTCGCGCCGGGCCAATATTTCCCCCTCGCGATTGATGATGCCCTTAGGCTATGCGGCCATTCTGGGCGGGACCCTGACCCTGATTTCGACCACGCCGAACCTCATTCTGGGCAGCGAGCTCGAACGGCTCAGCGGGGGGGAACGGACGCTGGGGATGTTCGAATTCGCCATTGTGGGGGCGCCCATCTCCGTGGTCGGCATCGCCTACATGGCGCTGATCGGGACCAAGTTGCTCGGCCGAAGCGGCCGTGACGATGCACCGGGTCGCAAAAGCTTCCGGGAACGGATGATAAGTCGTTATCAACCCGAGAAAAAGCTTCGCAAACTGACGATTCCTTCCGGTTCCATGCTGGCCGACAGCACGATTGCGCAAACCGACCTCGGAAGACAACACCGGCTGGAAGTGGTCCAGATAGGACGCTCCAAGGGCTATCGGAATCAATTCCTGGACGTCCAGGCGGATACGATGATCAAGGCCGGCGATGTGCTCTTTGTCGAGGGGCGGGATGAGGATGTGCACAAACTGGCCGAGGAGCATTCGATCCCCATCGAGAATGCCACCGAGGACGAGGTAGATGGTCTGTTGGGGCGTGGGATCAACATGGCCGAGGTGGCCATCCCGCCCCACTCCGACTTCCTGGGGCGGACCCTGATCGACCTGAACTTTCGCGGCCTGAACGGCCTCTCGGTGCTCTCCATATGGCGGCGCGGCGAGCTGATCGAAAAAGACGTCGGTGTAACCCCCCTGGAACTCGGCGATGCGCTGCTCGTGTACGGGTCGATCCGCAACATCCGCAGGCTCGAGGAAAGCCATGACCTGGTTCTCCTGGACCGGCAGCAATCCGAGGAGGATGTCCGGCGGGCACCCATCGCGCTGCTGCTTCTGGCAACGGCCCTGCTGCCCCCGGTTCTCGGATGGTACCCGCTTGCGGTGAGCGGCCTCGCCAGTGCCCTTCTGATGGTGGCCACCGGCTGCGTTTCGCTGCGCGGTGCTCAAAAATCAATCGATCTGCGCATCCTCTTTCTGATCATCGGTACGGTTCCGCTCGGTGACGCCCTCTTCCAGACGGGTGTCGCCGGCAAACTGGCGGCGACCCTGTTTCCGGCGGGGATGAACCTGGGCCAGTTCTACGTGTTCGGTGTCCTGTTCGTGGTTTCGGCCCTGCTGAGCACCACCTCGAACAATGCGGCCGCCGCCGTTATTCTGTCGCCGGTGGCCTACGCCGCAGCGGAGTCCAGCGGGGTCGATGTCGGCATGGCGTTTCTTGCCGTGGCCTATGGCGCCAGCTGCGCCTTCGTCCTTCCGTTCGCCCATCAGTGCAATCTGATGGTCATGGGATCCGGCGGTTACACGACCAAAGATTTCGTCAAGGTGGGGGCCGGCCTTTCGGTCGTCATGGCGGCGACGGCGGTCATTCTACTTTCACTGTAAGGCGCCTTGGCTGCAGCCGGTTGATGGCTTGAGACGCGCGCGATCAGCCATGCAACTGCCCGAAGCGTGAGGTTTGCCCGTGGAAGCACTCCATTTGGGTTTGGTTTTTTTGGCCCTTTGCCGATTCTTAGGGCAAGATGGCTAACCCGGATATTTCATCGGACATCCAATTTGATCTGAGGTCTGCAAGTTTTCGGGGATAGATCGTTCCGGCCCTGACCATTATCAGGCGCAACGTTCCGATTCTAACCCAGTCCCCGGGAACGCCGATAAAGTCGGGCCAATCGCTGCGGGGGCACGCCGACAAGGTAGGCCAGCACGATGGCCTGATTGATCAGTGTCGTGCGGCCCACGCCCAGGTTCAGCCAGCGGCGGGCGGAGGTGCGGATGGCGGCCGGAAGGATCACGATCCGGCCCCGAGCCCGCAGCCGGCGCACCATTTCGAAATCCTCCATGATCGGCAGTATCGGGAATCCGCCGAGATGCTTAAAATGATCGCTGCCGATAACCAGACCCTGATCACCATAGGGCATACCCAGAGCGCGGGAGCGGAGATTGGCCCAGAATTCCACAAAGCGCAGTTTGGCCCCCGGGGCATCGATATGCAGCCGGAAGGCGCCGGCGGCCGCATCGTCAACCGCCAGGGCCCGACGGATCAGGTCGTCGAAGCCCTTGGGAAGCCGGCTGTCGGCATGCAGGAAAAACAGAAGGCGGCCGCGGGCCGCGGCCGCTCCCTGGTTCATCTGCAGCGCCCGCCCCGGGGGTCCGCCGGTGATCACCAGGGCACCCTGCTTGCGGGCCACCTCAGCAGTTTGATCGCGGCTGCCGCCGTCCACCACAATGACCTCGACCCCGCGAGCCCGGAATACGTCCTCAAGCAGCGGACCGATGTTATCCGCTTCGTCGAGCGTCGGAATGATGACCGAGATCAGATCCGGCGGCTGCGGGGACAAACTCATTGGCACTGCTGCTCCCAGATAACAAGGTCCTCGGGGCGGTCGACGTCGGCCAGGGTTTCCAACAGCACGGCCTCGAGGCGCAGCGTGTCGATCTTCTCCTGCGTCGCGGCCAGCACCCGTTCGGTACCCCAGGGAACGTTGTGGAAGAGCTTGTCCGCCACGCCGGCCCAGACCGCATGCCGCAGCCCGACGAGGTAATAGCCGCCGTCCTTGGCCGGCCCCAGCACCAAATCGGCGGAATGGAGATGATCAAAGGCCGCCGCCAGAATGGTGGCCGTGATGCCGGGGATGTCCGATCCAATCAATACGGCCCGCTCGACACCCGCATTGAAGGCGTCCGCCAAGGCCCGTTGCATGCGCCCACCGATATCGCCCGTACCCTGGCGGCGGTAGCAATGCCCGCTGCCGAGCCAGTCCCGCATGTGGTCCTCCGTCCCGCCTTCGAAGCGCACCTCGATGGCCATTCGGCGGGCATGCGCGAGCCCCTCGGCCTGGGCCAGCACATGCGCCGTCATCCGGCGCTGCAGGTCGGCCGCGCCAGCAGGCCCCAGGGCCGGAATCAGACGGGTTTTGGTAACGCCCGCCTCGGGGTAGCGCGTGAAGAGGATCAGCTGTTCGGTGATCGTCAAAGGGTCTCTACTCCGGTTCAAGCCTGCATGAAGGGCGTAAACAGCGACCGAATGAAATCAAGTCGCATATAGCGCACCAGCGTCTGCCAGGTGTCGGGGTTTTTTATACCGCTAAAATCGGTCTGGTAGGCCACCCACCCCATGGCCGACCATGAAATTCCCCGCAGGTAGACAAAGGGATCCCGCAGGCGAATCCGCTCGGGGAGCGTGTCGCGCAGGTGGCGATCTCCGATGCGCACAGCGTAGCGCTTGATGAAAGCGCGCTTGTCCGCCGCCTGCATGCGGTAGTCGGTCTTCCACAGGGTGGTCAGCGGCGAGCAGAAATGGCAGATATCCTGGGAGGGATCCCCCCAGCGGGGCATCTCCCAGTCGATCAGGTGGATGCTTCCCCGCTCGGGGTCGACGATGAAATTCCCGGCGTTGACCTCGGTGTTGACGATGCAGGGCCAGGGGTCCTCCTGGTAAAAGCGCTCCCGGCGGCGGGCCGCGCGGGCCCAGTCGATGACTTCCTTGAGAAAATCGCGGATGCCGGGGTCGGCCAGTTCGGAATCGAAATAGGTCTGCAGCAGCCCGGCGCACTCCCGATAGATCAGGTCCAGCGGCGCGTCTTCGCGGATCAGGTGATTCTGCGCCGGGTCCACCGGTACCTGGTGAATGCGTGCGAAGAGATCGGCGGCCTGATCGCGGTCGGTTTCGTAGACCAGCGGCCGGCCCGGCAGGTACTCCATGATGGACACCCCGCGTTCGAT
>JASJCD010000119.1 GCA_030066135.1 Desulfobacterales bacterium | reverse complement strand
CGTGCCCTTGAACGCGATCCAGAATTTTGAAACCACTTCTAACAAAGGAGCGAAAAACGATGGACATGGTATCAATCGCCAAAGAGTCTGTTGATTTGCAAAAACGTGCAACAAGCAATTTCTTTTTCGCAGTGACACTCGTTCAGGATTTTGCTGAAAAAGGAAGCCAGTACTGGATCGATCAGATGAATATCGATGCGCAGATGAAAAATGTAGTTGATGAATGGCGGGCGAATTATAAAAAAGGGCGTGAGGATTCCATAAATATGATCAATGATGGTTTCAATTATATGCAAACATACTTAGACGAATTGAGCCATCAAAGCAAAGAATCGCAACCCCAAGAATAGCGGTGAATCGCTATTGCGTCGGGGCGTTCGATCGCCGGGTGAACGCCTCGACCGAACAGCACATGTAATTGCATTTATTGTTTTGGCTTTGGTATGCAGCACAGAACAGCAGAGGGTTGAAGCGTTCAATCCTGTCCATTATAGGGTGACGATCGTGTTCTACACTCCCCCGCACCCCCCGGGATCCATTTAGGGCTTGGCCTCTCTATCAATTGCCAGCTGCACCTGCTTGTAAAAGGCTGAACGCTTCTTATCCTGATCGCCCCCCTGGCGGTCCGTGGCTTGCGGCCAGTTGCTGTTCGAGGCGATGATCAGTTTCCGCCCGGGGTCGATAAAGATGCCCTGACCGAAGATCCCCCGTGCCATATAGGCGCCATCATCCCTCGTCCACCATTGAAAGCCATAGCCGAAACCAGGCCTGAGGGTGTCCGTCTGGTTTGTGGTGGCCTCCGCGATCCAGCCGGGGGGCAGGACCGGCTTGCCGTCTGCCATGCCGCCGCCCAACATAAACAGACCAAAGCGCGCAAAGTCGCGCGTCGACGCCTGCATGCAGCAACCGCTGATCTCATGACCGGTGGATCCCAGCAACCAGCTCGCATCCTGCTCCATGCCAAAAGGTTGCCAAATCTTCTCCGCCAGATAGTCGGACAAGGTTTTCCCGGTCGCCGAACTGGCCAAAACCCCGACCAGATTGGTCTCGCCGGTCTTGTAAACCCATTGGGTGCCGGGAGGCGCCTCACGCTTCAATTTGCGCATATAGCTCACGGTCACATCGACACCCGGCTCGGCCTTGTGCGCGTTGAACAAGGCCACGTCTGATTGGGGGTCACCATAATCCTCATTCCACTGCACGCCCGATGTCATTGTCAGCAGTTGCCTGATGGTGACATCATCATAGGCCGACCCTCTGAGGTCGGGAATGTAATCCGATACTTTGTCGTCGATACTCCTGATATAGCCGTCTTGAATGGCCGCGCCGACCAATGTCGAGGTGAAAGATTTGGCAACCGAGAAGCTGGTCCAGCGCTTGCCGGGACTGAAGCCGAGTCCGTATTTCTCCAGGCGAACCTTGCCCTCGTGAACGATCACCAAGGCGGCGGTGCGCTGATCCGTCATATAGGCATCCACATCTGCACCGACGTCAAGCGGCGCTCCCTTGGGCAGGGGATAGATGTTTTTACCGCGAGAGATGACCCGGGATCTGGAAAGGATCGGTATCCGGTCCAAGGCGCGGAACGCGGCATCGCGCTGAGCAATTGACCAGAAAAGAACATCCTTGTCGGTGGGCAAATGTAGCAGCAACCCGCGCATATCCTCGTCAGCCGTGGACCAGAATATGCCGCCCGCGACCACCAGCACCACCAGGGTTCCAATGATCCATTTGCGCATGGCGATTTCCTTGAATTCTGATGATGGTTCAGAGATCTTAACAATTGCGTCTTGCGGCTAAGGTACTACCGCAGATCGCGACCGAATACATTCACCATGTCCTCATCCGTGAGGCAGCGCTCGGATGCATCCGGATTCATGGCGTCGTTCTCCATTTTTCTGCGACCGTACTCCGGCGCGAGCACTTCTTTATAGTACTCGTGCTGGATCATGAGGTTCATGATCTCGCTCGTACCCGTCCAGATCATCCCCAGGCGCGTGTCCCGCAATGCCCGCTCGATGGGGTAGACGTCCGTGTACCCGATGCCGCCCATCACCTGCATGGCGTTGTTCACGATCTCCCAGGCCGCTTCCGTGGCAAAACGTTTGGCCTCGCTTACAATGCGCCGCTGGTTGGGGTAGCCCTTGTCCACGGCCTGGGCCGCCATCAGGCACAACCCCCGAGCCGCATCCAGCTGGGTAATACTGTCGGCCACCTTGAAACTCACGCCCTGGTACTTGCGAATCTCCTTGCCGAAGGCCCGGCGTTTCGCCGAGTAGCGCACGGCAAGATCCAAAGAACCCCAGGTGCCCAGACAGCCTGCTGCGGAGGTGAGCCGCTCCGGAATCATCATCTGGTGGAAGCACAGAGCCCCGCCGTGGAGTTCGCCCACGAGGTTCTCCCTGGGCACCTTCACGTCCCGGAACACAATCCGCCCTGTGCCGCCGCCCCGGCACCCCATGAGCCCGTAGCGGTATTCCGTCTCCACCCCCGGGCCGCGGTCCACCAGGAGAAGGCTCAACTTCTGGTACTTGTGCGCGTTCGCATCGAAGTTCGTCCGGCAGTAGACCAGGAAAAAGTCCGCGCCTTCGGCGCCCACCACGAAGCGCTTCATCCCGTTCAGGACGAAATGATCGCCCTTGAATTCCGCCCGGGTCATGGCCCCGAAGAAGTCTGACCCGCCGCGGGGCTCGGTCAACGCTTCGGCCGCCACCAGCTCGCCCGCGATGTAGGGCTTCAGGTATCTTTGTTTCTGCTCCTCGGTACCAAAAACGTTCAAGGCCTCGCCAACGATGGAAGGCATCACGAACGCACAGCCCAGGGCCATTCCCAGGCACCCGATCTCCTCGGTCGCCGCGACCTCCGCCACCCAGTCAAGTCCTCTTCCGCCATACGCCTTTGGAAAACGGATTCCCCGCAGGCCTCGCGCCGCAAGCTTCTCCACGAATTCACGGGGATACACGATTTCGTCCTTATCAAGCTTTCGCAGAAAATCGCCTGTGATCTCCGTGTTCACAAAGTCTCGCGCCTCGGCCTTGATCGCTCTCTGCTCCGGCGATAATAGAAAATCGTACATGATGGTCCATCTCCTCTTCATCGCTTATATAAAGGTGAATGAATGGACTAATTCCGCAGCGTCAATCGGAAGGCCACATCTGGCGCCCCGATAATTGACGACGGTCAGACTGGCGGCCGAACAGACGGAAGGAGAAGAGAAAAACGGCCATCCGCGTTCAAGGTCATGGGAGGATCGAATGCCGCCCGATTATAGAATTTCAACATCTGCCCGTCTACCCGGCCAAGAGCCCGGCCAAGAGATAGATAATCAAAATTGTCATATGGTTGCAACGATTCAGATATGAGCGCCGGGAATATCAGAGTTTCACTGATGAGACTTGCTCGAGGCCGTCTTGTGGAAATTGTCAGATGGCATGCCTGATTGAGCCATGAACCGCAGCCAACCGGATTCTTTAGGAAAGCTTGAGTGATCCCCGGGGTCAGCGCTGGATTTGAACGCTGGCCGCGTTAGGCGGCTTTGTTTTACGTCCCGCAGAAGGTGCGGTAGGGTTGCGCTGACGGGGGCGCCGGCAGGTGGTAGCCGGCCTCTTCCGGCGGGTCCTGGAATGGTGTGCCAAGATAATCCAGCAGGTTTTGCATGACCGCATAATCGGCCCGCTCCACGGCCGCCGCCAGGGCCTCTTCCACGCGGTGGTTGCGGGGGATGATCGCCGGGTTATGGGTGTTCATCAACCGGCAGGATACTTCCAAGGAATCGGGTTGCCGCTTCAGCCGGGCCTGCCAGCGCTCGAACCACTGTTTGAAGTCCTGGGTCTGAAAAATGGAAGCCTCCGGCAGGGAGCCGGACGCCAGATCTCGGAAGGTATTGGTGAAATCCGCCCCGTGTCGCTGCATGCAGGCCAGAAGATCCTGTACCAGCGCATGGTCGTCCGCTTCCTGGTTCTGCAGGCCCAGCTTGGTCCGCATGCCTGACAGCCAGTCCTGGCGGAAAGTGTCTGCAAATCCGGAGACGGCCGTGGTTGCCATGGATATGGCCTCCTGCGAATCCTCATGTATCAACGGCAGCAATGTTTCGGCAAATCGGGCCAGATTCCACTGGGCGATCTGGGGCTGCCGGCCATAGGCGTAACGGCCGTTGTGATCGATGGAACTGAAGACGGTATTCGGATCGTAGGCGTCCATGAACGCGCAGGGACCGTAATCGATGGTTTCCCCGCCAAGGGCCATGTTGTCCGTGTTCATGACGCCATGAATAAAGCCAACCAGCATCCACTGGGCCACCAGGGAGGCCTGTCGTGCCATGACAGCTTCCAGCAGGGCAAGATACGGATTATCGTCTGCCGACAGATCAGGAAAGTGGCGCTGGATGGTATAATCGGCCAGTGCCCGGAGCTCATCGGTGTTACCCCTGGCGGCGGCATACTCGAAAGTGCCTACGCGGATATGGCTGGCGGCCGTACGGGTGAGAATCGCCCCCGCCAGGGCGGTTTCACGGAACACCTGCTCACCGGTGGTCACCACCGCCAGGCTGCGGGTCGTCGGTATACCCAGGGCGTGCAAAGCTTCGCTGATGATATACTCCCGCAGCATCGGTCCAAGGGCCGCCCGCCCGTCCCCCTGCCGTGAAAACGGGGTTCGGCCGGAGCCTTTGAACTGGATGTCGACGCGCTCACCCCGCGGTGTCACCTGCTCGCCCAGCAAAATGGCCCGTCCATCGCCCAACATGGTGAAAAAGCCGAATTGATGCCCGGCATAGGCCTGGGCCAGGGGCTCGGCCCCCCCGGGGATCCTGTTGCCCGCGAATACGGCGGCGCCTTCATCGCCCTTGAGGACATCGGGGTCGAGCCCCAAAGCATGTGCCAGCGCTGCATTGAAAACCACGAGCTTGGGCGTGCGTACCGGCACGGGATTCAACCGGGCGTAGAAAGCCGCGGGCAGCCGGCCGTAGCTGTTGTCAAAGCGCCACCCGGCGTCCACATGGTTCGGTTTGCTGCTGGGCGTCATGTCATCCTCCGACGCGTCGAGTGAATTTCCGTAAATCAGAACCTTGTGCTGGGATACCGCCGGGTCAAGGGGAGGGGCCATAAAATGACGGCCGCCAGGGATCAGGCGGCAGGTCCTACCGCCGATACCATGCAATCACCAGACCTCAAGACGCCAATGGATAGGCGGCCCAGGCAGCCGATAGCCTCGTCTCGGCGGAGAACTTCATCGGGATGGTGAAAATCTTGTCTCCAGCCGCGGCAGGCGCCTTGTTTCGACAGCCCTGGCGGCGCCGGCCTATGCCCGGGCCATGGCGGCAAAGGGCTATCTTCTCGCGTCGGAACAGGTGGCAATCGAGCGGATGTTTCCGGGGAATCCGACCGATGTTCTATCGCACGGTATCTTTTGAGTATCGTGAGATCGACGGGGTTTGAATCCAGGTGGCGTAAAATGTCAAAAAATAGGGGATAATTGTCGAGAATTTGTTCATTTCATTGATTATTTATCATGATGTCAATCAATCGAGCTAATCGCCCCCAACAAGAAATACATTTGGCGTCATGGGATCCATCGAGATCAAATACGATTTGTCCAAAGGTTTGACCCTGTTCAAAGCGGTCGGTCAGATGAAGGCCTCCGATTTTTTTGATTGTCTGGCAAGCTACTACGAGAAGGAAGTCACGTTGCTGACGCTTTGGGATCTTACCGAAGTGGATCTATCTGAGATCACCACCGGTGAGATCGAGGATTTTGCCGATTATGCCAGACATCTGTCGCTTGCCCGCAAGGGCGGAAAAACGGCACTGGTATTCAGTGGCGTTTTCGAATTTGGCATTGGCCGAATGTTTGAAGCGTACCTTGAAATCGGATCTTTGCCTTTTGAGATTAACTGCTTTCGATCCCTTGAAGCGGCTAGTGAGTGGCTGGGGGTAGATGTTAACGATGCTCGCCGAGATTAGTATCGACCATGATCAGAAGGTCATCATGAGAAGTCTTTCTGGAGCTGTAGATCCGAAACAGGTCCTCCTCCTGATCAGTGAAATCGCCTTCACCGTCGCCCAATACAAAAGCTATCATATCCTCGTTGATATCAGAGACACCACGTTCGAACCGGAAATGAGCGATCTGCTCGAAATCGCCACTGAATTTTCAAGACAGTTGACGAACTATAACCGTAAGATCGCCTTTCTAATCCCGGATACAGCGCAACGACGAAAAGTCGCAGAGTTTTTTAAAGCTTGCATGCAAACCCAGGGATTTGAGTTCAATCCTTTCTTTGACCACGAATCGGCAACGGAGTGGCTCGCTTTCGATAAATCGACTTAGCGTTTAAATTCAGATCGACCTCAATATCTTCCATCTGTGCTAGGGTCGTCGAATGAAACGGCCTACGAAATCATCTCTGAATTGTTTTTATGGCCAGACCACTTGGGGAGATCATCACGCATATCGATCATTCTTGATCCGTAGAAAATATGACAGGTGGGCCTGAACGCCCTGGGCACCTTGGGCGGCGAACCAAAATCAAATAGCGATGGGAAAGTAAGCCACATCCGGCGCCCCTCATCGGCGATGGGCGTCCCGCATAAACCACAACTGACCTTGCAGGGCAGAATTCGGGCCTCCAGCTTTTGTTCACTGTTATAAAATCTCAGGCCGTCTACCCCTCTGGTTATCCTGACATCGTGCTTGTGGAAGATGGCGGCCAGTTGCATTGGCGCCCCATGCAGTCTCTGGCATGCCCGGCAGTGACAAATCTTGGCATCCACAGGGTCTGCACAGACTTCAATTTGAACGGCCTGGCAGTAACAACTGGCCTTGTATTTGACCACAAAGCCGGTATCTTCGACAGATGCATATTCCGGTCCGAATTCTTTTTCCATCGTGCCTCTTTTATGCAGGTAATTGAAGGCTCGGGGAGCTTTTCGCGCTAACGTGCGCAATCAATATTCAGCGACGCCATCGCGCAAACTCATGCATAAGGGATCGTAAAGAAAGCGTTCGCAAACTTCTGAAACAAAACGTTATTTCTATTTTGAGCTTTTTAAGATACCAGCCCAGCCGAGCTGACGCTTTCTTGACGATCCCTAATCCATTCAGACAGTGCGCGATTGCGCTGCTGAATATTGATTGCGTGATATAGGCGCTTAAAGTAAAAACTCCCCGCCTCCTCAGGTGATCGGAAGTTAAATCATAAAGGCCCAGATTTTAAAGGACCATCTTGATGGCGGGCATGGCCTTGAAGGCGGCAAACAGGCGATTGCGTTCTTCTTCGTTTTCCACCTCGGTGTCGAGATGAAGAGAAATGTACTTGCCGCTGCGGCTCTTATTCGAAGGTCTCAGTCGGTAGTCCTTTTCTTCCAGGTATCGGGCCACGGCGGCGCGCACGGCCCTTTCATCGGTGCCGATCAATGTGAAGGCCCAGTGGCAGGGGTAGTTGATTGCGGGCGGGTTCATCCGCAGGCCTCAGTCTTTCTTGGCTCAGACATGCAGCTTTTCCGATTTGAGGGCATAGGCCGCAGCGGTGCCCACCAGGAATCCGGCGGCCAGGTTGGTGGCCAGCGTGATGCCCAGGATCAGCAGGCACACGAAGATTTCCTTGCGGGTCTGGAGGTCCATCACGGTGAGACCCAACTGGGCGCCGGCAAACACCAGCAGAACGCCCAGAACAGCCATGGGCAGCAGGTGGAGGACGGCCACAGCCTCGCGGCCCAAAAAGATGCCCAGGGCAATAAAAAGGGTGCCGATCATGAGATTGGAGCCGGCAGTGCGCGCACCGAAGCGGTAATGGGCGGCCAGTCCGCCGGCCCCGTGACACAGGGGCATGCCGCCAATGGCGCTGCTGGCGAGATTGGCCACCCCCATGCTGATGGTCAAACCCCGGTAGGTCACCCGGTGCGATTGCTCCCCGAAGTATTGCCGCGAAAGATCGGCATTGGCCACCACCGCATTGCCCACCGTCATGGGAAGCTGCGGCGCCACCAGTACCAGGAGGGCAAAACTGAAATCGGCGCCCGTGGGCCAACCGAACGGCAGAAGGGAAGGCATATGCCAACCGGGTCGCACGCTTTCCAGACCTTCATGGGTCCCCAGCAGGACGCCCACGGCCATGCCCCCCAGCACGATGGCCAATCCGGCCGGAAAAGTCCGGTTCTCCAGGAGCATGAGGGTCGCGGCGCCGCCGAACAGCCCCAGAACGATTCCGATGGGCACCGGGCCGATATGCTGCAGCCGCAGAAACGGTTCGGCGGCCTGCTGGATGACCTGGAACTGGGCCGTGCCCAGCATGAGTTTGACGCCCTGGGACATCAGGAGCGCCCCCGTGGACAACTGCACCCCCCGGATAACGGGTTTGGGTATCATCCGGCTCAGGGGGGTAATTACGTTGGTGGCCCCCACCGCCAGCAGGCCTGCGCCCACGATCAGTCCGGCCGCGGATATCTGTGCCGGCGAAAGCGCCGTGGCCAGGGCATAGGCGCCGATCACCTTCATGGGTTGCACCGGCACCGTCAGGCCGAAATAGAGGCCCGACAGGATATAGTAGCCGCCGATGGCCACCAGGACGCCGATGGGGCTCAGATCGTTGATCAGGATCATGCCGAAGGCGATGGGCAGGAGGGTGCCCAGATCGCCCAGCGACCCGGCCAGTTCCATGCGGTTGAAGCGCAGGCGTGGTTGTTTTCCGGTTGACATATCGCCCCGAAATCTAACCGAAGATCAAAAGGTTGTCAAAATCAGGATGACCTCAGGAAGCGAAGCGGATGGGATGTCAGGCGCTGAGGCGCGCATTGACCGACGGCACCAATGGCAGGCAGCCCCTGCCGGGGCTGCGCTGCCATCGATGGGCTGTCGATCTCAATGGGCGACCACGGGCAGCCCTTCGGCCTTCCAGGCCGTCAGGCCGCCTTTCAAATAGGTGAGATTGATGAAGTAAAACCGTTTTTTGAGCAGGTAGCGAATTGCCGCCGGGGCCTGCTTGGACCGGATGTCATAGAGTACCAGGATCTTGTCCTCGGGCAGGTTGTTGTAGTCCATGTGCAGGCGGTAGACCGGGAATTGAAGGGCGGGGCCCTGGATGGATCCCAGCTTCTTCCGGGACTTTTCGTCGCGGATGTCCACCAGGATATAGCGCTCGTCGGTTTTCAGCTTCTGCTGCAGTTCACCGGCCGCAAGCGGTGCGGGAATCTTGCGGGTGGCGTAGGAATAGTCGGAGGATTCAACGAAATTGTGGGTCTTTTTCCAGCCGGCGACGCCGCCTTTGTACCAGTGAACGTCGCGGTACCCCATGTCGACCGCCTGACCGGCGGCCATCTTGGATTTCACTCATCCAGGGCCTTTACAGTAAAAGACCAGGGGTTGAATTTTGCTGGTGGGCAGATCCGTGCTTGCGGCCATGAGTTCCATGGGGATGCAGATCGATCCGGGAATACGCTGCTCTTCAAATTCCACCTGGCTCAGGCTGTAGATCAGGGTTGGCGGCGCGGTCGATTTCATCCAGGCCTTGAGTTCCTCGGTGCCGATGAGCTTATAGCCGTCGGCGGCCAGCGCCACGCTGCCAGGCGTTCCGCTGAGCAGCAGAACCAGAGCGGCGGCAACGAATCCTCTGGTCAATCGTGATTTCATATTGCTCTCCTTGATCATATTTTTCCATTCTTTTGCGGGCGTGGGCGCATGGTATCGCTTATTCGAAAAAATCTTGCGGATGAATTCTGCGCCTGTGATATTAAACCCGTTGCGTTTATCGGATTCTACCATGAAAACTTTAACCCCTAAAATCCTGATTAAATTGTGGATCAGTCTAACCTGCGCTGAGCGCCATTTCTTTTGGAAATTATTATGAAAAAGGCACAAACGCTAAGGGACCATGACAAGCGGCGCCGTTTTGCCGCCAAGATGACGGACGTGCTCAATTACGGCGCCCTCAATCTGGCCATGGGTATCGGTTATCGGCTTGAGCTCTTCGACGGCATGGATGCGCTTGGGCGGCCGGCGTCCTTGGACGCGATTGCCGCCCGCGCCGGGCTGGCGCCCCGCTATGTCAAAGAGTGGCTGGGGGTGATGGTTTCCGCCGGAGTGGTGGAAATCAGTCGCGATGCGGAGGGCGAGGCCCTTTATTTTCTGCCGCCGGAGCACGGCGACCTGACCACCCGGCGGGCGGGCAGCGACAACCTGGGGGTTTATACCCAGGAAATCCCTTTGCTGATTCAGTGTGCCCTGGAGGCGGTCGTGCAGGGGTTCAAAACGGGACAGGGGGTGCCCTACGCAAACTACCCCCGGTTCCAGCGCTTCATGGGAGAACTGGCCGATGCCAAACACCAGCAGGTGCTGGTGGACATCTTTCTACCGTCCGTTGGCGACGGGGCGCTCCTTCGCCAGCTGGAAAAAGGCATACGGGTCTGCGACCTGGGCTGTGCCGAGGGTTTGGTCCTGATCCTGATGGCCGAAGCCTTTCCGCGGAGCGACTTCACCGGGATCGACATCTCCGCGGAGGCCCTGGAAAAAGCCCGTGCGGAAGCTGCACGCCGGCATCTCGGCAATATCCGATTTGTTCACCGGGACGCCGCAAGCCTGGCCAATGCGGCCGACCTGACCGCGTGTTTCGACTATGTCACCGCCTTCGACGCCATCCATGACCAGACACACCCCCTGGCAGCGCTTAAAGGCGTGCATGCCCTGCTCAAACCCGGCGGCGCCTTTTCGATGGTGGACATTGCCGCCGGCAGCCGGATAGAAGACAACCGGGATCATCCCATGGGGCCCTTTCTTTACACCGTGAGCCTGATGCACTGCCTGCCCGTGGGGCTGGTGGACGGCGGCACCGGGCTGGGGATGATGTGGGGGCGCGAAAGAGCCATTGACCTGCTGCGGGAGGCCGGGTTTGAGGATGTTCAGGTCATGCCGATTCCGCATGATGTGTTCAATTTGCATTATTACTGCCACAAACAGGGGACGGTTGCGTCAGAAACCCGATAGCGGCGTTTCGCTTCAGCCTTCGTCACAGCGGCGAATAAGAAGCTTCTCAAAATAGTCTTTTCGCCCGACCTCGGCGTTGAACCCTCGTCTCAAGTCCTCGAC
>JASJCD010000118.1 GCA_030066135.1 Desulfobacterales bacterium | reverse complement strand
TGGATATAATCCGGGTGCCTGGGAATGTCGGTGGCAGCCAGCAGGCTGATGGGTGCGAAGGCTTATGGGCAGGGTAGGCGTCTCAGCTTTGTGGGCGGTCCGGCGGCCGGGGTCGGCGCCGGACCACGCGGCGAAACTAGATGGAATCCTGAAGTTTTTTGCCTGCCTTGAATTTGACGACGTTTTTGGCTTTGATCTTGATGGCTTCACCGGTCTGCGGGTTGCGACCCTTGCGTGCTTTGCGGCGTATCTTGGAGAAAGTACCGAAGCCCACCAGGGTAACCTTGCCGTCTTTTTTCTTGAGCGCTTTGCTCACATTGGTGATGAGAGAGTCGAGCGCCGTACCGGCGGCTGCCTTGGTAATGCCCGCATCGTTCGCCATCTTTTCGATAAGGTCTGCTTTTGTCATGTGTGCGTTTCCTCCTAACCTGAAAAATTGATTAATTCTCTGTTACCGGCAATAGGCATCTACTGAATGAATCACCAATTGTCAACACTTCACACGCAACCATGCCGACTTTTTTTGATCTGGCGCAGGTTTGCAGGGAGCATGCTTTCTAAAAACAGGGTGGGGGCGTCTTTTTTATTATTCACCATGTGTGCACAATTATATTGTCGATAATTTAGCGACAGGTTGACGAACAGGGGGCGAGTCCGTTAGTCTGATTTTTCATCCCGCTGGATTTATGGAATAAATTTGATCCAATCTGCCCCGCAGCCCTGGAGAGGACGATGCCCGAGAATTGCGAACCATCCCGAACCACCATTGCACGCGATCCGATACGCCTCCTGACCGACCCGCTGCAGCGCTTTCTTCTCATCGAAGCGGCCGATGGTGCCATATTGCTGATTGCCGCCGTAGTGGCGCTGTTTGTCGCCAATTCAGCCTGGGGCGTCGCCTATCTCGCCTTTTGGCAGAAAACCGTGGGGTTGCAGATCGGTGACTTCCACCTGGCGATGCCGTTGCAGCTCTGGATCAACGATGGTTTGATGGCGGTTTTCTTTTTCGTCGTCGGGTTGGAAGTCAAACGTGAATTTGTCCTGGGCGAATTGCGGGAATTCAAGCATGCCGTGCTGCCGATCGCGGCCGCCATCGGGGGTATGGTCGTGCCCGCGGCCATTTACCTCCTTCTGCAGGCGGGTGAGCCGGGAGAGCGGGGTTGGGGAATACCCATGGCAACGGACATCGCCTTTGTGGTGGGTTGCATGGCGATTCTGGGGTCGCGGATTCCCAATGGTCTGCGGATCATGCTGCTTTCCCTGGCCATTGCCGACGATATTGGTGCCATTCTGGTCATCGCCATTGGCTACACGGACCATTTAAATCTTCATTCGCTGCTCTTGAGCATGGTGGGTATCGCCATCTTTATCGGTTTGCTCAAGGTGGGGGTCCGCAGCAACGTGGTTTTTCTCCTCGTCGGTATCTGGATCTGGTTCGAGTTTCATGAATCCGGTATTCATGCCACGGTGGCCGGCGTCATCATCGGTCTGCTCACGCCCACCCGGGTGCTGGTCAAGCGCCATCGGCTGAATTTCATTGTTCAGCGCACATTGCACTTCATGCAGGGTGACCAATGGGCGAATCCGGCCGAACGCTATGCGACCATGCGTCAGATGGAGCGTGTGGCGCGGGGCTCCCTTTCTCCGCTGGAGCGACTGGAAACCGAATTGCATCCCTGGGTCGGATTTCTCATCATGCCCCTTTTCGCCCTGGCCAATGCGGGTGTTGTGGTTCGGGTCGAAGACATGGCCATGCCCGTGGCCACGGCCGCCATGCTGGGGCTCGTACTGGGGAAACCGATCGGCATCGTGGCCTTCAGTTGGGCGGCGGTAAAGATGAAGCTGGCGCAGTTGCCGCAGGGCGTCACCTGGCCAAGCTTAATCGGCGGCGGCATGCTGGCGGGGATCGGTTTCACCATGGCCTTGTTTATTGCCGGACTGGCTCTGGACGCCGATCTGCTCAACCATGCCAAGATCGGGGTCATGGTCGGTTCGCTGATAAGCGCCGTAGCCGGTATGACGGTGCTGCTCATATTCAGTCGACGCCCTGCCGGGGCGAATGTTGAATGTCAAATGGAATAACCGCCGGTATCTAATACTCTACCGCGGCCGTTGGCCAGCGGGTGACGCCTGCGGCTGACAACGGGGACCGGACTGCCGCTAACCGAGAGCTGATCAATGAATATGAAATGGATCAAATCAAATGAAGTCCCCCCATCCTTGAAAGAGCCCATCTGCGTCATCTCCGATCCCTTTCAGCGCTTCCTTCTGGTGGAATCGGCCGACGGCCTTGTCCTGCTGATTGCCGCCATCGCGGCGCTTGTTCTGGCCAATTCGCCTCTATCCGGAGCCTTTCTCGGATTCTGGCAACAGTCCTTCGGATTCGAACTGGGCCACGTGGCCATGCACATGCCGCTTCAGCTCTGGATCAATGATGGCTTGATGGCCATCTTCTTCTTTGTGGTGGGGCTCGAGGTCAAGCGTGAAATCGTCCTGGGCGAGCTTCGCGACATCAAAAAGGCGGCCCTGCCGATTGCGGCTGCACTGGGCGGCATGCTGGTGCCCGCCGCCATCTACCTGCTGTTTCAGGCTGGAGAGCCGGGGGAGCGGGGCTGGGGTATTCCCATGGCCACGGATATTGCCTTCGTGGTGGGCTGTATGGCCCTGTTGGGCAACAGGCTGCCCAACGGCCTGCGCGTGATGCTGCTCACGCTGGCCATTGCCGATGATATCGGGGCCATTCTGGTGATCGCCATCGGCTACTCCGAAGCCCTCAATTATCAGGCCCTGGCCCTGAGTTTCGCCGGCATCGCCCTGTTCGTGACCCTTCTGAAACTCGGTGTTCGCAACAACCTGGTCTATCTACTGATGGGCTTCTGGATCTGGTTTGAATTTCACGCTTCCGGTATCCACGCCACCGTATCCGGGGTGATTATCGGTCTGATGACGCCCATTCGCAGCTGGGTCAGCCCGCAACGCTTCAATCTTGTCATCCAGCGGACAATAAAAGAACTCGAAGTCTGCAATCCCAATGGGGCCGAGCGCTATGCCCTGATTAGCCAGATGCAGCGCTCGGCCCGGGATGCCCTTTCACCCCTGGAGCGGCTGGAGACGGAATTACAGCCCTGGGTCGGCTTTATCATCATGCCGCTTTTCGCGCTGGCCAACGCCGGCGTGGCCCTTGATTTTACGGTACTCCGCGACCCGGTGTCGGTGGCGGTCATGACCGGTCTTTTTATCGGCAAACCCCTCGGCATTTTTGTTTTCAGCTGGCTGGCGGTCAAATTCAAACTGGCGCGCCTGCCGGACGGGGCTGACTGGCCGGTGCTTGCCGCCGGTGGCATTCTGGGCGGCATCGGTTTCACCATGGCCCTGTTCATTGGCGGGCTGGCCCTGTCCGGAGAACTGCTGGATGCGGCCAAGGTCGGCATCATGACGGGGTCCGCCCTGAGCGCTGTGGTGGGCATGACGCTCATTATCGTGCTGCGGCGCAAGGCGCCGGCAGAGGCTGTCTGCACCTTAGATGACGGGGGCGAAGGCGCATAAGCCTGCGCGTCAGATAAAGAAATGGCCTGCTGTCAGCCGATGGCCCCTTTTCTCCGATCGTGTGCTCAAGATTGAGAATCGCACACGGTTCTTTCTGAATTCAGGGGCTGGTATAAGCTGCGAGGATCGCCAGGCTTCCCCTTATTTCGAAACTTTCTGCTCTACGGCTGCGGTGAGCTGGTTCGCAAACCGGAGGCCTACGACGTCATGCGAGGAATGCTACCAAACCCCCAGCACCAGATAAGGGCCCAAGCGACAGAATAAATTCGGCCCCATGGTGAGGCTCCTCCCGCAGAGCGGGAAGCATCAGCTATCCCCCCGGTGGGGGGACTTAAGCAGTCTATTTGGGTTTCAGGTTTTTACCCTTTGTCCCGCGCCGAGCATCGCCACGGCGGGCGGATTAAGCGCGCGGACCTGTCTGAGCGAAGCGAGTCTCCGCGCGCGCCGACCGACGTGGCGACGCGCAGGTTCAAGCGGGACACGGCGGTTTCTTTTGGTTCGTTTTCTTTCCCGTGAAAGAAAATGAACATACCTTTCAAAACAATACCCTGGATCGGTAGAACCTTTCCGGGTCCTCCACCAGAGGTGGAGGGTTTAGATCAAAACTAATTCAGACGTTTTCCCAGGCTGACCACTTCGTCTTCCCGGAAGCCGAGGCGGCGGTAAAAAGCAATCACCGCCGTGTTGCTTCCCCGCACCTGCAAGTTGATCTTGGGGCATCCCAGGGCCCGCAAGCGCGCTTCGACCGTGGCCAGCATTTCCCTCCCGATCCCCTGGCGGCGGCTATCCGGCGCGACAGCCAGATAGTTGATCCAGCCGCGATGGCCCTCGTAACCGGCCATCGCCGTCGCCAGGAGACGGCCGCTTTCAGCTTCGCATCCCACCAGAAAGAGATCGGGTTGGAAGCGGATCTTGTGCTGAATGTCGGCACGGGGGTCGTTCTGGGGCACGACCAGCCCGCAGGCCTGCCAAAGGGCAATGACGTCCTCGGTGTCTTCTTCCTGAAAAGGGCGTATGGTTAGGGGCATGGAGATTTCTTCCCGGATCCAAGGGGCTGATGCCGGTCCTTGGCAGAACCCAGATGGCGGCGCATCAGCAGGACCTCGAAGGGCAGATGATCGAACCGGCGACGCGCGACAGCCTCGAATCCCAATCGTCCATACCAGGCGGCCAGCTCCTCCTGCGCGGCAATCAGGCCGACGCTCATCTCCGCCGCGCCCGCCCGCCGTGCCTGCCGGCAGACATGCTGCGCGAGACGGCGCCCGATGCCCTGTCGGCGGAACAGCGGCAGCACCGCCAGGCGCATGAGATAGAAAGTTTCCGCTGTGGCCGCTTTGAGGGCGGCACAGCCGACAAGCATGTCCCCGCAGGCGGCCACAACATAGCGCACCCCTTCAAGGCGGTCCGACCGGATCCAGTCCGCCGTGCAGGCGGATGGATGGGCGGGGGCACTCTGGGGCGTAATCGCGAAGCGTCGGGCCACATCGGCGTAGGACTGACGGATCAGCAGGGCCAGTAGTGCGTCTTGATCGTCACCGGCCGCTTTGATCGTTACCGGTTCGACCCCAATCTCGGAAATCACGGCATTCATGGTTTCGCGTTGATCACCGCCAGCACCTGGGGCAGCAGCGTCTGGGTCGTGCAGAGCCCTTCGTTGGCGTAGATGGTTTCGTTGCCTTCCCAGTCGCCGAAATAGCCGCCGGCCTCCCGCATGATGGGCGGAAAAGGGGCGCAGTCATAGGAATTGAGCACCGGGTCCAGCATGATCTCAACACGCCCGGTGGCCACCAGGGCATAGCCGTAGGCATCCGACCAGCCCACACAGTGATAGCAGCTTTTGAGGAGTCGCTGCCACGCATCCAGCCGTCCGTAGCGGTCAAAGTTTTCCGCACCGGTAAAGGCCAGATAGCTGCGCTCCAGGCGGTCGGTGGCCGCAACGCGGGCCGGGCGGCCGTTCCAGTAGCAGCCCTTGCCGCTGGCGGCGTAGATCATGTCATCCAGGGCCGGGAAGTAAATCGCGCCCACTTCGCAGCGGCCTTCGATCTCGAGCCCGATCAGCACGGCGTAGAGCGGTACGCCGCGAATGAATGCCTTGGTACCGTCGATCGGATCGACGATCCAGCGAAAATCACTGTCGCTTTCAGAATGGCCGTATTCTTCGCCCACGATGGCGTGGTGCGGATAGCGTGCGGCAATGCGTTGTCGAATGAGTTCTTCGGCCCGGCGATCAGCCACGGTTACGGGTGAATCGTCGGCCTTGAATTCGGGCTGGACACCGGCCTGGAAATACCCCAGGGTGAGGCGTCCGGCATCGTGCGCGGTCTCGACGGCAAACGCCATCAATTCGGAAAGGGATGGTTTCATGGTTGGACCCGTCCTCCTTAAGGGGGGTTATGCCATTATCGGCTGGGTTCTTTGGTCGTGTTCGGCCGCGGCACCAGAATTCGAATGGCCCGCGGCAGGACCTTGACGTCAAATCGCATCAGTGGCGGCAGCGGCTCACCATCCGCCTGAAGACAAAGGGGCTGCGCCGCGCTGACCGACAGTTGACGGCCTCTTCGATAGCACACATCAGGCGCCTGGATGGTGCGCGTGCGCCAGGCGCGCGCGTAACTGCGGATTACTGCCGCGGGATCCACCCATTGCCGACCGAATACGTCGAGCATGCCGTCCGTGGGCGACGCCCGGGGAGTGAAAGACCAGCCCTTGGCATAGGTACGCGTATTGGCAATCACCGCCAGGCGGCAATCCAGGCTCGCGGGGCGGGTGTCGATCCGCATCCGGAAAAAGGGATGCCGCGGATCACGCAGCGACCACAGAGCAGCCGGGACATAGAGCAGATCGCCCCAGATGCGGTAGACGTGTCGCCAGGTGCGATTGCGCCAGCGATGCACCCTGTGGATCACCGCGGCCCCGAACCCGATTTCTAGCATGGCCAGGAAAAAAACAGGGTCGCCGGGTGGCCCGCCAGGCGTGATAAGGGCGGCATCCACGGCCAGGACGCGATCGGCCACGAGAATATGGAAGGCCTGGGAAGGTTCGGGGGGGATACCCAATTCCCGGGCGATGACATTGGCGTTGCCGATGGGTATAAAGCCCAGCGTGGTTTTGAGGGCATGGGCATGAATAGCGGCGGCGGCTTCACGCAGTGTGCCGTCACCGCCCACCACCACAAGGTGCTCGGTGCGGGCCGCCAGCTTGCATACCAGCGCCCGGCGATCGCTCGCGGCCGCGGGGGTCGGCCGCCGATCAACAATCTGCCACCCGCGCTGCGTCATGAACCGGGCAGCCCGGTCGGCGACGGCCTGTCCCCGACCCTGTCCAGCCCTGGCATTGTAGAGCACAGCGGCTTTAGCGGGCGACCACTTCATTTTCCCGCCCCGCGCATGGGTCATCTCCCGGCGTCCATCGCAAAATACGCTCTGTTTCAGGTTATCTCCACCGGCCTGGCGGTATCGGCGTGCGCAGCGCCGAACGCAATCATGACCGCCACTGGATAGGGGCTGCAGGATCGGCGGCGTTGGCTACCACTTACTTCACATCGTTCCGGATCGCAAGGGATAGGGTGGCGTACCGCCGGCCAGCCGCAACAAAAGGCAAGGCCGCAATGCGAGGGCTTTTTGCGTTACGGCGTGTGGGGCGAAGCTTCCGGTGATTGGGTCGGCATGCAGAGAAAAAGGCCGTCGACCACGCGGGCCATGCGCGCATAGTCCAGCCGGTCGGCGGTATCGCCGCGCGTGTGGTAAGCCCGATTGCGGTAAAAGGCCGTATCGGTGATCATGACGGCATCGAAACCGTTTTTCCAGAAATTACGATGATCGGACAGGCCGATGCCCCACAGAAATGAAGGCGCATTGATCGAATACACGGGCAGGGGTGTTGCCGGCTGCATGGCATCACGGATGCGCGGCCCATGCGTGGAGATCATGCGATCCACCACCATGATAAAGTTGCCCCTCGAGGGGTAGAACAGCCGCAGGAGGGGAAAGGGGAAGCCCTGGCTGCCGGGCTCATCCGAAAAATAGCCGATCATTTCAAGGCAGATCATCAGTTCGATCTGGCGTCCGTCCCGCTTGAGAGATCGGGCATGGACAGCGCTGCCCATCTCGGAAGTGCCGAAAAAAGGCGGCTCCTCCAGGCAATAGGCCGCCAGCAGCACCCGCCGGCTCGGGGGCTGCGCCCCCAGCAGGCGCCCCAGTTCCAGAAGGCCTGCCACCGCACTGGCGTTGTCATCCGCGCCCGGTCCGTCGCCGGCCACATCGTAGTGGGCGCCCACGACGATCCAGGGCTCCCGGTCCGGACCAAAAGCGGCCAGGATGTTGTCGTAGGTATTACCGGCGGCGTGGAAGGACTGTATTTCGACGTGCGCCCCGTTCTGTCGCAGATTGTCAGCGATATAGTCGGCCGCCCGTTTCAGGTTGGCCCGATGACGCCAGCTGCGGGGCACCAGTGCTTCGGAGAGCATCCGCACATGGGCGCGTAGATTTCCCTCCCGCGCGATGTGGGGAGCGATTTCTTTGGTGTCGGGGCGCGTTCCCGCGGGCGGGCGCACGACCAGCAGTCTGAGAACCACGGTGCCGGCCAGACATAATACAATCAGCAGTCCTATGGTTTTGATCACAAAGGCGGTCATTGGATTTCAAAACCCGCCACCGGCCGAGGTACAGACATCCTGGCGGTGTGCTGTCAGCGGGGCTGCAGCGGTGGATGCGGATATTCCTCCTGTGAAAAAAACTGCAGGTGGTAGACAAGCTTGTCGCTGAACTCGGGGGCGACCTCCGACTCGGCCCGCAATCTCCGGATGGCCTCATGCGCGTAACGTACACATTGGTGCAGAAAGGTCGGCCAGTCCGTATCCGGGGACTTGCCCGGCGCACTCCAGGCAAATATCCGGGTGGGGCCCCGCCTGGTGGGTACGGCGCCCAGGATCTCAAAACCCTGCAGGCCCCACACTTCGCCGCCCACCACGGCCCGACCCGCAGCCGTCAACGCGTCGATAACATCAGGCAATGCTTCTTTTTTCCAGGCGTAGGCACCGTCGCCGCTGCCGAAAGCCGATGCCAGGATGGTCGCCAGCGCCGCATCTGGACGGGGGGTGTCAGTCATGCTTCTCTCCGCGGGTGTGGCCGTGATTCACGACCCGGGTTCCTTTTGAAGGCGCCGGGCCTGGAAAGGTTGCCCCTGAGCCGCCGTTTTTGGAGAGACGCCCGAGCATCCTGAAGGCCGCCCGTGGTTTACGCCAGTAGAAAAACCAGCTGAGCTTAAAAAATTGTCGTTTGACCCGGCGGATTTCCTTTTGGATGGTCCCGTCGCCACTGCAGAAGGTCGTTATGCAGACTTCAGGCCGAATGGACGGTGTGAAGATGCAGGGGCCTGTATCTCCCTCTAAAAACATGCAGTCGGCGGAGTAGAATGGTGCTTCGCGTTCGACCCGCGCGGCCATGTCTGCGGTCAGATCCGGTCTCAGGGCCAGAATGTAAACCAGATCCCAGAGGCCGATGATGTCATCCACCCGGGCGTTGCGGCAGCAGAGACCCTCGCAGTTGTGCAGGCATTGCTGCATCGCTGTTCCGGCATTGGCGAGAAGGGTTTCCTGGGATTGCCGGACGGTCTCGCAGATACGCGTCAGCTCGGCGTGCTCTTCCGGGGTAAGGGCGGCCAGCAGTTTACGGGCCTTTTTGAACTTGTAGCGCAGGCTCATGCATCCGGACCGTCGGGCGGTTCTCCCAGGATGTCAAAAAGCGTTTCGTAATGGTCAAACGGTGGCATGATGCAGGCGCCCGCAAAGCGTTCGCGGGCCAATGTCAGTACATGGCGGGCATTGCGATTGCCCTGTGCCACCGGGTCCGCGGCCATGTGCATGGATTGACGCACGGATTCGGGAACCACAATGCCCGCGACCTTGTCATGCAGAAAATCGGCATGCTTGGGCGTGCGCAAAGGCAGGATGCCCATGACCACCGGCAGACCGCAGCGGGCCGTGGCCTCAGCCAGCAGGTCGGCCCCGGCTTCATCGTACGCCGGTTGGGTGACCACGAACTGGGCCCCGGCCTGGACTTTCTGGTCCAGACGCGCAACGGCCCGAACAAGGCCGTCAGTCACCACGAAAGGGTCGAAGACGACGCCGGCACAGAGGCCGGCCTCGCGCGCCATGGCCACCAGCCCGAATGTGTCGGCATCGCGCACGTCGGTGGTGGCAATGCGGTCCTTCAGGGCCACGTAGTCTCCCGTCGTGATCAGCACCGTTTCTATGCCCAAGGCCCGCGCGCCCCAAAGCAGGCCCTGGAGGCTCAGGCGGTTGTGGTCGCGGGAAGTGCAATGCAGAACTGCCGGTCGCCCCGTCTGCTGCTGAATTAGGCTGCATAGGGCCATAGCGCTCATGCGCGGTTTGGCCACGGGGTTGGTGGCCACGCTGAACCCATCCAACTCAAGGGGCGCGAGCGAGGCAAGGGCGGTCAGCAGCGGTACCGCATCGGGTCCGGCCGGCGGAACGACCTCGATGGCAATCCTGAATCCGTCACGGTTAACGATCTTTTGTCCGAGCATGCGGATCTCCCCAAAGAAGCCGAAGGGTAATGGTGTCGGAAACACACCCTGAACAATGCGGCACCAGGCCGACATTAAACGGGTGCTGGCGGAATGTAAACACGAATATCGGGTCTGTGGTCGATGGGGCGCATCGACCGCGGATCGAACTATTGCATTTGGCAGGCCGCCAACATTTCGTAGAAGGTATTGAAAAGATCGGTGGATCGCAGAATACCGACAATTTCCTTATCGTGGGTAACCAGCAGACTGTGGTGGCGGCCCATGACGATCCGGTGGACGGCCACATTCATGGTGTCGGTGTCCTCCACGAACTCGCCCTCTTGGGGAAATTGCATGAAATCGCGAACGTGGACGTCGCCCATGTTCCGGCAAATGTCTTCGATAGGCTGCTCCCAGAGTTGAAACGTCTCCCGCAGGGCGACCAGCGCGCTGCGGCTGAAGACCGACTGCCCGATCCAGCGCACCTCCCCCACCTCTCTGTAGCGGGGCTCCAGGGCATGCATGATATCGATCTGGCTCAACCGACCGACCACATGTCGATTGGCATCGATGACCACCAGCGAATGATGCCGGTAGGGCTTATCGCCGTGACGCTTGTTCTCATTTTCAAGGGCCAGAATAGCTTCTCCGATCGTAGCGTCGGCATGAATGGTGGCATAGTCGGTGATGGGTACCATCAGTTCTCGGATTTGGCGGGTTTTCATGTTGTTCTCCCTCCGCTTGGACATGGGTGGCGCCGATAGGTTTGCATCGTTCAGACCGGGAAAGGTGCCGGATAGCATTCAACTTAACACGATCGCGGCCAGAATCAACTTTTGCATCCGTCTTGGCGTGCCTTCAGGGTATTCAAGACCGATGGCGGATGGCCCTT